>NZ_CP032684.1:2169000-2493000 GCF_003627795.1 Rhizobium sp. CCGE531 | reverse complement strand
CTCCCGTGACCGGAGCGGTCGATGGCGCTAGGAATGGGAAGCTCACTCTATTCGTTGGCGGTGATCAGGCGTCGTTTGATCGCGTCGATCCCGTTTTGCAGAACCTCGGCATGGTCATCCATTGCGGCAAGCTTGGAACGGGCAACGTCGTCAAGCTGGTCACCAACCAACTCTGGTTTATCTCGGCGGCGGCGATTGGCGAAGGCTTCGCGACCGGCATGGCCAACGGTGTCGAGCTCGGTACGCTCTGGCACGCGATCCAGAACAGCGTTGGCGATAGCTTCGTCATTCGACATGACGCGCCGTCGATCTTCGCCGGACACTACGATCCAAGTTTCAGCCTCGATCTCTGCCTGAAGGACCTTCGCCTCATAAAGGAACTCAATCGTAACGTTCGGGCGGCCATGCCTATGACTACTGCTGCCGAGGGGGCTTTCGCTCTCGCCGCTAGCCGTTATGGAGCGAGCGCGGCTGAACTTCATGTCGCTAGGCGGATTGAGGACGATGCAGGTCTATCGATGCGCCTGAAAGGTGACTGGGTTCCGCATTGGGAAAAGTAGTGAGGAGATATGGATGGGCTTGGCGATGGCGCTCGTCTGCAATTGGCAGAAAGTCGTCGTGAGTGCTGCCGTCACGGTCGTTGGTGCCTGCGACCGAAATCCGAATTTTTCTCTTTGTATTTACCCATTCGGAGCTGAAAACCGCTTCACACTTTTCCTCCAAGTGCTCTAAAACATCTCCGAAATCGGGGAGTGTCGATTCATGAGCACCGAACAAAAGCCCGTCGAGGATTTGACCGAAGAGGAAGCGGCCGCAGCGCTTGCCTATCTGGCCGCTGAGATCGCGCGCAACGACGCGCTTTATCATGGCAAGGATGCGCCGGAGATTTCGGATGCGGATTATGATGCGCTGAAGCGGCGCAATGATGCCGTCGAGGCCCGGTTTCCGGCACTCATCCGCGCCGACAGCCCGTCGCGTCGGGTCGGTGCCGCGCCGTCGGAGACCTTCGCGCCCGTCGTGCATGCAAGGCCGATGCTGTCGCTCGATAACACGTTTTCACAGGAAGATGTGGAGGATTTCGTCGCCGGCGTCTATCGCTTCCTTGGCCGCCTTCCGGACAATTCCATTACTTTTACCGCCGAGCCGAAGATCGACGGCCTCTCGATGTCGATCCGCTACGAGAATGGCCGGATGGTGAGCGCCGCGACACGCGGCGACGGCACGACCGGTGAAAATGTCACCGCCAATATCAGGACCATCAAGGAGATACCCCAGACCTTGCCGGCAGAGGCTCCCTCGATCGTCGAAGTGCGCGGCGAGGTCTATATGGCCAAGAGCGACTTCCTGGCGCTCAATGCGCAGATGGAGGCAGAGGGCAAGCAGACTTATGTCAACCCGCGCAATACGGCGGCGGGGTCGCTGCGTCAGCTCGATGCGAAGGTGACGGCCAGCCGCAAGCTGAAATTCTTCGCCTATGCCTGGGGCGAGATATCGGACATGCCGACCGATACGCAATACGGCATGGTGCAGACCTTCAAGTCCTGGGGATTTCCGGTCAATCCGCTCATGGAGCGCCTGAGTTCGGTTGCCGATATTCTGGGGCATTACGAGGAGATCGGCCTGCAGCGGCCTGATCTCGATTACGATATCGACGGCGTCGTCTACAAGGTCGACAGCCTGGAACTGCAGGCCCGCCTCGGTTTCCGTTCGCGCTCGCCGCGTTGGGCGACGGCGCACAAGTTTCCGGCGGAGCAGGCATTCACGCGTCTGGTCGGCATCGACATCCAGGTTGGCCGCACGGGGGCGCTAACGCCGGTTGCACGGCTCGACCCGATCACGGTCGGCGGTGTCGTCGTGACCAATGCGACGCTGCACAATGCCGACTATATCAAGGGCATCGGCAACAAGGGCGAACCGATCCGCGATGGCCGCGATATCCGTGTCGGCGACATGGTGATCGTGCAGCGGGCAGGCGATGTCATTCCGCAGATCGTCGATGTCGTGCTGGAGAAGCGCGAAATGTCGAGCGCGCCTTACGAATTCCCCAAAGTCTGCCCGGTCTGCGGCAGCCATGCTGTGCGAGATATCAATGAGAAGACCGGCAAGGTCGATGCAGTCACTCGCTGCACCGGCGGCTTCATCTGCCGCGCGCAGGCAACCGAGCATCTCAAGCATTTCGTCTCGCGCAATGCCTATGACATCGAGGGCCTGGGCTCGAAGCAAATCGATTTCTTCTTCGAGAGCGAGGACCCGGCGCTGCAGATAAAGACTGCGCCTGACATATTCACCCTGGAGAGACGTCAGCAGTCATCACTTGCCAAGCTGGAGAATATCGACGGCTTCGGCAAGGTCAGTGTCGGCAAGCTCTATGCGGCGATCAACGAGCGGCGGCAGATCGCCTTGCACCGCTTCATCTTCGCGCTCGGCATCCGCCACGTCGGCGAGACGACGGCCAAGCTGCTTGCGCGGTCTTACGGCACTTATGCGGCGTTCGAGACAGGGATGAAGGAAGCAGCGCCCCTTAGCGGTGATGCGTGGAACGACCTCAACAATATCGAGGGTATCGGTGAGGTGGTGGCGCGAGCTATCGTCGAGTTCTACAAAGAGCCACGCAATACCGAAGTTATCGCGAAGCTCCTGGAGGAGGTGCAGCCGCAGGAGGCCGAGCAGCTGGTGACTTCTGGCAGCCCGGTGGCCGGCAAAACGGTTGTCTTTACCGGCTCGCTTGAAAAGTTCACCCGTGACGAGGCCAAGGCGAAGGCGGAGAGCCTCGGTGCCAAGGTATCCGGCTCGGTGTCGAAGAAGACGGATATCGTCGTGGCAGGGTCGGGCGCGGGTTCCAAGCTCGACAAGGCGCGGGAATTCAATGTCCAGGTCATGACCGAGGACGAGTGGCTGGATTTGATCGGCTGATGAGTAATGCGGTGAACATAGGAGCCGCAATCGCTAAAGTTGTGATCAGCCATTGCCGGCGAGAACAGGTATCTGTCCAGCTTGAAATAATATCGCCTCGCTTTCAGGCTGGGCTCCGCGATATCCCATCCGTTAATCCCGAAGTGGCCCAGAAGATGCTTTTCCGATCTATTAATATCGCGCTCTTACTGTCTAGCGCGCTGCTCCTAACAGCTTGCAATGTGGTGCTTTCCTCCGACAAAGGGAATGTGGTCGCCAGTCAAATGCTGAAATGTCTAAAACTGCCCGCGAACCCGCCGGCTAAGTTTGAGATGCTTGCTCTGGTCACGCTTAAGGATGGAAAAACTGGTTTGGTGTCAATAAACTTCAAGACGCCTCCGACACCGTGGGATCAGGTTGCAGCTCCAGCCGTTGCTAATGCAATTTCAGAATGCGAACCTTACGGTGACATCTCTGGTCAGGTAAACTTTTCAGTGACGCCTGAGCTGGTTAATTCATCGCTCAAAAAGTGATGAATTAAGAAGGCCCGCTGGGATGCGGGAGGCTTTGCTGGCGGCGGTATGTGGGGAGCCTCGCAGGTTAACCTGCCTCGGCAGATAACGGGCTCTATTAGGGTTACTCCGGCATCCACCGCCAGAATTTCTCAGAACCTCAGCCGCGCCATCGACAATGCATCCACATATTCGCCGTTGCGGAAACCGAAGGCTCTGAGCTGCCCCTCGGTTTCGAAGCCGAATTTCTCGTAGAGCCGGATCGCTGGCGCATTGTCGACATAGACAGTCAGTTCCAGACGCTTGATTGCCAGCCAGTTGTCGGCCGTGTCGATGAGGGCGCCCAAGAGCGCCGACCCGATGCCGCAGCCCGTAAAATCGTCATGCACGCCCATACCGATGTTGCCGCTGTGAATCCGCCGGCCGGCAAGGCGGTTTAGGCCCGCATTGCCGACGACCTGTCCGTTTACCTCCGCGACAAGGCGGGTTGAGTTCGGGGCGGGCTTTTCCAACCATTCCCGCGTTTCCTCAACGCTTTGAAAGGGCAGGCGCAAGGTGCCGGCGCGGAAACCGGGGAGATTGGCGATCGCCGCGATCGCTTCGGCATCCGACGGCCGCGTTGCACGAATCTCGACCGGGCCGATTTTGCCGGATCGTCGCTTGCTTGGATCTTCCTGTTCGGAATTCATGGGCTCTCCTTTGATGTCGGGGGAGGAGAGCATGGGGCTTCAACCCTGCTCGCCTCGGCAGGGTTGAGATGGATCGCGGTCAGCTCAGCGCAACACGGCTTCCACTCGCCCTGCAAAGGGAGAGATGGTGAGGTGCATCGTGATGGTGCGGTTTGCGATCATGGGCGGATGATCCGATGCGGCGGCGCTGTTGTCAATCGCTCCGGCCGCATTCCACTGACCGGCCCTCGGGTCGGTCTTTCACGTCAAGGAGATCGCGGATTTCGCCACGCAGCTTGACAGGCAACCATTTAGTTGCGTATAAAATAAGGACAGGCAACCAAATGGTTCCGTTATAAATGAACGATGACACGGTGTTCAAGGCGCTGGCGGATGCCAGCCGGCGACAGTTGCTCGACAGGCTCTATGAGCGCAACGGGCAGACCCTGACCGCGCTCTGCGAAGATCTGGAGATGACCCGTCAGGCCGTTGCGAAGCACCTTGCTATTCTCGAGGAAGCCAATCTGGTGTCCTCCGAAAAACAGGGGCGAGAGAGGCTGCATTTCATCAATGCGATCCCGATCAACGAGATTGCCGAACGTTGGATCAACAAGTTCGAACGTCGGCATCTCAACACGCTTTCGGCTCTGAAGAAGGCGCTGGAAGACGAGAGCGACCAATAACGTCGATAAGCACAGACATTCAAACAAGGAGAAATGACATGACTGGAAGCAAATTCGTCTACGTCACCTTCATCCATACCACGCCGGAGAAGCTCTGGTCGGCGCTGACCACGCCGGAGTTCATCAGGCAATATTGGTTCGACATGGTCCATGACACGGAGTGGAAGGTCGGTGCGCCGTGGAAAATGCTCTTTCCGGATGGCCGCGTCGCCGACACCGGAGAGATTGCAGAGTTCGATCCGCCTCGGCGGCTCGCCTTCAAATGGCGCAACGAATTTCGCCCCGAGTTGAAAGCCGAGGGCTGGTCGCGCTGCGTAATGGAATTGGAGCCTGCGGATAACGCGGTGAAGCTGACCGTCACCCATACGATCGATGTGGAGAATTCCAAGTTCATCGAGGCTGTTTCGGGCGGCTGGCCTAAAATCCTGTCGAACCTCAAGTCGCTGCTGGAGACCGGAGCAGTCGCAATCAGCCAGAAATAAGCTGGAGCGCTTCCAGTTTCGGTTGGGACGCCGGCGCTCCGGCGGCGTCTCGGCTGCATCCGATACAGATTGCCGGCCTTATCTTGCATCGTTCATCGGCCATCTTACCTTAGCCATGCCGCTTTCGCTCCCTGCGGCCGCTGTTGGAGGATGATTGATGCGTTCACCCAAGTTCTTTGCCGCCATTGCCGCGTCTCTTCTGGCCATGGCGCCCGTTTCCGCTTCCGCCGAGGTCGTCGGCAAGGTCGGCGTGGATTGGACGGGAAATGACATTCTGGTCGATGCCGTGCCGGATCCGGAAGTCTCCGGCGTGACCTGCCATGTGACCTATTTCGATCGCAGCGTCATCGACCGGCTGCGCAAGGGAAACTGGTTCGAGGACCCCTCCAACAATTCCATCGCTTGCCGCCAGACCGGGCCGATCGAAATCGGCGATATCAACCAGTCGCAGAGCGGCGAAGAGGTGTTTCGCGCCGGATTGTCGCTCATCTGGAAGAAGCTCGTCGTCACCAGGATCTACGACAAGAAGAACGACACGTTGATCTACCTCATCCATTCGCGCCAGCTGACGGATGGTTCGGCCAAGATGGCGATTTCGACGATACCCTTGTTTGGTCAACAGGTTACATGGAAGAAAGGCAAGCCCAACTAGAGTGCATCGCGATCCTCCAGATCCGCTCCCTGCGTTGTGGGTCTTTGATCTCCGGCATATCTTTAGCGCAAAGCCGCTGCAAACTTTTGGCGAGATGCTTTATCGTTACCAGAATACCGCCATCACAACTCGCGAAGTGGCAATACCAAAAAAAGTCATACTCTTGGGTTGTCGAATTGCTTTTGGTTGCTTTCGGTTTGCACCTTTTTGATGCAATTTTGAAAACGAACACGGAGGCGACTCTTGCCCCTGTTCACGGCCTGCAATACCGGCATCATTGGCTACACCCCTGCCAAAGCCGGTTACATGAAAAACGATCGCCCTGGAGCCGAGCTTCAGGGCGATCATTTGGGGGTAATTTCTAACTTATTGAAATCAGGCGGCTTGGGCCAGCTGATCCGCGATGACGGTATCGAGGTTGAGGAAGCAGACCATGGTCTTTTCCAGCGCCACGATGCCGCGGCAGAAGGCGCGCTGTGCTTCCGGGACGATTTCCGGCGCCGGCTGCAGATCTTCGCTCTTGATCGACATCATATCCGAGACCTGCTCGACCAGAAGGCCGACGAGCTTGCCCGCAATATCCGTGACGATGATGGCCGAGCGCTCGGAAGGCTCCGTCATCTTCATGCCGAGGCGGCAGGCCATGTCGATGACCGGGATCACCGCGCCGCGCAGGTTGATGAGGCCGAGCACGTAAGGGGGCGTATGCGGCATCGGCGTCACCGGCGCCCAGCCGCGGATTTCGCGGATGGCCATGATATCGATGCAGAATTCCTGATCGCCGAGGTGGAAGGAGACGATTTCCAGATAGGTGCCCGATTGCTTGATGGCGTTTGTCATGTTCGAGGACTTCCCGATTGGCATCGCCGGCAAGCGACGCTCGCGATTGAAAAAAAGATCGGCTGGAGCGGCTTGGGCAGCGGCAGCGTCCGGTGCTTCGGCTGATAACGCCTGGCTTTCCGGCGGGCGTCATGCCCTTCTGAAATAAAGAGGTTTGCCGCGCTTTCGGGCGGCGGGCGAAGTCGAGTTCGACCTTTGAAAGAGATGTTGGCGCGGACAGGTTAGGATTGGTTTAACATGATCGTAGATTTTGCCTCGCCGAGCCCGGGTGGAGCGAGGAAACGAGGCAAACGGGGCTTGAGAGACTTCCGAGCGCATGCTGCGACGATTTCGGCCCCTGCCTAGCATCTTCTTGAATTGCGTCCTCCACGCCGAGCCATTACATCGGCAGAGGGCGGATCGCGTTGCCTTTTGGGTGCGGTCGCCGGAGTTGGTGAGGAAAGGCAGTCATGAGAAACGTGCGGATTGCGATTTGGGTGGCCGTATTGATCGTGGCCGGAATATTGGGCTGGCTGAGTTTTGGTGGAGGCAAGTCGCCCGAGGTGGCGGCATCCGGGCCCTACGGCGTGCCCTTCACGCTCGTTTCGCAAAGCGGCCAGCCGATCAGCGAACAGGCGTTTCGCGGCAAGCCGTCGGCCATCTTCTTCGGCTATACGCATTGCCCGGATGTCTGCCCGACGACGCTGTTCGAGCTGAATGGCTGGCTGCAGAAGGTCGATCCGGATGGCAGCAAGCTCAACGCCTATTTCGTCACCGTCGATCCAGAGCGCGATACGCCCGCCATGATGGACCAGTATGTCTCCAACGTGTCGAAGCGCATCACCGGCATTTCCGGCGATCCCGCCAAGGTGATGGACATGGTCAAGGGATTCCGCGTCTACGCCAAGAAAGTGCCGGCGGACGAAAAGCAGCCAAACGGCGACTATACGATGGATCACACCGCTTCCGTATTCCTGCTGGATTCCGCGGGCCGCTTTGCCGGAACCATCGCCTATGAGGAAGACCCGGACGTGGCGACGAAGAAGCTGGAGAACCTGATCAAGAAGGGATAGGGCGTGCATGGGCGAGGGGCTTGGCGAACAGGGAAAATCCAGATCCGTCCTGATCGCGGGGGCGGGGCCGGTCGGCCTTACCGCCGCGCTTGAACTCGCCCGACGCGGCTTCTCGCCGCGTATCGTCGATGATGGCATCGGCCCGACGCCTCTGGAGGAGAGCCGGGCGCTTGGCGTCAATGCCCGCACGCTGACATTGCTGTCCCCTTCCGGCGTTACAGAGCGCATCCTCGCTGCTGCCCAGCTGATCGAGCACTTTCGCGTCCGTTCGGACAAGAAAATCCTTGTCCAGCTGGATACTCGAGAGGTGAAGGGCCGCTTCAGCGCAATTCACGCATTGTCGCAGGGCGCCACCGAGCGCCTGTTGATGCAGGCGCTTTCGGCCTATGGCATCTCGCCCGAATGGCAGACGGCGGTGGTTGCGGAGGCTATATCGGATTACCGGAAGCCGGAGGTCACATTGTGCCGGGCCGACGGCACGTCGGAGACGGTTCGACCGGATATCCTCATCGGTGCAGACGGCGCGCATTCGGCCGTTCGCAAAGCGCTGGGCGCCGGCTTCCCGGGCGAGGCGCTGGAAGCCTACTTCTATCTTGCCGATTTTCGTTACGCAGACCCGGTCGATACATATTACGGCGAAATCTCGCTCTTCGATCCCGGCATGGTCGCGCGCCTGCCTGTTACGGCCGACATCATCCGCTATATCTCGACGCTGGAGGATTTCGAAAGCCGCATCGTTCATCCCGCCGCCATTGCGGAAAGGACCTGGGCTTCGCAGTTCCGCATCAGCTTCCGTCATGTCGAGCCGATGGCGAAAGGCAATGTCTTCCTGACCGGCGATGCCGCGCATATCCATTCGCCGGCTGGCGCGCGCGGCATGAATCTCGGCATCGAAGATGCCTGCTGGCTTGCGTGGCTCATTGCGGAAGGCCGTGAAGAGGAGTATTCGGCCTTGAGAATTCCCGCCGTGAAGCTGGTATTGAAGCAGACCTACGGCCTGACGCGACTGGTGACCATGAGAAATCCGCTGGCGATTGCGGCGCGCAACCTGTTTGCGCCGCTATTCCTGCGCTTTCGCTCGGCCCGTCGGACGTTGCTTCGGAGCGTAGCCGGCTATGACACGCCGAGACCGCCCTGGATCGACTGGGCCGAATAAGAACGAGAAAGAGCGACGAGTTGAGCGAAATTCGCCTTTATGTGACGACGACCGAGAAGAAGGCCGCGCAGGTCCTGGATCTGATGACGCCGGTGTTCGAGGACGAGGAGCTTCCGATCGCAACGACGGAAATCGACGAGAAGAACGATGTCTGGGAGGCTTCGATCTATCTCTATGCCGTGGACGAAGAGGAGGTGCGTGGTCGTTTTGAAGCGCTTCTAAAGCCTACCTTCGCCGAACTCCCCCTTCAAAAGGAAGTGCTTCCGGATATCGACTGGATTGCCAAGTCGCTGGAAGGGCTGAAGCCGGTCCGCGCCGGCCGCTTCCTCGTGCATGGCTCGCATGATCGCGACAAAGTCGGCTCCAGCGATATCGCGATCGAGATCGAGGCCGGACAGGCTTTCGGTACCGGCCATCACGGGACGACGGCGGGCTGCCTGGAGACGATCGAGAAGGTTCTTGCCAGCCGCCGCGTGCGCAATGCGCTCGATCTCGGGACGGGCAGCGGTGTTCTGGCGATTGCCGTGCGCAAGCTGCGTAACATTCCGGTTCTGGCGACCGATATCGATCCGGTCGCCGTTCGCGTCGCGCGGGACAATGTCCGCGGCAACGGGATCGCTTCCGGCGTTGCATTGGAGACGGCGCCGGGCTTTCACTCCACGGCCTTTTCCCGTCATGGACCGTTTGACCTCATCATAGCCAATATTCTTGCGCGCCCGCTCATCAAGATGGCGCCGCAGCTTGTGGCACATCTGGCGCCGGGCGGCTCGGTCATTCTTTCGGGTATTCTGGCCGAGCAGCGCTGGAAGGTTCTGGCCGCCTATAACGGCGCGAATCTCCGGCACGTGCGCACGATCTGGCGCAATGGTTGGGTTACGATCCATCTCGACCGGCCTTGAGCCGGTCACTTCCCGCTATCCCAATCGCAGGTAATAAAAAAGGCGGTGCCGAAGCACCGCCTTGAGATCGATTTTCACCGATCTTGCCCGCGAGCGTGTGGAGGAGGAGTGCTCAAGCGGGCTTTAAGCGCTCTGATCGCGATCCGGGAGGGAGGAGGAGAACCGGAATGCAATCGACAGGAGCGCGTAGCTCGTAAACTTCTTAGCGGCGACCGCCGCGGCTTGCGCCGATTGCCCTCGAGGTCTCGACTTCGAGCTGACGAAGCGAGCCGACGGAATGGCGTACGGTGCGACGCTCGCCAGCCAGCGCCGGGCTAACATATGCGGAGCGGATGATAGGCATTGTCTTCAAGTCCTTGTTCGAGTGGGTTCGTCGTGAACCCCGTTTGATGCGGCGGATATAGCGACTCGCTCGCCGGCTTGGCAGGGGGGCAGCTTCATGGGAGCTATGCGCAATATGCATGTTTCCTGCCGTGAAGTTGTCATATTTGGTCAGGGATGCTCACGAAATGGGCGGATTCGTTAACGCCGAAGAGAGGGGTTGCGCGCTGGGGGGAGCCGGATGGCTCGGTGCCGCGCATATCGTCGCCATGACCGAAAATCACGTCGCGCTTCCGGCCATCATGCTCTAACATACTGGCACCATTCGGTTTCACGGATTCTCCACCAGTCTCGGATCAGCTCATGTTTCAGTCATTCGACGTCACTTCCACCCCGCAATTCGGTCGCGAGCGTGTCGCCGGTTTGCGCGACGCCTTCGAGGCTCTCGGCATCGACGGCTTCCTCGTGCCTCGAGCAGACGAGTATCAGGGCGAGTATGTGCCCAAATGCTCGGAGCGCCTGGCATGGCTTACGGGTTTCACCGGATCGGCGGGTGTTGCGCTTATCACACACTCCCAGGCCGTGGTTTTCGTGGATGGCCGTTATGTGACGCAACTTGCCGAGCAGGTGGACCGAAGCGTCTTCACCGGCGGCGATCTGGTAAACGAATCGCCGCATATCTGGCTGCCGCGCCATGCGAAGAAGGGTTTCAGGCTCGGCATCGATCCGTGGCTGCATACGGGCGCGGAAGTGCGCCGGCTGGAAAAGGCATTGGCCGAGATCGACGGCACGCTCGTCTTCCTTCCCCATAATCCACTCGACAAGCTCTGGACGGACCGGCCGGCCGAGCCGCTTGGCGGCGTCATCATCCAGGATATCGGCCAAGCCGGCGTACTGGCCAAGGACAAGCTCGCGACGATCGCAGCCAATCTCAAGGAAAAGAACCTCAAGGCGGTTCTGATCACCGATCCGTCTTCGGTCGCTTGGATCTTCAATATTCGCGGCAGCGACGTGCCGCACACGCCGCATCCGCTGGCGCGTGCCATCATTTATGCGGAGGGCGAGGCCGAACTCTTCCTCGACAAGCGCAAGACGAAGGTCGAAGCGGAAGCTTATCTTACGCAGATTTGCAAGCAGCTGCCGCCGTCCGAACTCGTCAAGCGGCTGGGAGGGGCGGCTGCAAATGGTGGCCGCATCCTGATCGATCCGGATCTCGCCTCCTATGCCTTGACTGATATCATCCGTCAGCAGGGCGGCGAAGTCGTCGAGGGCAATGACCCCGCCAAGCTGCCGCGCGCCTGTAAGAATGCCGCTGAAATCAACGGATCGGCCGCCGCCCATCTGCAGGACGGCGCCGCCATGGTCGAGTTCCTCTACTGGCTGGAGACGAGCAAGCCGGGGACGGTGACGGAAATTGCCGCCGCAGAACGGCTGGAAGCCTGCCGCGCCCGTGTCGGCGAAAGCATGCAGAACCCACTGAAGGACATTTCCTTCGACACGATCTCGGGTGCCGGCGAGCACGCGGCCATCATGCATTACCGCGTGACGACGGCGAGCGACCGCCTGATCCAGGGTGGCGAGCTGTTCCTGATCGATTCAGGCGCGCAATACATCAACGGCACGACCGATATCACCCGCACGGTCGGCATCGGTGCCGTTTCCGAAGAGCACAAGCGCCTCTTCACGCTGGTGCTCAAGGGAATGATCGCCATTAGCACGGCGCGTTTCCCGAAGGGCACGCGCGGCTGCGATCTCGATCCGCTGGCGCGCATCGCGCTTTGGAAGGCAGGCGTCGATTTCGCCCACGGCACGGGCCACGGCGTCGGCTCCTATCTTTCGGTGCATGAGGGGCCGCAGCGCATCGCGCGGCTCGCGGTGCAGGAGCTGCTTCCCGGCATGATTCTTTCCAACGAACCCGGCTATTATCGTCCGGGTCACTTCGGCATCCGCATCGAAAACCTGATCTATATTCGCGATCCGGAGGAGATCGAAGGCGGAGACATGCCGATGCTGGGTTTCGAGACTTTGACCTTCTGCCCGATCGATCGCAGCCTGGTTCTGACGGAATTGCTGACACATGAAGAGTTGCATTGGCTGAACGAATATCACGTGCGGACGCGCGAGGCGCTGATGCCGCTGATCCATGATCGCGACATCCGGGCATGGCTGGAAAACGCCACGCGCGCGCTCGGCCATTGAGACGCGCGCCCGATCCCGCCTCGAAACGGGATCGGGTCTTTTAAAGTCTCAAGCGCCGATGGAACGGCGCCATGCCATCACGACGATCCATCCGGCGACCAACATATAGGTCGAGGGGTAGCGCAGGCCGACGAGAAGGGCAGCGAGCATCGCTACTTTCGTGTCCCAGCCGCCGATGAAGAAGGCGGGGGCGACAAGCGTCGTCAGCACGGCGGCGGGCACGGCATTCAACGCCGCTTCGACGCGCGGCGGAATGCGGGTCATCTTGACGATCAGGATATAGCCGCCGATGCGCGTCATGAAGGTCACCACGGCCGCGGCCAAAATGAGCAGGACCATGTGCGGATTGAAATCGAACATAGTCAGACCTCGTGGCTTTCGTGTGCGAGATCGGGCTTGCGGTTCGCCTTCACCGGCGGCAGCATTGCGGCGAGCGCGACGCCTGCCAATGCGCCGATGCTGACATGCCAGGGCGAACCGACATAGCGATGGGCGATGGCTGATGCGACTGCGCTGACGGCAACGACCGGCAGGAAGTTGTCGCGCGTACGAAAGCCCATGACGATACCGAGGAAATAGACCGGCAGCAGGATATCAAGACCGATGGCTTTCGGGTCGCCGATCAGGCTGCCGAGAAGACCGCCGACCAGGCTCACCACTACCCAGGGAACATAGATCACTGCGGCAAAGCCGATATACCAGGCGAAAGTCACGGGCTTGCCGCTCTCATGGCGCTTGATCGTCTCGGCGAATTGCGGATCGACCAGCAGGAAGAAGGTGAAGAACTTCTCCACCGCCGAAAAATGCCTGATATAGCGGGCGATCGCCGCCGAATAGAGCACGTGGCGGAAGTTCACCGCCAGGATCGACAGCACGATGAGCCAAGCCTGGACATGGTTGCCGAAGAGATCCAACCCGACCATCTGGCTGGCGCCGGCATAGACGGTGCCGCTCATCAGGGTCAGTTCGCCGAGCGACATGCCCTGATCGCGCGCCAGCGCGCCGAAGAGGGCGCCGAAAGGCGCGGCAGCAAGGCCGACGGGAATGCCACCCTTCAACCCGTCAAGAAATTCCGCGCGACTCATGGTCCGCTCTGTCCTTCGTGGAAAACCGGCTTTGCTCCGGATGCGGTGTCGAGGGCGCGAACCTCGCATGGGGAACGACAACGGTTGCACCCCTTGCGCATTTGCTTCCGCGCTGTTCAATGGCGGGACGTGTAAGCCGTGTGCGCCGGGCCAGCAATTGAATTTACTTGATGGATCAATTGATTTCCTTGATCCAGCGCTTTGAGACCGCTCGCAAAATGAGAGATGGAAAGATGAAGAAGATCACCTTTTCGAAGGAGGAGAAGGCAGCCATGGTCGCGCGCCTTCAGCGCTATTTCGCCGATGAACTGGACCAGACGCTCGGCTCGTTGCCCGCCGAGTTCCTGCTCGATTTCTTCACCGCCGAGATCGGACCTCACTATTACAATCAGGGCCTACGGGATGCCCATGCCGCGCTGATGAGTAAAATGGAGGATTTTGGCGAGGCGATCTACCTGCTGGAGAAGGAGCCGGCGAAGGGCTGACGCAGCCTCATTTCTTCGGCTGGAACGTATGCTCCAGCGCCGGGAAGGTGCGGGCCTTCACTTCCTCGGCATAGGCTTCCACGGCCTTTGAGACCATGGGCGCCAGCTCTGCGAAATGCTTGACGAAGCGCGGCTTGAAATCGTTGAACAGGCCGAGCATGTCGTCGGAAACGAGGATCTGTCCGTCGCAGGCGGCCGATGCGCCGATGCCGATGGTGGGAATGGCGACTGTTGCGGTAATCTCTCGGGCGAGCGGTTCGATCGTGCCTTCGATCACCATTGCGAAGGCGCCGGCCTCGGCGATCGCCTTGGCGTCACGCCGGATCTTGTCGGCTTCCTTGTCCGAGCGTCCGAGCGAGCGATAGCCGCCGGTCGTATTCACCTGCTGCGGCATCAGCCCGACATGGCCGAAGACCGGAATGCCGCGAGAGGTGAGGAACGCCACGGTTTCAGCCATTTCCTCGCCGCCCTCCAGCTTCACGCCGTCGCAGCCGGTTTCCTTCAGGATGCGCGCAGCACTGCGGAAGGCCTGTTCCTTCGATTCCTGGTATGAGCCGAAGGGCAGGTCGACGACGACGCAGGCATGCTTGGCGCCGCGCATGACGGCCTGGCCATGGGCGATCATCATATCAAGCGTGACGCCGACGGTCGTCTCCATGCCGTAGAGCACCATGCCGAGGGAATCACCGACCAGCAGCAGGTCGCAATGCGGATCGAGCAGGCGGGCAATCGGCGTCGTATAGGCCGTCAGGCTGACGATCGGGCGCGTGCCCTTCATCGCCTCGATCGCGGCGGGCGTGATGCGCTTGCTATGTCCGACGGTGCTCATCTCAGGCGGCCTTTTCATTGTTTGATGGCTTGCGGCCGATGACCCGGTTGTCGAGCAGGCGAGTGGTGCCGATGCGCACGAAAAGCGCGATCAGAATGGGTCGGCCCTGCAAGGTCGTCAGCGGCTCCAGCGTGTCGGGATGGCGAACGGCGGCGACTTCCGCGATCGCTAGCGGTTCCTTCTCGATGAAGGCGCGCAGGGCCTCCTCGAGCTCTGCTGGGTCATCCGCGCCGAGATCGTAGAGCCGCTCGGCTTCCGCCAATGCCTTGGGGACAATGACGGCGGCGGCGCGCTCTTCCTTCGATAGATATAGGTTGCGCGAGGAGAGGGCCAGACCATCCACGTCGCGAACGGTCGGCACGGGTACGATACGAACGGGCTGCGCGAGATCCTCGACCATGCGGCGGATGATCGCCACCTGCTGATAGTCCTTCTCGCCGAAATAGGCGCTGTCGGGCTGGACGATATTGAAGAGCTTGGTGACGACCGTGGCAACACCTGCGAAATGGCCGGGGCGAACCGCGCCCTCCAGCTCCGCGCCAAGCTTCGGCACGTCGACCACCGTTTCCATCGGGCGTGGATACATGTCGGCAACAGCGGGTGCGAAGAGGAAATCGACGCCACCATCGCGCAGCATGGCGCTATCCCGCTCGAGATCGCGCGGATATTTCGCCAGATCCTCATTGGCGCCGAACTGCAGCGGATTGACGAAGATGGAGGTGACGACGATATCGTTTTCGGCCTTGGCGCGCGCGACCAGTTCCATATGGCCGGCATGCAGGTAGCCCATTGTGGGAACCAGGCCGATGCGCCTGCCGGCGTTGCGATGTTCGCCGAGCCGTTCGCGCAGGGCGGCTATCGTATTGATGGTTTCCATGATGCTCCTCCCCGGACGCGCCGCCCGGTGCATGTCCGTCTTTTGTCTTTTAATTTTGGCGGCTCTTCTAACGTGTGCGGTGCAAAAAGGCAATTCAAGGCCACTGGCCCCCGCCTGTACCGGTTCGCCCATCCACCGGCGGCATTCACTTTTCGAGCCGGTATGACGATTATCCGTTCTGGCTTAGCGCTTTCCTCAATCTTTTGCTGTTAGCTGCCGCCATGGCGAAGATCGTGGCATTGGCTGCATATTTCTATCAGGCGGCGGTGGCTTTCGGGCTGCTGATTGCTGTCGCGCATCTGCTCACTCCGGCGGATTATGCGGCCTATTCGCTGTTCATCTCGATCAGCCAGTTTGCTGCGATCTTCTGTTTCGAATGGGTTCGCTTTGCCTGCAGCCGCTTCTATCCGGGGCAAGGGTCTGGAAGCGAAGCTCTGGAGCGCAAGGCATTGACCGTCGAATTTGCGGCCTGCTCGGCAATCTGCCTGATTGCAGCCTCCGCTTCGATCCTCTTTTCCGTATCGGCGGAGATTGCGGTGCTCGGCGGTCTGGTCGCGATCTTCCAGGGCGGCAGCGACCTGCACCTCACCATGCTGCGCTTCCGCCAGGAATTTCGCGTCTTCTCGCGGCTGCAGGGCTCACGCGCCACCATTCTCGCGGCCGGCACGCTCGCGGGTGCTGCCGTTGCCCCCAATTTCGCATGCACCGTCATAGGTCTGATGGCCGGCTATGTCGTCTATGGCTTATCGGCCGTGTTTCTGACCCGCGACAGCCTGCGCGAGGCGGCACCCTTCGAGCCATCGCTGCTCCGCAAGCACTTCGTCTATGGCAGCGTTGCTGCCAGTGCTTCCGTTATCGGCATGCTGACGCCGCTGGGATTGAAATCCATTCTCACAGCCACTTTGGGAGCGGGGGCCGCAGCCGGTGCCCTCCTGGCGCTCGATCTGCTGCAGCGACCCTTCGTGCTGATTGTCTCTGCCCTGCAGGCCATTCAATATCCCGATGTCGTCACGACCTATGATCGTGACGGGGTGACGCCTGCTTTTGCCAAGCGGCTTGGGGAATATTATTCGCTGCTGACCGGCCTTACGCTCATGACCGCCGCCGGTATCTTCGCGGTGCTGCAGCCGGTCGGCCAATTGGTCGTCGCCGCTGGTTTGCGCAATGAGTTTCTTGCCGTTGCTCCCTTCGTCATCGGTCTTGCGACATGCCGCGCCTTGACCGCCAACATGATGCCGACCCCGGCACATCTGCAGCATCGGCTGCTAACGATCTTCCTGCTCGCAGCGCTGGATTGCGTGTTGCTGAATGCCGGCACGCTGGCCGGCGGTCACCTCGGCTCCTATGGCGATGCCGCGCTCATGGCCGGCGGCATGATCGGCGCCGTGTGCGCCATGGCGATCGGTGTGAAGGTGATGATGTCTCTTTCTTTCCATTTCGTCTGGCCGCCTGTGACCTTCTCCGCCATCGGGCTGGTGGTGCCGGTGCTGGCGACGGCTGGCTTTGGCTATTCGCTCTGGATATCGGTGGCGGTCGGCGTTGCCGGCGGCGCGCTCTTCTGCCTGCTCGGCCTCTATAGCTACTTCGTCACCATGTTCCGGCCGCAGGCCCGATCGTAAAATCTCTCAGAGATCTTCGAGAATAGAGAGCACGCGGTCCGCGCTGGCGTCCCAGGAGAAGCGGGTGACATTCTCATGGCCGCGCCGGCGCAGATCCTGGCGCAGCGCGTCGTCCCTCGCGATCCTCCGCATGGCGGCAATGAGTTCATCCTGCCGGAATGGGTCGAAATAGAGCGCGGCATCGCCCGAGGCTTCGCGCACGGCGGGGATATCGGCCGCAAGCACCGGGCAACCCTGCGTCATTGCTTCCAGCGGCGGGATGCCGAAACCTTCGTAGAGGCTCGGGAAGACGAAAGCGGTGGCATGCCGCTCCAGAGCGGCAATTTCCGCATCGCTGAGGCGGCCGGGAAAGAGCATGCTGTCGTTTGACTGCTGGTCATCCGATTTGAAGACGGTCGGCGCGGAGCCGCCGACGACCACGAGCTTCTGATTGTCATCCTTGAGCGCCTCGAAAGCGCGAATTGCGAAGTCGAGGTTCTTGTTCGGCTTCATCGTTCCCACAAGCAGGAAAAAGCCGTTCGTCTTCAGGCCAAGCCGCTGCACGACGGCCTCATCCGGCTCGATGGCGGCATAATGATCGACGGCATTGTAGACGACGTCGATGCCGGCCGAGGGAACCTGGAACACCGAGGCCAGCTCCCGTCGCGAGAATTCGGAGACCGTGCCGATCTTGGCGGTGCGCGTCAGGACCGTGCCCAGCGCACCGTGCAGCAGGCGGTAGCTGCGCTTGAAGGATTGCGGATGGCGGAAGATCGTCACGTCATGGATGACGACCGCTTGGCGGCGATGCAGGAGCGGACCGCTACCGCCGAAGCCGATCAGCCGGCTGCCGCGCGAGCGTGAAAGCAGCGATGTCTGCTCCCAGACGTGACCGGGCCCGGAACCGAAACTATCGATTTCTATGGCCGAGAGCCTGATGTCGATGGGCGTATTGCGCGGCACGGCCAGGCGCCAGCGCGCGCCTTTCAATGAGGTAGGCAGGGCACCTGAGGAGATCTTGCGGTCGAGCGACAGCGTCAGTTCGCGCGCGAAGCGCTGCACGCCGGACAAGGGCTGGCCGAGGAAACGCCCGTTGATGACAATCGACTGCACGCTAGAGGTCCCGATATTCTTGAGCAATTCCAAGAAAAGTGCGTAGCGGTTTTCCGTCCGGAATTGCGTGAAAACAATGAGATAGAACGGTTCAAAGATTTGAACCGTTCTATCGATCGGGAATAGCTTGCACCATTTTGTTTAGAGAAGGTTTAGCCTGGCCGATGCGATTTTAGGCAAGCGCATGTTTGCTGCTGATCACGGCGACGCCACGGGTTCGCATTTCCTCGATCGCCGCCTTGACTCCGGCCGGATCGATGCCACGGCTGGCATCCTCGATGAAGCGGACGATCGCATCGGGCAACATTTCGATGGCGTCGAGCGCCGAGAACTTGACGCAGTAATCGGTCGCCAGCCCGCACAGATCAAGCTCCGTGACGCCCTTGTCGCGCAGATAGGCGGCCAAGCCGGTAAGGGCCGTTTGGTCGTTGTCGCGGAAGGCGGAATAGCTGTCGACCGCGGGGTTCTGGCCCTTCTGCTGAATGAAATCGGCGGCGGCGACATGAAGGTCGGGGTGGAACTCGGCATCTTTACTATTCTGGACGCAGTGGTCGGGCCACATCATCTGCGGCTTGCCCGACAGCATGCCTATTTCGAAGGGTTTCTTGCCGGGATGGGCGGAGGCGAAGCTGCCATGACCGGCCGGATGCCAGTCCTGCGAAGCGACGATCAGATCGTATTTGCCGCTGTCGATGAGCTTGTTGGCGACGGGCACCACCTGGTCCCCATCCGGCACGGGGAGATTTCCGCCGGGGCAGAAGCCGTTCTGGATGTCGATGAGCAGCAGTGCTTTCATGAGGCCTGTCCTTCCCGTTTTGTTGCGCCGCACGATGCCAAGCGGTGAGCCTCGGATCAAGCCCTTTGCGCCCCGCCGATCGAGCGGCGAGGCGCGAAGTAATAGAGCTTAAGCCGGCTTGTGGCCCTTGAGCCCGTAGAAGGCGATATAGACGTAGCAGATGATCGGCATCAGGAAGGCGAGATGGATGCCGATCGTATCGGCAAGTCCGCCCTGGATAACCGGCAGGATCGCGCCGCCGACGATGGCCAGGCAAAGAATGCCGGAGCCCTGGCTCGTATATTTGCCGAGACCATGCAGCGCGAGGCTGAAGATCGTCGGGAACATGATCGAGTTGAACAGGCCGATCGCCAGCACGGACCACATGGCGACATGACCTGTCGTCAGCACGCTGACCACGAGCAGGATGATGACCGCGGCTGCGTTGAAGGCAAGCGCCTTGCCGTCATCGATATGACGCATGACCAGCGAGCCGATGAAGCGTCCGATCATGGCGCCACCCCAGAAATAAGAGACGTAATGGGCGGCATCGGCCTCGGAGAGGTGGGCGATATCGGGCTGGCTGAGGAAGTTGACGAGAAAGCTGCCGACGCTGACTTCGGCGCCGACATAGAGGAAAATGCCGACGGCGCCGAGCACGAGGTGGCGGTATTGCCAGGCGGAGCCGCCGCCGCGCATCGGTTCGACGGTTTCCTCGTCTTCGACCTCGGGCAGCTTCAACGCAGCAAAGACGGCGGCGAGCACCAGGAAGGCTGCGGCGAGAAGCAGATAGGGGAACTTGACCGCGCCGGCTTCGGCAAGCCTGATGGCATCGAGCTGTTCGGGGGTAGCGTTAGCGGCGGCAACGGTCGCGGCGGACAGGATCAGCATCGCGCCGAAGTATGGCGCGATCGTCGTGCCGAGCGAATTGAAGGCCTGCGTCAGGTTCAGGCGGCTGGCAGCCGTATCTGGCGGTCCCAATACGGTGACATAGGGGTTTGCGGCGACCTGCAGGATCGTGATGCCGGTGGCGAGAACGAAGAGCGCACCCAGGAAGAGGGCATAGACGCGATAGCTGGCGGCCGGGATGAATAGGGCGCAGCCGATCGAGGCGATCGTGAGGCCGACGACGATGCCCCACTTGTAGGTGATGCGCTTTACGAGCGCTCCAGCCGGCAGCGATACGATGGAGTATGCGCCGAAAAAGCAGAGCTGGATGAGCATCGCTTGAGTGTAATTGAGCTGAAAGACGCTCTTCAGGTGCGGGACCAGAATGTCGTTCAGGCAAGTGATAAAGCCCCACATGAAAAAGAGTGAGGTGAGTGCGATAAGCGCGAATTGGTAGTTGCCCTGGCCTTGGCGTGCGGATGCACGGGCGCTGGTGGGCGCAGAGCTTGTTGCTGAGCCAGCCACTTTTTTATCCTCGGTTCTTGTTGTTGCCAGGCTTCGAGATTCGACCCGGGCGAAAAGCCCGAACGGGCCGGAAGGACTGGCAGCGGCTTGCCGGGACGCCCGCAAGAAGCGCGGAATCCCGAAGCCGCTTAAATCGATATAATCGATTGGATCATTATTGGTAGCTTGCTAGGAATGCGGATTTTGCAATGCAGCAATGCGGTTTGCTGCAATGGCGAAGACGTCGGGTAAAGCAATCCGGCTTTCCTGGTTGAGTGCCCGCCGGGGCATCAGCCACTGTTCAGATAGCCGAGCACGGCACGCTGCACGCGAAGCGCCAGTTGTCGTTTATCCTGATCGCCGTGTTCTCCGGCGGCGTCGACCATTCCCTTGATGATCGCCACCACATCCCGGCTTGCAACATCGATATCGGCCTGCGGCGGCAGGTCCGGTCGCTGGAGCGTTGCGCGCGTGAGCTCGAAGAAACGCTTCTTTACCTGTTCGGTGGCGGTATCGAGCGGCAGGCGTGCTTCTTCGAAGTCGAGCAGGCGGGCAAGAGCCGGGCGGCGAAGCTGCTGCTCGACGCAGGGGAGGATGAGTGCTGACAAAGCCTCCTTGCCTGTGGGCTGGGACGCCGCGCTTTCCGCCTCCTCGACGAGGCGGCTCGTTTCCCTGATGATCAACGCTCCGATCAGCGCGTCCTTGCGTGGAAAGTATTGATAGAGCGAGCCGACGCTGACACCGGCCTTTTCGGCCACGGCATTGGTGGAGAAGGCTTCATGGCCGCGTTCCTCCAAAATGCGAGCCGCAGCCTCCACGATCGCCTCGACGGTCGCGAGCGAACGGGCTTGTTTCGGCGCTTTTCTTGGCGCGGGGCGGCTCTTCAGAGGGCTTTCGGGCATGTTCCTGGAATGCGAGTAGTAAAAAGCGAATTATCGCTCATATTACAGGTCAAGCCCAGCGAAACAAGCGTTTCAGCGACATCCGGGGATTGAATTTCTTCGGCGTGTTCGAAAGCGCATGCGTGCGCGACGCTCGCGGTTCGGGCCGGAGAGACAAATGGAGACAAATGCATGTCCAGCGAAATCAAAACCGCAATCGTCACCGGCGCATCGAAGGGCATCGGTGCCGCTATTGCGAGGCAGCTTGCCGCCGATGGTTTTCAGACCGTCGTCAACTATGCATCAAGTTCCGGAGAGGCTGAGGATGTCGTTGCCGGCATCGAGGCGGCGGTCGGTCGCGCGATTGCTGTCCGGGCGGATGTCACCGATGCTTCGGCGGTTACGGCATTGTTCGATCGTGCCGAAGCCGAGTTCGGAAAGGTCGATGTGCTCGTCAACAATGCCGGGATCAGCAAATTCTCGCCCTTGGCTCAGGTGAGCGATGAGGACTTTCAGCAGCAGATCGCCGTCAATCTCACGGGTACCTTTAATGGAATGCGTGAGGGTGCAAAGCGGGTGCGGGATGGCGGCCGCATCATCAACCTGTCAACGAGCATCATCGGCCATTACTCCTCCGGCAACGGCGTCTACGCGGCGACGAAGGCCGCGGTGGAAGCCATGACGCATACGCTCGCCAAGGAACTCGGCACGCGCGGCGTGACCGTCAACGCGGTCGCGCCGGGACCGATCGCCACGGAGCTCTTGTTCAAGGGACGCTCCGATGAGCTGATCCGGCGGCTGATCAGCGATATTCCGCTTGGCCGTCTCGGGCTGCCGGAAGAGATCGCCCAGATCGTGTCGTTTCTCGCCAGCGCCGAGAGCGGTTGGATCAACGGCCAGATCATCCGGGCAAATGGCGGGCGCAATTGAAATCATCGCCGGCGGGAAAGCGCCCGACATGCTCGATCAATGCGCGAAGCTTCGGAGCGGTGTTTCGGCGGCTGGGATAATAGAGATAAAAGCCTGCAAAATAGGGGCAATAATCCTCCAGGATCGGCAGCAGCTCTCCACGGCCGATGAAGGGGCGGAAGCTTTCCTCCATTCCGAAGGAGATGCCGGCACCGGCCACGGCAAGCTTGATCATCATCAGGGGCGCTATGAAGTTCGCGGCAATCACATCGATTACTGGGACGACACCGGCTTTACCGCAGACGGAGATTTCATCGACGACGTGCTTCACCACGGGGGCATGATCCTCCATCGCCAAAAATAGCGCGGTACCGAATGGCGCCATCGCGAGACCGGCGGTATCTCGCGATGGCTTTCTTGTAATCAAAGTAAACCTCCACCTACGGTGGAGGACTGGACGCGTTCTACACGGTAGTTGAGAGACCTCCTGCTTGAACCGCTGGCGTGGCCCAGACTTCGAACAAGGAGGTTTTATGGATGAGCAAACGCTCTCGCATGCGACGTGGGACTGCAAGTATCACGTTGTTTTTGGCAGCAAATACCGAACGAAAAGACTTTACGGGGACGTGCGGCGTGAGTTGGGAGAACTCTTACGTCGGCTGGCACAGCAGAAAGGCTGCCAGATCGAAGAGGGTCATTTGATGCCCGACCATGTGCATATGCTGATATCGATCCCGCCGAAATATTCGGTTGCGCATATTGTTGGCTTTCTGAAGGGCAAGACGGCGCTTTATGTTGCCAACAAATATGCGCGCAAGCGGCGCTACAAGGGTTATCACTTTTGGGCGCGCGGGTATTTCGTATCGACGACGGGCTACAACGAGCAGGTCGTCAGACAATATATCCGTAATCAGGAAAAGGCCGACAAAGCTTCCGACTTTGCCGACCTCTTCAATCGTAGCTACTAAGCGCTAACAAAACCACTTCTAGTGGTTCAAGCGCAGCGTTTCAAACCTCCACCTTTGGTGGAGGTCATGACTTTTTGTTGCCGCCGTTGTGGTCAGTCGAATGCCAATCCTTCTTCCGCGATGGATTTACGCACCGCATCGCGTAGCCTCATGCGCAGATACCAGGCCTTGAGATTGTCGAGTTCATCGAAGTGGATCCCTGCCTTGTAGTAGGATTTGAGCCAGGCCGCCTGACCCCATCCCGTCAGCGCGAACAGGTAGGCATCGGCAACCGTGAAGCTGTCGCCCATCAGGAAGGGGCGGTCGGCGAGGTGCGCGTCGATCCATTGATATCGCTTTTCGAGCTTCGGCCTTGCCGTCTCGACATAACCTCCCGCCAGCCGCGCATAGAGAAGCGGAATGAAGCCCTTGTGGATTTCCGTTGACAGAAAACCGAGCATTTCCTGCAGCTTGTAGCGCGCCATCGTGCCGGGCGCAGGCGCTAGTCCGGCCTCGGGCTTCAGGTCCGCCAGATATTGGACGATGGCCGGCCCTTCCCTCAGACGATCGCCGTCGGCGAGTTCGAGAACGGGGACATAGCCGTGCGGATTGACGCCATGGAAATCCAGCCCTGCCTCCGTCTTGTGGCTGGTGTGATCGACCTTGATCAGCTCGACCTCCAGGCCGAGTTCGTTGATGACGATATGGGGCGAGAGCGAGCAGCTTGCGGGCATGTAGTATAGTTTCACCGAAGGTCTCCATGGTGTTTTCTGTGCCGGCTTCCCTTGGAAAGCTGGCTGCCGAACCATGTAATCCACTTGGTATGGAATCGTAAGAACGGAAAAGTTTGACATCTAGGTACAAAAATTATCCCGCCTCAGGCATGAGGTATGCGCGATGAAAAAGACCGTGACCGGCTGCTCCGTCGAGGAGGCGATGCATTTGCTGGGAGGCCGCTGGCGTCTGCTGATCGTCTCCTATCTGGTCGATGAACCCAAGCGCTTCAACGAGCTGCGGCGGCTTATGCCTGGCATTTCGCAGAGGATGCTGACGCTGGACCTACGCGCGCTCGAGGAGGCCGGTCTTATCCGGCGGACGGTCTATCCGACGGTTCCCGTGAAGGTCGAATATTCACTGACGGAGGATGGAAGCCGCCTGGAGAAGGTGGTGGCCGTGGTCAAGGAATTCGGGCTGTGGCTGAAGGATCGGGATGCGGCGTTAATTTAGCGGTGTGAGAACCAAAGATTTCCACGTTAATTGAAATTCATATAGCTGCGCATGAATTCCAATGATTTACTGAGTTCCCGTAGCTTTTCTCTTAGCTTTGCTCGGTCTAAAGGATAGCTTTGACGCATAACCATACGAGCGATTTCCGCCTTCTTCCCTGAAGCATCGAGTTCATCTGATATTATGTCAATAATATTCTGCGAGAATGATATAACGTAAAGGCTTTTTTCGTTTTCTATTATATCGTGTAAAGTTTTAATTTTTTCTTCTCTTGGGTCATACATAGAGTAACCGGCAATATACGCGATTCTATCGTAGTATCTTGCATTTAATCTAGCGCAGTTATAAAGGTATATTTCATTTTCATCGAGTTTATTGTAATATTCATTGTTAAAAAATATACCTTTCCTTAGGCTTTCGGCATTGAAAGTGGCGCCTCCAAATTCTGATCCTGTCATATCTGAATATGAGAAATCGAACTCTAATAAGTTCTGATTCCGAAAGTCGGAATTTGTTAGATCCGCATAGCGAAAATCTATTTTCGGATTTAACTCGACGAGTTCGACAAGAGCTAAAAACTTCTGAGATCGTGATTTTTTTAATTTATGTAATAAATCTTCGGTCATAGGCTTAAAGTTACACCCTCATGATCACGCTCGCACAATCTTTTCCTCATTACCAAAGAAAAGATGGAAAGTACTCGTTTCTCACGGATGTTCTTTGTTTTTTTAGGAGTCATGAAAACTCCATCCGTGGGAAATTTTAGGAGTACATTAGCTAATGATCCGCCTAGCGGGCGGACATCGGCCATTTTTTGATCAACAAAGACCGGGCCATTTATATGGCTCTCGTGCGGAAGCTTTTTGATCTCCCACCTTATGTTATTTTGACTTCCAGAAACGGAAATACGTTGAGCTTTGTCCTGGTATTTTATCTTATCGGAAAGCTTCGAAGAGTTAGTATTCTCGCGCTCGCTATTGGATTCTAGTGATGCCTTCCAGGGATACTCACCTGTGATTTTAAAATTGCCTTTCTCTTTGTGCTCATCGCCTAAATCTTTGGATATCTCTACCTCTATGCTGGTCTCATGAGGTAATGGCGTCGCACTATACCAACTTGATGGTTCAGAAACTCCACCAGTTATGTGTATAATTAGATAAAATCTACTTAAAAATATTCGGAAGTGAAATCCATATATTTTGCATTCATCTTCTCCGCAAAGGCAATCTATGAATATCATCGTTGAATCATCGTTTGCACGCTGTGCGCGGGCACTGATGTTTATTAAATACTGAAACTCTGTTAGCATTAAGCCTCACACCCTCTCCACAAATCCATCCAGCACCCGCTTCTGCCCGGCGCGGTCGAATTCGATGGTCAGCTTGTTGCCCTCGATCTCCGAGACATTGCCGTTGCCGAACTTGATGTGGAAGACGCGGTCGCCGACCATGAATTTGGAGGGTTCGGAGGAGGTGGATTTGGCCACCAGCTCGCCGTCGATGGTGCGCACTTTCGGGCCGCTTTCGCCGTAGCCGATGCGCTCGACGGCGTGGCCGGAGCGGCTGCCCCAGTTGTCGCGCGTTGCGTCGTTTCGGTTTGCCTGCGCGCGTTTCCAGCCGGGGGTGGAATAGGAATTCGCAAAGGGCTCGGCCTTGTCGAAGCGCGACTGGCCGTAGCCGCCGCGACCATATCCGCCATAGGATTGCTCGACTTCGGCGACTTGGACATGCGTTTCCGGTAGCTCGTCAAGGAAACGGGAAGGGATGGTTGATTGCCAGAGGCCGTGAATGCGGCGGTTGGAGACGAACCAGATGTGGCAGCGGCGCTTGGCGCGGGTGATGCCGACATAGGCGAGGCGGCGCTCTTCCTCGAGGCCGGCGCGGCCGCTTTCGTCGAGCGAGCGCTGGTGCGGAAACAGGCCTTCCTCCCAGCCTGGCAGGAACACCGTGTCGAATTCCAGACCCTTGGCGGAGTGCAGCGTCATGATGGAGACGGCGTCGAGATTTTCGTTCAGCTCGGCATCCATGACAAGGGCGACGTGTTCGAGGAAGCCACGCATCGATTCGAAACTATCCATGGAGCGGATGAGTTCCTTGAGGTTTTCCAGGCGTCCCGGCGCTTCCGCCGATTTGTCGTTCTTCCACATGTCCGTATAGCCGGACTCTTCGAGGATCTGCTCGGCAAGCTCTGTATGCGGCGTGTTTTCGAGCAGGCCCTGCCAGCGGCGGAAGGATTGCACGACGTCGAACAGCGCCTTGCGCGCCTTCGGCTTCATCTCGTCCGTTTCGATGATATCGGCCGCTGCCGCGAGCATCGGGATATCCCGCGCGCGGGCATAATCGTGCAGGGCGCGCACGGTCGTGTCGCCCAGGCCGCGCTTCGGCGTGTTGATGATGCGCTCGAAGGCGAGATCGTCGGCCGGCTGACAGACGAGGCGGAAATAGGCCATGGCATCGCGGATTTCGAGGCGCTCGTAGAAGCGCGGGCCGCCGACGACGCGATAGTTCAGGCCGAGCGTGACGAAGCGGTCTTCGAATTCGCGCATCTGGAAAGAGGCGCGCACGAGGATCGAAATGTCATTGAGATTGTGCTTGTTGCGCTGCAGCTGCTCGATCTCTTCGCCGATCGCGCGCGCTTCCTCCTCGGAATCCCAGGAGGCATGCACCTGCACCTTGATGTCGTCGGGGTCGGAGCGATCGGTGAACAGCGTCTTGCCGAGCCGGCCTTCATTATGGGCGATCAGATGTGCCGCAGCACCCAGAATATGCTCGGTGGAGCGGTAGTTGCGCTCGAGCTTGATGACCTTGGCGCCGGGAAAATCCTTTTCGAAGCGAAGGATATTATCCACCTCGGCGCCGCGCCAGCCATAGATCGACTGGTCGTCGTCACCGACGCAGCAGACATTCTGCAGCTCGCCCTTCGGCCGCTGCGCCAGCAGGCGAAGCCACATATACTGCGCCGTATTGGTGTCCTGATATTCGTCGACCAGGATGTAGCGGAAGCGCTGGTGATAGTCCTTCAATATATCAGGATTCTGCCGGAACATATTGATCGGATGCAGCAAAAGGTCGCCGAAGTCGCAGGCGTTCAGCGTCTTCAGGCGGTTCTGATAGGCGGTATAGAGTTCGCGCCCCTTGCCGTTGGCGAAGGCGCGCGCGTCACCTTCCGGAATATCGGCGGGGCTGAGACCCTTGTTCTTCCAGGTGTCGATCATGCCGGCGAATTGCTTGGCCGGCCAACGCTTGTCGTCCAGACCCTCCGCCTGGATCAACTGCTTGATGAGGCGGATGACATCGTCGGTATCGAGAATGGTGAAGCTGGAGGAAAGGCCGACCAGCTCTGAATGACGGCGCAACAGTTTGACGCCGATCGAGTGGAACGTGCCGAGCCAGGGCATGCCTTCGACGGCGCCGCCGACCAGCAGGGCAACGCGCTCCTTCATCTCGCGGGCCGCCTTATTGGTGAAGGTGACGGCGAGGATCTGCGAGGGGAAAGCGCGGTTGGTGGACAGGATATGAGCGATGCGCGTCGTCAGGACGCGGGTCTTGCCGGTGCCGGCGCCCGCAAGCACCAGAACGGGGCCGTCAAGCGTTTCGACTGCTTCGGTCTGTTCCGGATTGAGGCCGGCGAGATAGTCCGGCCGGCGGCCGCTGTCGCGCGCAGCCATGGCCCGGGCGGCAAGGCCGCCGCCGATGCTGCCGGCAGCCGGCGCTGAACGGCGCGATGCCGTGTGCTCCGGCTCCTCGTCAAAGAAGGGAATATCGTCATGTCCAATGGTCATGCGGCCCAATGTAATGATTCTACCCCGAAAGGCAAAAGAAACGGGCCGAAACTAGAACAAAAAGTGCACATTCAAGGCCTAAGGGCGTTGATGGCGTAGCTATTTTCGCATTTGAATGAAGGCATGCGAGCGGAGATAAAACGTGTCGTTGTCCACCTCGTGCCCGTTGTCGTCAGTGTAGTGTGGCGACGACGACCAATATCGTGTCCGACGGGGCGCTACGCTCGAAGCTCGCCAACCTTCGGGCGGCGGAATAGTCGGGAACGGGTGGGTTGCGCCGGTTGCCCGCTTTGCGCTTATTTATGGTAAATCGGGCGTTTCGCTTAGCGCTTTCTTAAGCATGTTTGCTAATCATAGCGGCATGTAACCGCTGGAGCGCAGGCGTTGTTTTTGCCTTGCTCCCCGTTCGCCGACACGCTCGGCCCGCGCGCATGAGCGCTCGCGGCAAGGTTTCAATGTCTCCTTGTATTTGTTGCGTATTGTTGCGTCCGGAGTTCATGTGCCGTGAGTATTTTTTCGACCTTCATCAGGGTCAGTCCTTCTGTGAATACAGCACTGGAAGTGCTGAGGGACACCCAGACCAAACTGACCAATGCCGAACGGCAGATGTCATCCGGCCTGCGGGTACAGACAGTCAAAGACAACGCCACATACTGGAAAATCTCGACTTTGACGCATACCGATGTCGGCGCTATTTCGTCGGTGCAGGATGCGCTTGGTCTTGCCGCCTCGACCGTCAGCACCGCTTCCACGGGCGTCGGCAGTGCAATCGACGTTGTGACCGAAATCAGGACGAAGCTTGTCAGCGCCTATGAGACCAGTGTCGACAAGACGAAGCTCGATGACGAGCTTACCCAGCTGAAGCAGCAGCTGCGCAGCATAGGGGAGTCCGCGACCTTCAATGGCGTCAACTGGACCGTGCTGCAGGACGGCGCGGATCCCGCCGCACCGCATGAGGTTCCTGGATCCCTTATTCGCGGCACCAACGGAACCGTCTCGATCGGCATGCTGAACTATGAAGGCGTAAGCTCGACGACCGGCCCCGTCACTTCAAGCGATGCGCGTTACCTGATAGACGACCAGTCAAGCGGCACCGGCGGTTACGGCGTCCTGACCTCGACGGCCTTCGCGACCGAGGCCGGTGCCGCAAAAAATTATGTTCTGCTCGGCAGTAAGAACGGCAATACCAGCGGGCAAGTGGAGATCTCGCTCGATGCGAATACGACGCAAGGCGCCCTCGTCGACATGGTCAACACCGTGACGGCGATGCTGAACCAGCTCAAGACGATCGGATCCGCCTTCGGCTCTCTCGAATCGCGCATCAATCTCCAGACCGAGTTCGCCAAGAATCTCAGCGATTCCCTGACCAGCGGCGTCGGCAAGCTGGTGGACGCTGATATGGAGCAACAGTCGAGCAGGGTATTGGCGCTGCAGACCCAGCAACAGCTCGGGCTACAATCGCTCTCGATCGCCAATGCAAGCTATACCACGGTGACGCAGCTCTTCCAGAATCTCTGATTGCCGGCCCGAAGAACAGGCAGGCAAATATGGGGTCGATGCGGCCCCGCAGATCACAGGCGGCGATCCCTTTGCGAAAGAGCCGTGTCTTTAGGCTATACACAGGGGACAAAGGCCCCGATGAGATTCCTCTTCATGATATCGCCGCAATGCTTCATATCTGCTGCGGCCATCGAACCGGAGAGCGACGATTCCATGATCAAGAAAATTGCCATTCTTGCCCTAGCGGCAGCCTTTTTGAACGCATGCACCACCACTGATCCCTATACGGGTGAGCAGAAGGTATCCAATACCGCCGGCGGTGCAGCGATCGGTGCCGGTGTCGGCGCCGTTGCCGGTCTTCTGATCGGCCATTCGCCGGCCTCGCGCCGCAATGCCGCGCTGATCGGCGCCGGCGTCGGTGCGCTCGCAGGCGCCGGTATCGGCAACTACATGGACCAGCAGGAATCCGAACTGCGCGCACAGCTGCAGGGCACCGGCGTTTCGGTGACCCGCGCTGGCGACCGCATCATCCTGAACATGCCTTCGGCGATCACCTTCGACATCGACCAGGACGCGATCAAGCCGGAATTCTTCTCGACGCTCAATTCCGTCGCGATCGTTCTGCGTAAGTTCAACCGCACCCTGATCGACGTCAACGGCCATACGGATTCGACCGGCAGCCAGCAGCATAACCAGGATCTGTCCGAGCGCCGCGCCGGATCGGTTGCGTCCTACCTCGGCAGCCAGGGCATCGACCAGCGCCGCATGTCGGCCATCGGCTTCGGCCCGTCGCAGCCGGTCGCATCGAATGCGAGCGAGGCTGGCCGCGCCCAGAACCGCCGCGTCGAGATCCAGATCGCGCCGATCACGCAGAACGGCTAAGCCTTTTCAACAAAAACGGCCGGGTCTCGCGATCCGGCTGTTTTCTAAAGCGCGCCGCGATCTTTCAGATTCGCTTTTCGCGCTTTAGGTCTTTGATTTTACGCATGTCGTTGCCGCAAAACCGCTGCACACTTTTGCGCGACATGCTTCATTGCAAGGCAGATCATGCGTGCATGCTGGCGCCCTTGGTGATCTTGTCGACGATTTTCTTTTCGCCGCGCAGGGCGATGCCGACCACCTTGGCGTCCTCCGGGGCGAATTCGGAGAAGGCGGCGCGATTGGCGACGTCATGACCGGTTGTAAACATTTCCTCGATGAAGATCGAGGAGGTGACGCCCCGCTCCAGCGACCGGCGGTGAATGGCGGCAATGCTTTCCGGATCGGCCGAAAGCACGATAATGGGCTGGATCGATAAAGCGTTGTAGACGTTGCCGGTGCGATCGCGATAGGGTTCGCCGATGATGTCAGGATATTGTCCGGCTATGCCTGTCGATAGGAAGGCAGTTACATTCAGCTTCTGCCAGGATTGAAGATCGCTTCGCAGCACGATCGCGATTTTGGTATCGAACATCGGTGGTCACTTTCATGCAGTCTGGGAATGGGACGTTGCGCGAGGATGTAGCCGGACAGATCTTCGAGGGTCTTGAACGTTTGTGCGTGACGCCGGAGGCCAACCGCATCCTGTCCGCGCCGGCCTATCCCGGCATCGAGCGCATTCAGGCGCAGTTTCGAGGCGACGCATTCGAACTGCACCGGCACGACACCTATGCGCTCGGCGTCACCATGCGGGGCGTGCAGACGTTCCGTTACCGTGGCGAACAGCGCTACAGCGTGCCGGGACGGGTGATCATCCTTCATCCGGACGAGCTGCATGACGGCGGGGCTGCGACCGAGGACGGCCTCGTCTATCGCATGCTGTATCTGGAACCTTCGGTCCTGTTTCAATGTCTGGAGGCGGCACGGATCGGTCTGCCATTCGTCGATGAACCTGTTCTGGAGGACAGTCGTCTCGCCGGCTTGTTACTGGCAGCCCTTGGCGAGCTCGATCGCGAACTGGACGAGCTCTTCGTCGACGATTTCGTCTCTCGTCTTACCGACGGCCTCGTCCAGCATGCCCGCCTGCCGCAGCGGCCATTGGGCAGCATTGCCTGGGGACAGGTGAAGACCGCACGGGATTATCTCGAAGCGCATAGCATGCAGGATGTGCGATCCCAGGAGCTGGAGCGCATCACCGGCCTTGACCGCTTTGCGCTTGCGCGGCATTTCCGCGCCGCTTTTGCGACCAGCCCGCACCGATTCCTGCTGATGCGGAGATTGCAGCAGGCGAAGGCGATGATTGGCGTGGGCGAGCCGATTGCGGAGGTTGCCGCCGCGACCGGGTTTGCCGATCAGAGCCACTTGACCCGGCATTTCAAGAAGGCCTTCGGCATCGCACCGGGCGCATGGCGCAACATGGTGCGGGGAGACGGATGGCAGAGCCGACCGATGCTCAGTGAACGCCGAGGAATTGCCTGAGTTCCGGTGTCCGCGGATCGGCGAAAACCTCGCCAGGCGGGCCGATTTCATGCACGCGGCCCTGGTGCATGAAGACGACGCGCGAGCAGACGTCGCGGGCGAATTTCATCTCATGCGTCACCATCAGCAGTGTCATGCCTTCGCCGGCCAGTTCGCGCACGACGGCGAGAACTTCGGCCACCAGCTCGGGATCGAGGGCCGACGTAATTTCATCGCAGAGAAGCGCAATCGGCTGCATGGCAAGGGCTCTTGCGATGGCGACGCGCTGCTGCTGGCCGCCGGAGAGTTCATCCGGATAGGCATCGAACTTGTGCCCGAGGCCGACGCGATCGAGCATTCGCCGCGCCATCGCCTCTGCTTCGGCCTTGGCGGTCTTCTTGACGACCATCTGCGACAGCATGACGTTGCGTCCCGCCGTCAGGTGCGGGAAGAGATTGAATTGCTGGAAGATCATGCCGACCTTCAGCCGGAGCGCCTTCAGGTGCAGGTCGTCGGGCAGGAGCTGCGCGCCTGCGACGGAAATCGAGCCATCATTGATCGCCTCCAGCCCGTTGATGCAACGCAGCAGCGTCGATTTTCCCGAACCGCTCTTGCCGATGATGGCGATGACCTCGCCGGGCTCGACATCAAGATTGATGCCTTTCAGGACCTCGTTGGCGCCGAAGCTCTTGCGGACTTCAGTGATTTCGATGAGCGACATTGAGCTTTCTCTCCAGGATCTGGCTGCTTTTCGACAACGGCCAGCACAGGGCAAAATAGATGAGCGCGACAAAGCCGTAGACGGTGAACGGCTGGAAGGTCGCATTGGTGATGACGGTGCCGGCCTTGGACAGTTCGACGAAGCCGATGATGGAGGTCAGGGCCGTGCCCTTGACGACCTGCACGGAGAAGCCGACCGTCGGCGGCACGGCGATGCGCAGCGCCTGGGGTAGGATGACGTAGCGCATCTGCTGCAGATAGCCCATGCCGAGACTGGCCGAGGCCTCCCATTGTCCCCTGGCGACAGCCTCGACGCAGCCGCGCCAGATTTCGATCAGAAAGGCTGATGACCAGAGCGTCAGAGCGCCACCCGCGGCAAGCCATGCCGGCACGTCGATGCCGAACAACCCGAAGCCGAAGAAGGCGAGGAAGAGCTGCATCAGCAGCGGCGTGCCCTGGAACAGCTCGACGAAGTATCTGACCGCGACGCGGCCAGCCCTGGCCTTGCCGATACGCAGGAGCAGCAGGATCGCGCCAACGATGGCGCCGCCGGCAAAGGAGACGAGCGACAGCAATATCGTCCAGCGCGCGGCCAGAAGCAGGCCGCGCAGGATATCCCATGTGGTGAACTGGATCATTGGCGGACCCTACGTGGAAAGATCAGCATCCCCACGGCGGCGAGCGCTTGCCGAAGCAGGATCGCCAGCACGAGGTAGATTGCCGTGGATACGAAATAGGCTTCGAAGGCGCGGAACGAGCGCGACTGGATGAAGTTTGCCGCGAAGGTCAGATCTTCGGCAGCGATCTGCGAGACGACCGAGGAGCCGAGCATGACGATGACGACCTGAGACGACAAGGCCGGCCAGATGCGTTGCAGCGACGGTACGAGGACGACATGCCGGAAGGTCTCGAACCGGGTCATGGCAAGGCTCGCGCCGGCTTCGAACTGGCCGCTAGGCGTCGCCTGTATGCCGGCGCGGATGATCTCGCAGCTATAGGCGCCGAGATTGATGATCATGGCGAGATTGGCGGCGGTCATCTCGTTCATCTGCACGCCGATGCCGGGCAGGCCGAAGAAAATGAAGAAGAGCTGGATCAGAAACGGCGTGTTGCGGATCAGCTCGACATAGGCAGCGACGAATGGCTTCAGCCAGCGCGGGCCGAGCGCGCGCGCCCAGGCGCAGGCAATGCCGAGGGTGATGCCGAGGACGGCGCCGACCAGGGTCAGTTCCACCGTGACGAAAATGCCCTTGATCAGGGCCGGGTAATAGTCGGCGAGCCAGCCGAAATCAAAATGATAGCGCATGAGGTAAAGCCTTGCCGGCGGCCGATTGCACCGCCAGTTGGCGGTGCAATCGGCCGCGCGCTCATCAGAAGCCGGCCGGCAGGTCGGTGCCCAGCCATTTCTGCGATATCTTGTTCAGCGTTCCATCGGCCTTGGCCGCGGCGATGATGTCGTTGACCTTTTTCTGCAGGGCCGGTTCGTTCTTGCTGAGCCCGATGTAGCAGGGGGAATTGGTGACGAGGAATTTCATCTCCGGCTTTTTCGGCGGGTTCTTGGCGAGAATGGCCGCGGCGACGACGTTGCCGGTCGCAACCAGCTGGACCTGTCCGGACAGGAAGGCGGAGATGGTGCCGTTATTGTCCTCGTAGCGCTTGATCGTCGCGTCCTGCGGCGCGACCTTGGTCAGCGCCAGATCCTCGATCGCGCCGCGGGTGACGCCGATCGTCTTGCCGGAGAGGTCTTCCGGCTTGGTGGCGGTGACGTCGCCTGGGCCGAAGACGCCATTGAAGAAGGGCGCATAAGGATCGGAGAAATCGATGACCTTCTCGCGATCCGGATTCTTGCCGAGGCTGGAAATTACCAGATCGACCTTGCTCGTCTGCAGGTAAGGGATGCGGTTGGCGCTGGTGACCGGTACGAGTTCGGTTTTCACACCAAGCTTTTCGCCGATCAGGTTGGCCATATCGATGTCATAGCCCATCGGCGTCATGTCCGGACCCACGCTGCCGAACGGCGGGAAGTCCTGCGGGACGGCGACGCGGAGCGTGCCGCGCGAGGTTACGTCGCTCAAGGCGTCCGCCCGAGCCGCGTGCGGGGCGGAAAGCGACCCCATCGCCAGCATCGCGATACCGAGTGCCGTGAGCAATTGTCTGCGCTTCATCGAATGTCCTTCCAATCGTGGCGTGTTCAAGCTGGAAGGCAAAAAGCAAGACCCATGCCAGTCAGCGGTATATTGCTCCGTCGACTGCGGATATCGGCGTGGGAGTGCTTCATCCTTGGCTGCTGGCGGATCAGGCGTGATTAAAAAATGAGCAATTGCTGTCGCGATGCTTGTCTGAATGCCGCCGAACCCATGCGCCGAGAATGGTTCACTTCATGACTGGACAGTTCTGCCCCAAATGCCTCATAGAACCAATAAAGGGTTAACGCCCTTGATGACTGCGATGGGAGATTCGAACTATGGTTTTGGCTGATGCAAAGGCGGGAACACGCAACGAAGCTGGCATATCAGCCGTTCTCGGCATTCTGAAGCAGGCCTTCGGAGAGCGTTTCCAGACCGGCGAAAGCTTTCGCGGCCAACATGCTCATACGACGACCTATATCCCACCGCAGCTTCCTGATGGCGTGGTGTTCGCCGAAACGCGCGAAGACGTGCAGATCGTCGTCAAGGCGTGCGCCGAGCACAGGGTTCCGATCATTCCATTCGGCACCGGCTCTTCGCTGGAAGGGCAGGTAAATGCGCCGCAAGGCGGGATTTCCATCGATTTCAGCCGGATGAATCGCGTGCTTGAAGTCAATGCCGAGGATCTCGACTGCACTGTCGAGCCCGGCGTGACGCGCGAAGAGCTCAACACCTACCTCCGCGACACCGGCCTGTTCTTCCCGATCGATCCGGGCGCCAATGCCTCGATCGGCGGCATGGCATCGACGCGCGCATCGGGCACCAATGCCGTGCGCTACGGCACGATGAAGGACAATGTGCTGTCCTTGACCGTCGTGACCGCCAATGGCGAGGAAATCCGCACCGCCCGCCGCGCCAGGAAGTCATCCGCCGGCTACGATCTGACCCGGCTCTTCGTCGGAGCGGAAGGCACGCTCGGCGTGCTGACGTCGATCACGCTGCGCCTGCAGGGCATCCCGCAGAAGATCGCTGGCGGCGCTTGCGCCTTTCCGGATATCAAGGCGGCATGCGACGCCGTCATCATGACGATCCAGATGGGTGTGCCGGTCGCGCGCATCGAGTTGCTGGATGCCATGCAGATGCGGGCCTGCAACCGCTATTCCGGGCTGACCTATGACGAGAAGCCCACGCTTTTCCTCGAATTTCACGGCACGGACGAGACCGTCGAGTTGCAGTCGGCGCAATTTGCGGAGATTGCGGCCGATTGCGGCGGCGGTGAATTCCTTTGGACAAGCAATGCGGAGGAACGTAACAAGCTCTGGAAGGCGCGCCATGACGCCTATTGGGCCTGCCGGGCGCTGGCGCCCGAGCTGGCTGCCTTGTCGACGGATGTCTGCGTGCCGATCTCGCGTTTGGCCGAATGCGTCGCGGAGACCCAGGCCGATATCGAGGCGCATGGCCTGCTGGCGCCAATCGTCGGCCATGCCGGCGACGGGAATTTCCATGTGCTTGTCCTGTTCGACGACAAGACCGCGGAAGGGATCGCAGTCGTCGAAGATTTCGTTGCGCGCCTGAATGCGCGCGCGCTGGCCATGGACGGCACCTGCACGGGTGAGCATGGGATAGGGCAGGGCAAGATGGCATTCCTCGAACAGGAACTCGGCAATGCCGTCGATCTGATGCGCCAGGTCAAGGAGTCGCTTGATCCGGACGCCATCTTCAATCCTGGAAAGATATTCCACGGGCACTGAAAGATGGAATATTTTCATGATCTTGGCTTGCTACATATGCGAATGACGCTAGGCTGCAGCCGCTCTTTTCCGGCTTTTGTCATGAAAAGCGGCATGCATGCGCTAGTTGGGGTGGCATAGCTCTTAAAAAGGGCTGCTTTCATAGGCAGGGATCGGATAGAAGTGTGCATATTCCAGCTTGTGTCGCGCATGCGCTCTGATACGCGGTGGCTTGGCATGGGTTGGGAATGAAGATTGGAGACTGTGCGCATTGTTAGGTAGGGTCCTGGTTTTTCTGGGTGGATTGCTCGTGGTGGTGCTGTTCGTGGCACTGCTTGCTCCGCTCTTCATAGACTGGACCGATTTTCGCAAGAATTTCGAGGATCAGGCGAGCCGCATCATCGGCAAGAAGGTGACCGTCCACGGCACCGTCGATGCCCGCCTTCTGCCGTTTCCGTCGGTAACGCTGCACGATGTCCGCGTCGGCCAGGAGGCCGATGGGACGCCGCTGGTGCAGATAGCGGAATTCTCGATGGATGCCGAGCTGGCGCCTTTCCTTTCCGGCGAAGCGCTGATCTTCGATATGCGCATATCGAAGCCGAATGTACGCCTGCGCCTGTTGAAGGATGGAACGCTCGACTGGATGCGTGGCAGCCTGCCGGAGATTCCGGCAAAATCGGTGGTGCTCGAAAGCGTCCATGTGGAAGAGGGCGACATCCTCTTCATCGACGAGCAGGCGGGCCGCACCCGGCATGTCACCGGCGTGAATGCTCAAATGTCGGCGAGGTCGCTGGCCGGGCCTTGGCGCATTGAAGGCGACGCGGCGCTGGATGGCGAGCATGGCAACTTCACCGTTTCCAGCAGCCAGCCCGACGACAACGGCGTCCTGCGTGTCCGCACCCGGCTGATGCCCGACCGCCATCCCCTTAACGTCGATCTCGACGGCGAACTGAAGCTCGTCAACAGCAAGCCGGATTACATGGGCTCCTTCACGGCTGGCGTCAGCGACAAGCAGGCCCGCGATTCGGCCGATCAGAAGGCGCAGCCCCGCATCAAGGGCCGGTTCGAACTGACGAATGATCGCATTCGCGTCCCGGAATACCGCCTCGAAGTCGGCGCCGATAACGATCCCTATGTGGTAACCGGCGAGGCAACCCTGGATACGGGCTCCAAGCCGGAGTTTCTGTTGACCGCCGATGGTCAGCAGATCGACGTCAACCGGCTCGGCAACAACAAGGGTGCCAACGGCAAGACGAACCGGAATCCGACCGTCTCCGCGCGTCAGCGCCTGAACAGTCTGATTGCGATCGCCGCCGAAATCCCCGTACCGCAGGTGCCCGGCAAGGCGACCTTCCGGCTGCCGGCGATCGTTGCCGGCGACACGACGATCCGCGACGTGCAGCTCGATCTCGAACCGGCGGGAACGGGGTGGAAGATCGACCATGCGATCGGAATGCTGCCTGGGCGCACGCAGGTCGAGGCGCGCGGCAATCTGATGCTGCAGGGCGAGCCGAATTTCATCGGAAATCTGGTCGTCGCCTCCAACCAGCCTTCCGGGCTGGCTTCCTGGCTGGTGGGATCGGTGGACCCGTCGATCCGCCAGTTGCGTCAGGCGGGTTTTTCCGCCGATGTCAGCTTGCGGCACGAAGAGCAACGTTTCGAGAATCTGGAGATCGCCGTCGGTTCGGCAAGCCTCAAGGGCCGGCTCGACCGCCAAGCGCTGAATGACAAGGACCCGCCGAGACTTGCCGTCGATCTTGCCGGCGACGCGCTCGATCTTGACGCGCTGCGGGCGTTGACCGGGTTGTTCACCGGCCAGGACAGCGACGAAACCCTGTTCGATCACCGCATCACCGCGCATCTGCAGGCCGGGAAGTTCACGGCCTTCGGCGTACCTGCCGATAATGTCGATACGTCGTTCTCAATAGCAGGCGGTGCGCTCACGCTGGACAAGCTTTCCGTGCGCAACGTCGCCGGCGCTGAAATCACCGCCACCGGCCGCGCCGACGGCGAGCCTTCGCACTATAAGGGCTCGGGCGAAATCACCTTCAAAGCCGCCGATCCCGGCCCATTCTTCGAAATGCTGCGCCAGCATCTGCCGCATCATCCCGTCATGGACCGGTTGGTGCGCAATGCCGCTTGGTATGGAAATACCGCCCTTCGCGGAGCGGTCACGCTTGGCGGCGACCAGGACAATGCGCTGACGGTGACGCTGGCTGGTGTCTCCAACGGCAGCCGCGTCAATTTCGATTATCGCATGTCCGATCTCTCGGCCTTCGCGGGCAAGGGCACGACGACGCTCGAGGGAACGCTGGAAAACTCCATTACATCCATCCTCTTCGGCCAGGCCGGCCTTGATCCGCTGCCGGTCGAGGCTGATGCCAATGGCCGCCTGACGCTAAAAGTCTCCGCCAACGGCACCGATCCGGCCGATGCGGCATTGACCTTTGCCACCGACAAGACCTCGTTCACGGCGAACGGCAAGGTCGACGTGCGTCCCGATACCTTCCTCAACGGCAACATTGCGCTTTCGCTCGAAAGCGCCGATCTCGATCCCTATTTCGTGATGAATGGCATCGGCATCCCGCAGATGGGAACGGGCCTGCCGGTGAAGTTCCAGGCCAATGCCGCGCTGAGCCAGGATAAGATCGTCTTTTCCGACATGAAGGGGTTGCTTGCCGACAACACCGTGTCGGGCGCGCTCACCGTCGATCGCAAGGCGCCGAACATCAAGGCATCAGGCGAATTATCTCTCGACAAGGCGGATTTCGGCTGGTTGGCGGAGGCGATCTATGGGCAGATTACGAACGCAAAGACGGGCGGCCTCGACAAGGACAAGCTTGGATTGCCGGCCTTCACCGGGCTCGACATCGGCGTCAAGCTTTCAGCCAAGCAGGTTTGGCCCGGCATATTCGGGCCTATCTCGAATTTTACCGCCAATGCCTCGTACAAGGGTGAGGAGCTGCGGCTGAACGATCTGGCCGGCGGCTGGAACGGTGGCACGCTGAACGGCAGCATCATGCTTGCCAATTCCGACGGCACGGGCTTGCTGCAGACGAAGCTCAATATTGCCGACGGTGATCTGGCTGCCGTCGCCTGGCAGCGCGACGGCGCACCGCTTGCAAGTGGCCGTTTCGGCTTTGCGATGAATGCCGAAGCGAGCGGCAGGAGCGTTGCCGAGCTTGCCGCCAATGCCAGCGGCTCGGGAGAGATCAAGCTTGGCGACACGCGTGTGCGTGGTCTCAATCTTTCCATCCTGCCGCCGCTGCTTTCGGCGACGGATCAGATCCAGGGCGATATCATCGCCGCCAAGGTGCTGCCGATCGTGCAGACGCTGCTCAACAATGGCGAAGCGGTGCTTCCGGCCACGAGCATACCCTTCAATATTTCCGCAGGGGTGGCGCGCGCGACGAATATTGCAGCCGGCAACGATGTGGCGAAGCTCTCCGGCAATGCCGAAATGAGCTTGCCGGACGAGCGCATGCGCGGATCCCTAGGCATTGATTTCAATGCGGGAGCCGAGGCGCAGAGTGGCGCCGAGCCGGCCCTGCGCCTCGATTTTGCCGGGCCGCTCACGGCGCCGGGCCGAACGATGGATGTGACTGATGTGACCAGCTTCCTGTCTGTTCGCGCATTCGAGCGCGAGCGTCGGCGTGTCGAACGTTTGCAGGCCAATGTGCTTGAGAAGCAGCGGCTCCGGCGCGAGGTGGCGCTCTACAAATTTACTGTTATCGCACGCGAAGCTCAACGCCGGCATGATGCCGCCATCGAACAGCAGCGCCGTGCCGAGGAAATCCGCCTGCGCGATCTGGCCCGGCAGGCTGCGGCACAAAAACAGGCACAAGAAGAGGCAAGGGCCAAGCAGCAGGCGGAAGAGGAAGCCAAGGCTAGAACTGCCGCGGAAGCCCGGGCAAGGGCGGAAACGCAGCGCGCACCAGCACCCAACGGCCAGGCGCCCCAAACGAATGCGCCCCTGAATTTCAATGGGCTGCCCGGAATTGCGCAATAGCACATCTCTCCGCGGCGGCCTCTAGAGCATTTCCGTTTTAAACGGAGTCACGGAGATGCTCTATCCCTCTGTTTTTACGCAGTTCCGGACGCAAAACCGCTTCGCACTTTTGCTGGAACTGCTCTAGTTGCGATCCTTCAGCCATTTGAGAACGTAAAGGCGGAGTGCGGAGGAGAGGTTGCTGCCGGCCTCGCGACCGTCGTCGATCTCGGAGATTAGTGCCGCCAGCGATGTGCCGCGCGCATTGGCAATGGCCTTCAGTTCTGTCCAGAAGGCATCTTCCAGGGAAAAGCTCGTGCGATGGCCATGCAGCGTCGCGGAATGTTTACGGATCATCGGCGGATCGATCAAAAATCGGAAATGGTGGGATAATGTCTGAAAGTGATTCAAAATGCGGAAGTAAGCAACTGATTTCTGAAGTTTTTTATCTCAAGACCAAAACTAGTCTTCGGTCTTCGTCGTCTCGATTCGGCCTGCTTCGTGGGTTTTTGCGCTCTTCTCGTTGAGCGCTTTCGTCAGGCTCTTTTCGGCCTTGGCTCGTCCGAAGGTGACGCGGTTCTGCTCCGCCTGCTTATCCTTGACCGAACGGGCCTGCTTCTTTCGAAACTGCCGCAGATTGACGATTTCGGCGCTCATCGATCCCTCGTGATATGCGAAGGGGAGGCAAATGCCTCCCCAGTTATGCCTACTGTTTCTTGCGGAACGCGTCGAGAGAGACGACCGATCCAGGTTTCTTTTCCTCGCCTTCCTTGGCTGCCGCCGCCGGCGCTTCCTCGCCTTCGGCGGGCACCGGATAGGCGGTAATTTCGCTGGAGGAGAGTTCCTCCTCCTCGTCGGCCAGCGGCACGTCGAACTCCAGTTCGAAGTTGACGGAAGGATCGTAGAATCCGCGGATGGCGTTGAAGGGGACGACCAGCTTTTCCGGGACGTCGGAGAAGGAGAGACCGATCTCGAATTGGCTTTCCGTGATCTTCAGATCCCAGAATTGATGCTGGATGACGATGGTCATCTGCTCGGGATACTTCGCCTTCAGGAGCTGCGATATGCGCACGCCGGGAGCGCCCGTCAGAAAGGTGATGAAGAAATGGTGGTCACCGGGCAGGCGACCTGCGGCGCCGACCTCGGTCAACACCTTGCGGATGACTCCACGCAAGGCGTCCTGTGCCAAAATGTCGTAGCGGATATGATCCTGCCCCATGCTTTCCTGTCTTTCGTTGGCCATGTCTTTTGTAAGGCTTATGCCACGCTGAACGCTGCCGGAAAAGCCCTGTGCGCGAGTCACCGCCTGTCGATCTATAATATAGCACTGGAGAAGAAGGTGAAGGCTTCTGTTGCCAGGTGCCTTCGAACCCCGCCTAAGAGTGCGACCCCTTAGGACTTTATTTGAAGTGTCACACCGCGATTAAGCAGCGAGACGAGCTTCCGCATAGTTGTCGTTTGCAACTACAATTTTAGCCCGATAACGGCGGTACAATGCCGAGCAAAAAGTCGATCTTTACACCCTTGTCGATCCTGTTTCGCCCCCATCAAAAGCCGGTCTGCCGCCAGTCTTGCCGGCCGGTTTTTGGTGGAGGCGCCGGGTACCGCCCCCGGGTCCAATAGGTTTATTACACCGCTCATTTATCGCCATAGCCGGCCCGAAGACCGGCACGGCTGATATAGTGTTTTCCGCGGGCGAAGGGAAGGGCAATTGTCATAAATGCTTCGCCGAAACATCGCTTTGCGTTGGAGGGCGCGAGATTTGTATGAATTCCGTTTCGCTACGGTTGGTTTCGTCTCGGCTTGTCATTAAAATCGCAAGAAAGGAATCGGCCGGGCGCGGCGGCAACTGGCCGCTGATGGCATCCGTGCCATCCGTAAGTTCAAGCGATTTCGGAGCGGAAGATGGCTCGTCACCCGGAGTATCAATATCTCGACCTGATGGAGCACCTGCTTGAGCATGGTGATCGCCGGATCGACCGAACGGGAGTCGGCACCTTGAGTGGCCTCGGCGCGATGATGCGCTTCGATCTTTCGAAGGGGCAGATCCCGATCTTCACGACGAAGCGCGTCTACTGGAAGCTCGCCGTCAAGGAAATGCTCTGGTTCCTGACCGGCGACACCAATATCCGCAATCTCCTGAAGGAGAACGTGCGGATCTGGACCGACTGGCCGCTGGCGAAATATCGCAAGGCAACGGACGAGGATATCGATCAGCTTGCCTTCGAGAAGCGGATTCTCGAGGACGAGGCCTTCGCGCTCCAATGGGGCGATCTCGGCCCGGTCTACGGCAAGCAGTGGCGGCAATGGCGCGATGCAGAAGGCCGGGTTCATGACCAGCTTGCCTCGGTCATTCGTGACCTGAAGACCAATCCCAGCAGCCGCCGCATGATTTTCCATGCCTGGAATGTCGGGGAGCTTGCCGATATGGCGCTGCATCCATGCCACATGGTCTATCAGTTTCACGTGTCGAACATCGGGGCTGAGGGGGGCAAGCGGCCGCGTCTCAGCCTGATGGTGTTCCAGCGCTCATGCGATCTGTTCCTCGGCAATCCCTTCAACATCAGCCAGCAGGCGGTTTTGCTGGCCATGATCGCGCAGCAGGTCGACATGGATGTGGGGGAACTGGTCTGGTCGGGCGGCGACGTACACCTCTATCTCAACCATCTCGACGCCATCCGCGAGCAGCTCAGCCGCGAGCCCAAGCCGTTCCCGACATTGCGCCTTCTACGCCGGCCCGACAGCATCGACGACTATCGCATCGAGGATTTCGAGGTTACGGACTATGAGCCACATGCCGCGATCGCGGCCGAGGTTGCGGTTTAGAGCAGTTCCAGGAAAAGTGCGCAGCGGTTTTCCGTCCGGAATGCGTAGAGAAACAAAAAGATAGAACGTTTTCGCGATTCGAAGAAAAGCGGAAATGTTCTAGGTTGTCGGCGTCGAGTCGGGATCCGCGCGCTGATCGAGCAGCAGCTGCAGGAATGCCAGGTCGAGCCATCGCCCGAACTTCGTGCCAACCTGCGGGAGAAGGCCGACCTGCTGGAAGCCGAGCTTTTCGTGTAGCCTGATCGAGGCTTCATTGCCGGCTTCGATGCCCGCGACCATCGCATGCTTTCCGATCGACCGGGCGCGCTCGATCAGCTCGATCATGAGCGACTTGCCGATGCCGCCGCGATATTGGTCATTTCGGACATAGACGGAGTGTTCGACCGTGTGCCTATAGCCGTCGAAGGCACGCCAGTCGCCAAACGAGGCGTAGCCGACAACGTCGCCGCGCTCGTCGGTCGCCACCAACACCGGATACCCCAGCTTGTGCCGATCCTGCAGCCATAGCGTGCGGTTGGCGATATCGACTTGCGTCTCGTTCCAGATCGCGGCGGTATTGGCGACGGCGTCATTGTAGATCGCGGTTATTCCCGCAAGATCCTCGTCTCTCGCATCGCGAATTTGCATCGGCGGCTCCGTGGACTTCATCTGCTAAATTGGATGATCGTGTCGTTTGGTTTTTCATGCTGTCATACACCGATTTCGGTGTCTGTCTACTATATTGGTACAAAAATTACATGGAGAGCAAATTCAGATACTCTCTACTCAAGCTTTTTAAGACCTCGTGCGCGGATTGTCTTCCCCACGAGAGTCCACTATAGTAAAACGCATGTCCCAACTTGATGATATCGACAGGCGCATCGGCGCACGCATTCGTACCGAGCGCGAGAGCCGCGGCTGGTCGTTGACGGAGCTGGCAGAGCGCTCGGCTGTTTCCCGTGCCATGATCCACAAGATCGAGCGCGGCGAGAGCAGCCCGACGGCGACGCTGCTCGGCAAGCTCTCCGGCGCCTTCAGTTTGAGCATGTCGACCTTGATGGCGCGCGCGGAGATGCAGCGGGGCCGCTTTCTTAGGAAGGATGAGCAGCCCGTCTGGGTCGACCCGCAGACGGGTTACGAGCGGCGGCACGTCTCCCCGAAGTCCGATCTGCCGCTGGACCTCGTCCGCATCGAATTGCCTGCGGGAGCGGACGTTCCCATGCCCGCATCGGCCTATGCCTTCATGCGGCAGCTCATCTGGGTGCTGGAGGGGCGGCTGACCTTTCTCGAAGGAGATGCCAGGCACCGGATGTCGGCGGGCGATTGCCTTGAGCTCGGTCCGCCGATGGATTGTGTCTTCAAGAATGAAGGCGCGGAGCCCTGCACCTATGCCGTTCTCGTGCTCCGCAATGCATGAGAGGTGCTAAAGTTAGCGTTACCGCACGGCATTCCGCTCGCCCGGTCGAGCGATAGGCGATATGCTGCCGTCTTCCCATGCGGAGGAGGAGATTGACCTTGGAGATCGCAGTCATCGGGGCTGGTGCGATGGGCAGTGCCATCGGCCGGCGGTTGGTCGAAAATGGAGCGAGGGTAGTTACCCATCTCGAGGGTCGCTCGGCTTCGACCATCGAACGGGCGAAAGCAGCCGGCATGGAGCCGGTCGGCCTTGACGCTATTGCTGCGTCGCGTCTCATTCTTTCCATCGTTCCGCCCGCCGAGGCGATTGCGGTCGCCAAGCAGATCGCCAGCGAGCTAGGCCGAAGCGGCGGTAAGACAACGTTCATGGACTGCAACGCGATTTCGCCGAGGAGCATGGCGGAGGTTGCGACGATTTTCAGCAGCGACTGCGGCGTGGTTCTCGACGGCTCCATCATTGGCGGTCCGCCGAAGTCCGGCCAGAAGGGGCCGAAGCTCTATGTCAGCGGAGACATCGCAAATGACAGCGGCGTGCTGGTGGAGCATGGACTTCAGGTTCGCCGCATCGACGGGCCGCTCGGCGCAGCCTCGGCCTTGAAGATGTGCTATGCCGGCATCAACAAGGGCGTGACCGGTCTCGGCACGGCCATGCTGCTTGCCGCGATCCGTTCCGGCGCGGATGCGGCCTTGAAACGCGAGCTTCAGGAGAGCCTGCCGGATCTCGATGCGAAATTCGTGCATGGTATTCCGGACATGTATCCCAAAGCCTATCGCTGGGTCGCCGAGATGGAGGAGATTGCGGATTTCCTTGGCGAAGACGATCCCGCCGCGCTGATATTCAAGGGAATGGCCGGGCTCTATCGAAAGATGGCTGAGGATCGGGAAGGCGGAGGTCTTCTGGCCGACCAGCTCGACAAATTGAATCGCTCCGTTTGATAGAGCAACTAAAGGATTATTGCGTTCACAAATGAAGTGTCTTCAGAGCGCCAGTTGCCGACGACAAGTCTGAACATTTTCGGTGTCCAAATCAAATTCACTGGTTGTGAAAGTGACGTCTATCTGACATGACGGCGCGCATGAGCGTGCTATCTGAAATTCTGAAGGTTCTGTTCAGTGTCGAGTAAACCGCGAGCTTTCATGCCTTCGGCCGTCTCGGTCGTGGCGCGCAGCTATCCCGATAGAATAATCGGAGTGGAAAACCGCTTGCCTTGGCATCTGGGCACGGATCTCAAGCATTTTAAAGCGTTAACACAAGATCATGTGATTATTATGGGTCGGAAGACGTTCGAGTCTTTAGGTCGACCTCTGCCAAACAGAATTAACATCGTCCTTTCTCGCGAGAAAATTGAAGACCGCGCCAATTTATTTTGGGTTCAAAATCTGGAAACGGCACTTCTGCTCGCAGATTTTCACTCTATATGCAAAGGTAAGAAGCAGTTTTTTGTTATAGGCGGCGAAGGAATTTACTCTCTTTTTAATAAATATATTAATAAAGTATTTTTAACCGATGTTAATAGCGGCCCAATTAACGGCGACGCGAAGTTTGACTTCGATTTTCCTAATTCCGAATGGTATTACCAATTCGAAAGAGAATTTCAGAAATCAGAAATTGACGATTATTCATTTCGAATTTCTTATATAGTCAGACGCAAGCCGGAACATCGTAAAAGAATGATCAGCGAGTTTCGTGAGAGGAACAAACTGTTTGACGTCAATTGGCAGCAATTTACTGCGGATAAAGATGTCGCAGATGATGAACGTCATATTGAACGAGCGCAGCTAAGTTTTCTTGGGCGCTTGTAAATTGATTCTGCGTAGCAACTGAACAATACGTTGATCCATAATAGCTCCCACTAATGCCCCAAAAATCAAATATTTTACAATGAATCCGACGAACTTCCTCAAGTCTCGTTGAAAGCAGGTGCTTCGATACCTATAACGGGAAACAATCGCTGCCACCCGCGGATCTCGAGCCAAGAATTCCGCGGATTCGGCGCGATATCGGGAGTCAACAAACAAAGAGGTTTTGATGCCTTGGAGCAATCAGAATGGCGGCGGCGGCGGCCCTTGGGGCGGCGGCGGCGGCGGAAATAATCAGGGACCTTGGGGGCAAGGACCAAACCGGCCGCGAGGAAGCGGCAACGGAGGGCCTCCGGACCTTGAGGATATCATTCGCCGTGGTCAGGACCGATTGAAGGGTTTCGTGCCAGGTGGCTTCAACGCAGGCGTCGTGCTTATCATCATCGCAGTGATCGCCGTTTTCTGGTTGATCCAGTGCCTCTACACGGTGCAGCCTGACGAGCGCGGCGTGGAATTGCGCTTCGGCAAGCCGCGCGAGGAAATTTCCATGCCCGGCCTGCACTTCCATGTCTGGCCGATGGACCGCATCGAATTCGTCAAGGTGACCGAGCAGCAGCGCAACATCGGCGGCCGCTCGACCGCCGGTTCGACCGTCGGCCTGATGCTGACGGGCGATCAGAACATCATCAACGTGCAATTCTCGGTTCTCTACACCGTGACCAACCCGCAATCCTATCTGTTCAATCTCGAAACCCCCGACGAGACGCTGCAGCAGGTTGCCGAAAGCGCCATGCGCGAGGTTGTCGGTCGCCGTCCTGCCCAGGACATCTATCGCGACAAGCGCCAGGAAATCGCGACCGAGGTGAGGAATATCATCCAGGATGCGATGGATCGCTATGGCTCGGGTATTTCCATCAACGCCGTGCCGATCGAGGATGTGTCGCCGCCGCGCGAAGTGGCGGACGCCTTCGAAGAAGTGCAGCGCGCCGAGCAGAACGAAGACCAGCAGGTGGAAGAGGCCAATCAATACGCCAACCAGAAGCTCGGTCAGGCCCGCGGTCGCGCGGCTCAGGTCCGCGAAGAAGCAGCCGCCTACAAGGACCGTGTCGTGAAGGAAGCCCAGGGTGAGGCGCAGCGCTTCATCTCGATCTATGACGAATACGTCAAGGCGCCGGAAGTCACCCGCAAGCGGTTGTTCATCGAAACCATGGAGTCCGTCATCGGTAATTCCAACAGCATCATCATCGACGACAAGCAGGGTGTCGTACCTTATCTGCCGCTGAATGAAATCGGCAAGCAGTCCACGACGCCGGCGGGCAAGCCCGCCGCTGCAACTCAGCCGGAGGCCAAATAATGACGTCCAGCCGTTTGCCAGCCATTCTCATCGCGCTCGCGGTAGCGCTGCTGCTCGTTTATTCGTCGGTGTTCGTGGTCAATGCCCGCGAACAGGCGATCGTCCTGCGCTTCGGCCAGATTCGCGACGTCAAGACGGAACCGGGTCTCTACTTCAAGCTGCCTTTCGCCTTCATGGATGCCGATCGGGTCCAGTATGTGCAGCTGCAGGAACTGCGGTTCGACCTGGACAATATTCGCGTCCAGGTCTCGGGCGGCAAGTTCTATGAAGTCGATGCTTTCGTCGTCTACAAGATCATGGATGCGCGCAAATTCCGCGAGACTGTCTCGGGTGACCGCGACGCGGCTGAATCGCGTCTCAGGACCCGCCTGGACGCTGCCCTGCGCCGTGTTTACGGTCTGCGCGGCTTCGAAGCGGCGCTGTCCAACGAGCGTGCCTCCATGATGACGGAAGTTCGCAACGATCTGCATCGCGATGCGGAAACGCTTGGTCTCAATATCGAGGATGTTCGCATCCGCCGCACGGACCTGTCTCAGGACGTGTCGCAGAATACCTACGACCGCATGAAGGCCGAGCGTCTGGCGGAAGCCGAACTCATCCGCGCTCGCGGTAATGAAGAAGGCCAGCGCCGCCGCGCGATCGCGGACCGTCAGGTTGTCGAGATCGTTGCGGACGCTCAGAAGGATTCCGAAGTGCTGCGTGGTCAGGGCGAAGCAGAGCGCAATGCGATCTTCGCCGACGCCTCGAAGCGCGATCCGAATTTCTACGAGTTCTATCGCTCGATGGCCGCCTATAACAAGGCGCTCGCCTCGGGTGGCAAGACGCTTGTCCTGCCGCCGAACCAGTCGGACTTCTTCAAGTATTTCGACAGTCCCGTAGGTTCCGCGCCCAAGTCCGGGGCGCCGGCCCTTGCCAATCCGACGCCATCAGCGAACTAAGGCGTCAATCAAGGAATGGAAGGGCTGCCTCACGGCGGCCCTTTTCCTTACGGCGGATCGCATCACCTTTACCATGTCGGCATCGTCGGCGTGGAGGTGCGGGGATTTCGCAAAAAGGTGATTTCACGCTTCATCATTCCGCCTTATGTTGATGCTTATTCAAGATTTCCCCTTTCTCGATGAGGATGCCTGATGGCTTCGACCAATCGCCTGCCTTTCAGCCGTTCGTTTGCCTTGCTGGCCAGCATGGCATTGATTGCCGGCCCCGTTGTGGGCGCTACCGAACAGGCTTATGCGCAGACGCAGAATAGCGGTGCGACGGCGGGTGTCCAGGCGCCGGTCACCAACAATCAGATGCCTCCGGCCGCATTGCCGACGGCTACGATGAACCCAGGCGCGATAAACACGGCAGTGAATGCCGGGCCGGCTTCGGTTGCCGATCTTGCTTCGGGGTTGCTGGATGCTGTCGTCAATATTTCCACATCGCAGAAGGTGAAGGACGAGGGCGATGGGCCCGCGACGCCGAAGGTGCCGGATAACTCGCCCTACCACGATTACTTCAACGATTTCTTCAACAACAAGAAAGACGACAATAGCAATCGCAAGGTGAGTTCGCTCGGCTCCGGCTTTGTCATCGATCCCTCCGGCTACATCGTCACCAACAATCACGTCATCGAAGGCGCCGACGATATCGAGGCGATCTTCCCGAACGGCACCAAGCTGAAGGCGAAGCTGATCGGCACCGATACGAAGACCGATCTTTCGGTGCTCAAGGTCGAGCCGAAGCATCCGCTGACGGCGGTCAAGTTCGGCGATTCCTCCAAAATGCGGATCGGCGATTGGGTGATGGCGATCGGCAATCCCTTTGGCCTCGGTGGGTCCGTGACCATCGGCATCGTCTCTGCCCGCGGCCGCAACATCAATGCCGGCCCCTATGACAACTTCATCCAGACGGATGCGGCGATCAACAAGGGCAATTCCGGCGGCCCGCTCTTCAACATGAAGGGCGAAGTGATCGGCATCAACACCGCGATCATCTCCCCCAGCGGCGGCTCGATCGGCATCGGCTTTGCCGTGCCGTCCGAACTGGCGGAAGGTGTCGTCAATCAGCTTAGGGATTTCGGCGAGACGCGCCGGGGCTGGCTTGGCGTGCGCATCCAACCGGTAACGGATGATGTTGCCAACAGCCTCGGTCTGGCCGGTGCCAAGGGCGCGCTCGTGGCTGGCGTCATCAAGGGCGGCCCGGTCGACAACGGCTCTATCAAAGCCGGCGATATCATCCTGAAATTCGACGGCAAGGATGTGGACGAGATGCGCGATCTGCCGCGCGTCGTCGCCGAAAGCCCCGTCGGCAAGGAAGTCGATGTCGTCATTTTCCGCGATGGCAAGGAGCAGACGGTCAAGGTGACCCTTGGCCGACTGGAGGACAGCGATCAAGCCGCAGCCGCCGGCACCGATAAGAACAAGAAGCCGCAGCTTGCGCCTGGCGATAATGGCAACAACGGCGGTGTCATTAATCCCGACGAGGGCGATGAGGGTAGCGATGACGGCATGGATGGACAGGGCCAGGGCGGCGATCCGCGGCAATCGCCGCAGGCTCAGCCACCGGCCCAGGCGGCCTCGAACATACTCGGCATGAAGCTCGCGACGCTAACCGCCGAGAACCGCAAGAGCTTCGGCATCGCCGATAGCGTCGATGGCGTCGTCATCACTGAAGTGGCGCCCGGCTCGGCAGCCGCGGACAAGGGCCTGAAACCCGGCGACGTCGTCGTGGAAGTGGCGCAGGAATTCGTCCAGACGCCGAGTGCCGCCTCGGAGAAGGTGGCCTCGCTGAAGCGCGAAGGCCGCCGCAATGCGCAGATGATGATTGCGTCTCCGAACGGTGACCTGCGCTTCATCGCCGTCGCGCTGGAGTAGGAGTTCAGCGCTCCGTTTGTTTCGCCTGCTGCGTCCGCCATTCGGCGGCGCCGAGGCGGTAGAGGACATGGCGCTTCAGATGGGGATGGGTGTCGGGGACGTTTGGGTGATCGAAATCCCCGCCTTCGACGCGATGCATGCCGATCCGCTCCATGACGGCGGTCGACCTGACATTGTTGTGCACGGCAAAGGAAACGACCTGGTCCAGGCCGAGCGTTTCGAAGCCATGGGTAAGGAGCGCCCGTGCTGCCTCACTGACGAATCCCTTACCCCAATGTCGGGCCACAAGCCGCCAGCCGATCTCGATCGTGCCCGCCGGCACGAAGGGTTCCAGATGATCCGTCCGCATCAGTCCGCAATAACCGATCGCCTCGCCATTTTCCTTGAGTTCCAGCACGTAAAGACCAAGCCCGGTTTCTGAAATCATCGCGTGAACGCGATCGAAGAAAGCGTCCGCTTCGGCACGATTGCGGCGGAAGGGAAAGAACTCCATGACGGCCTCATCGGAGTTGATCTCGTAGGCCAGATCGCGATCCGTCTCGCGCCAGTTGCGGATAATAAGGCGGTCGGTTTCGGTGATGAACATCTGAAGCCCCGATCGCGGCGATAGCGCCGTTCTATGGTTTGATGAAATCCGTCTTGCGATAGCCCTGGATGTAGAGAAGGGCGGTGAGATCGCCGTGATCGATGCGCATTCTGGCCTGCGCTGAAACCGTCGGCTTGGCGTGCAGCGCAACGCCGGAGCCGGCAAGCTGCAGCATGCCGAGGTCGTTGGCGCCGTCGCCGACGGCGAGGGCATCGTCGGTCGAAATGCCGAGCTTCCCGGCGATATCGTTCAGTGCATCCACCTTGGCCTGCTTGCCGAGGATCGGTTCTTCGACGAGGCCGGTCAGGATGCCGTTTTCTTCCAGCAGGACATTGGCGCGGTTTTCGTCGAAGCCGAGGGTCGCGCCGATCCGGCTGGTGAAGACGGTGAAGCCGCCGGAAACGAGGGCGGCGTAGTAGCCCTTCGCCTTCATCGTGGCGATGAGTTCTGGACCGCCAGGCGTCAGCGTGATGCGTTTTGCAATGACATCGTCGACGACTGAGATCGGCAATCCCTTCAGCAGAGCCACGCGTTCGCGCAGGGCCGGCTCGAAGGCGATCTCGCCGTTCATGGCGCGGGCCGTGATGTCGGCGACCTTCTCCTTGAGGCCGACTTCGGCGGCGAGTTCGTCGATGCATTCCTGGCCGATCATCGTGGAGTCCATATCGGCAATCAGCAGCTTCTTGCGGCGGGCGGCGGCTTCCTGGATGACGAGATCAATCGGCTTGCTGCCGATCACGGCGAGGATCTTCGCCTCGGCGGCCTGCGGGTCCGTATCGTCGCGAAGCGCGATATCGCAGGCAATGCCGTCGGCCAGCCAGTAAAGCCCGGATGCCTTGACGGCGTCGGCCGCCTGTTCCGCGATGGCCGGAACGAGAACGGGGTTTGACGGATTGGCAATAAGCGTGGCAACGAAGGCCATGAGCAGAAACCTTATGAGCAATATCGACGCGATCCTGATAACCGGGCCGACCGCCAGCGGCAAGTCCGCGCTGGCGGTAGAATTGGCCCGTTCGCACGGCGGCGTCGTCATCAATGCCGACAGCATGCAGGTCTACGACACCCTGCGCATCCTTACAGCGCGGCCCTCCGAGGCCGATATGGACGGCATTCCGCATCATCTTTATGGCCATGTCCCGGCGGGCCGGGCCTATTCCACCGGCGTCTGGTTGCGCGAGGCCAGCCAATTGGTCGAGCAGCTGCGCGGCGAGGGGCGAATGCCTGTCTTCGTCGGTGGCACGGGACTTTATTTCAAGGCGCTGACCGGCGGACTTTCCGACATGCCCGAAATTCCGCCTGAGGTTCGCAGCCGGCTTCGTGGTCGACTGCTGGCGGAAGGGGCGGAGGCGCTGCACCGCGAGCTTGCAGAACGCGACGGCGCCGTTGCGGAGACGCTGAACTCGCAGGATGGACAGCGTATCGTCCGCGCCCTGGAGGTGATGGAGGCGACAGGCCGGTCGATTGCAGCTTTTCAGGGCAGGTCCGGGCCAATGGTCATCGATCCCGATCGTGCCCGCAAGATCGTTGTCCTGCCCGAGCGTGCCGTGCTGCACCAGCGCATCGACAACCGCTTCGAGAACATGCTGGCAATGGGCGCGGAGGAGGAGGTGCGGGCTTTGCTGGCATTGGACCTGCCGCCGGAGACGCCGGTCATGAAGGCGATCGGCGTGTCGCAGATCGCCGCGATGCTGAAGGGCGAGATGACGCGGGAAGAGGTCATCGAAACCGGAGCAGCGGCGACGCGGCAATATGCCAAGCGGCAGATGACCTGGTTTCGCAATCAGATGGATGAGAGCTGGGAGCGCCTGAGCTTGCAGCCTCAATCCTTGTCGTAAAGACTGCTCAGCGGTTTTTTCAGGATACTGTCCCGCAGCGAAAGGCCGGGTTCCCGCCTGAGCGACGGTAGGGGTTCTCTTGCAGACGTCGGGCGCGCGGCCGTGTCGCCGCTTCGGAATTCGCGGCGCAGGTCCGCAAGCCTGCTGTCGATCGATGTCTGCGCCGGCGCTGCAGTCTGCTGGGCGGCCGTGCCGGGCAGCATGTCGGGACGATAGGGTTCGATCGGCGGCGCATCGGCTTCCGCTGTACGTGGTGTTGTCTGCACGAAAGGCAGATCGTCGAAATCATTCCCGATCTCGGTTGCCATGTCCGTTGCGGCGCCGTAGTTCTGTTGTAAGGCGCTGATATCGGGACCCGTAATCGAGCGCATGCGGCTGATGATCGTGCGCAGATCGACCGTATCCGGAGAATCCTCGCTGGTCTTCGCTGTGCTGCCGCTTGCTTTCGGCAGCAGATGGTCTTCCACGCGGGAAAAGCGCATGCGCATCGGCACGGCAATGGCCTCACCGAAGGCGATAGCTTCGCCGTTGCCTATGGAGGACAGGAAACTGGTCGTCGAGATCGAGGAGTTCGGGATAGCCGAACGGATGATTTCCTGGTCGCGATCATTGGCAAGGCGCATGGCGAAGAGCGTCGAGCACTGCGAGAGGATCGTCTGATCGAGCTCACCTGGGCGCTGGGTGATGATGCCGAGCGATACGCCGTATTTGCGCCCTTCCTTGGCGATGCGGGCGATGGCCTGGCGCGTCGGGAAGAAGCCCAGCGTCGGATCGGCGGGAATGTAGCGGTGTGCTTCCTCGCAGACGACGAGCATATGGATCGCGCCGTCGCTCCAGAGCGCCAGCTCGAACGCCATGCGGCAGAGGACCGAGGCCACGGAATTGATGACTTCCGAAGGGATCCCGGCCAGCTGGAACGTGCAGATCGGCTTACCGTCGCCAGGAATGCGGAAGATCTTGGCGATCGTCTCCATGATCGTATCGGTGATCGTATTGTTGGAGAACATGAAGTGATAGCGCGGATCGTTGATCGCCGAGATGATGCGCATTTTCAGGGAGCGCAGATGCGGCTTTTCCTGGCGGCCCTCCAGCCGGCCGATGCGCTCGTCGATCAGCGCCAGCAGATCGGCCATGCGGTAGGGAACCGGTGTATCCGCCGTCACGGAGGACTTTTCCGTTTGGCGGCGCATCAGGTTTGAATCACTGCCGCGGAAGGCGCGCCTTGCTTCCGGAATGAGGTCGCGCAACGCATCGAGCTCTTCGGGTACCGCTGGACGGCCGCGAAAGACGACTTCGCTGAATTCTTCCAGCCGCATCAGCCAGAAGGGCAGATCGAGCGTATCGGTGTCGATGACGACGGCGTGCCGGGGAAAGGCGGAGGCAAATTCATTGTGCGGGTCGAGGATCAGCACGCGCAGTTTCGGATCGGCGCTGATCGCCTTGTGCAGCAGCAGCGAGACGGCGGTGGATTTGCCGACGCCCGTGGAGCCGACGACGGCGAAATGCTTCGACAGCATCGAGGGGATATGAATGGCGGCGTCGATGCTTTCATCCTGCGTCAGCTTGCCGATGACGCAGCTGCTATCCTTGCCGGCATCGAAGATGCGTATGAGATCGGCGGCACGGATGCGATGCGCAATCGCGCCGAGATAGGGGTAGGCTGTAATGCCGCTCGAAAATTCCTCGCGGCCATCAGGCCCGACATGGACCTCGCCCAGAAGTTCGACTTCGATGCGGAAGAGATTGTCCTGTTCTTCGCCCCAGCCGACGCTTTGGGTGTTCATCGAATAGACGAGGGCGGCCACGCGGTTCGACCCGACGCTGATGGAAATCAGCCTGCCGACCGACCAGAGTTCGGTGAGGTCGGTCCCGCCGGCCTCGGCGACGGCGGCGATCGTTGCTCTTGAGCCGTTGCACGCGACGACACGACCGAGGAAGCGATTTCCCGGTTTCAATTTGTCGCGGCGATCAGAATCTCCAGCCTTGCCGGACGTCTGCAGATCATTGTTCAGCAAACAGCTACCCCAACTATTCGACGCCGGAGCATAGAGACGGCGGCTTAACAAAATCCTGTCGGTCGCCCATGCTTTTAAAGGGTTTCTGCTTATAGGCTTTCGGTGGGGCCGCGATTTTTTATTGCTTGACGCGTTGACGCTTCGAAATTTTCTGTCTATCACTTCGCCCCATGAAAAACTCGATCGTTCTTATCGTGGTGGGAAAGCGCATGGGCAGGATGGTGTAACCATCCGGCGATAGCCACCCATGCGCTAGATGACAGGCTCCCCAAGGGGCCTTTTTTTATGCCCGAAATCGAGATTTCATCTTTCCAAACCTCCAGCAGACAGCGGAACAAACGTATGACCGGCACAGATAATCAGGCGAGCGGCAATCGAATGACAGGCGCGGAGATCGTGTTGCGGGCGCTCAAGGACAACGGCGTCGAACACATCTTCGGTTATCCGGGCGGCGCGGTGCTTCCGATCTACGACGAGATTTTCCAGCAGGACGACATCCAGCACATTCTCGTTCGCCACGAGCAGGGCGCCGGCCACGCGGCCGAAGGTTATGCCCGCTCCACCGGCAAGGTCGGCGTCATGCTGGTCACCTCCGGTCCCGGCGCGACGAATGCCGTCACGCCGCTGCAGGACGCCTTGATGGACTCGATCCCGCTGGTCTGCCTGACTGGCCAGGTTCCGACTTCGCTGATCGGCTCGGACGCTTTCCAGGAATGCGATACGGTCGGCATCACGCGGCCCTGCACCAAGCACAACTGGCTGGTCAAGGACGTCAACCAGCTCGCCGCCGTCATTCATGAAGCCTTCCGCATCGCGCAATCAGGCCGTCCCGGTCCTGTTGTTGTTGACATTCCGAAGGATGTTCAGTTTGCCACCGGCACCTATACGCCGCCGGAAGCGCATGATGCACAGAAGAGCTATCAGCCGAAGGTTCAGGGCGATCTCAACAAGATCACCCAGGCGATCGAGTTGATGAAGAATGCGCGCCAGCCGGTCATCTATTCCGGTGGCGGCGTCGTCAACTCCGGTCCGGAAGCCTCGAAGCTGCTGCGCGAACTGGTCGAGCTGACCGGCTTCCCGATCACGTCGACGCTGATGGGCCTCGGCGCCTATCCGGCATCGGGCAAGAGTTGGCTCGGCATGCTGGGCATGCACGGCTCCTACGAGGCCAATATGGGGATGCATGATTGCGACGTCATGGTCTGTATAGGCGCGCGCTTCGACGACCGTATTACCGGCCGTCTGAATGCTTTCTCGCCGAATTCGAAGAAGATCCACATCGACATCGATCCGTCGTCGATCAACAAGAACGTTCATGTCGATATCGGCATCCTCGGTGATGTCGGCAATGTTCTGGAAGACATGGTTCGCCTGTGGCGGGCGCTGCCGCAGAAGCCGGCCGCGGATCGTCTTGGCGACTGGTGGGGCAACATCGCCCGCTGGCGTGCGCGTAATTCCTTCGCCTACAAGCCGAACGACGACGTCATCATGCCGCAATATGCGATCCAGCGCCTCTATGAGCTGACCAAGCATCGCGATACCTACATCACGACCGAAGTCGGCCAGCACCAGATGTGGGCGGCGCAGTTCTACGGTTTCGAACAGCCGAACCGCTGGATGACCTCGGGCGGCCTCGGCACCATGGGCTACGGCCTGCCGGCGGCGCTCGGCGTGCAGATCGCCCATCCGGAAAGCCTGGTCATCGACATTGCCGGCGACGCCTCGATCCAGATGTGCATTCAGGAAATGTCGGCGGCCATCCAGCACAATGCGCCGATCAAGATCTTCATCCTGAACAACCAGTACATGGGCATGGTGCGCCAGTGGCAGCAGCTGCTGCACGGCAATCGCCTTTCCAATTCCTACACGGAAGCGATGCCCGATTTCGTCAAGCTCGCGGAAGCCTATGGCGCCGTCGGCCTGCGCTGCGAAAAGCCGGGCGAACTCGACGCCATGATCCAGGAGATGATCGACGTCAACAAGCCGGTCATTTTCGATTGCCGTGTCGCCAATCTCGCCAACTGCTTCCCGATGATCCCCTCGGGCAAGGCGCACAACGAAATGCTGCTACCGGACGAAGCGACCGACGAGGCTGTCGCCAACGCCATCGACGCCAAGGGTCGCCAGCTCGTCTGATCGATAAGCCGGGGCGCGGCAGAAGCCGTGTCCCAGCAGCCGATCTCGCCGGCATGCCGAACAAGAACCGAGGAAACGGAACAAGGATAATGAACGCACACCTTCAACCCACGGGCTCCGCCTACTTCATTTCGCCGGAAACGGCTGCAGTCGAGAGCCATACGCTTTCGGTGCTTGTCGATAACGAGCCGGGCGTTCTTGCCCGCGTCATCGGTCTTTTCTCCGGCCGAGGCTACAACATCGAAAGCCTCACGGTTTCGGAGACCGAGCATCAGGCGCATCTGTCGCGGATCACTGTGGTAACGCGCGGCACGCCGCAGGTGCTGGAGCAGATCAAGGCACAGCTTGAGCGCATCGTTCCGGTTCACCGCGTCGTCGATCTCACGGTGCGCGCCCGCGAACTCGGCCAGGAGCGGCCGATCGAGCGCGAAGTGGCGCTGTTGAAGGTGACCGGAAGCGGGGAGATGCGTGCCGAAACGTTGCGGCTCGCCGATGCCTTCCATGCCAAGGTGGTGGATGCGACCGTCGAGCATTTCATTCTCGAGATCACCGGCAAGTCCTCGAAGATCGATCAGTTCATCGCCATCATCAAGCCGCTCGGCCTCATCGAAGTCTGCCGCACCGGCATTGCCGCGATGAACCGCGGCTCGCAGGGGATGTAAGAGCCCGCATCGTTGACCGGTCAGCGGGCGTCGCTTAGCCTTGCGACGTCCGGCCCGGATCAGCGGGCTCTTTGCAGCGGGGAAATAAGGTGGCAGTTCTTGCCGGCGAGACTTTGCCAGATATCGGCGAAAAGCCTTGGCATCCGCCGGCGGATATGCGTCTCGGTGCCGCGCTTTTCGTCCGTGGCGACTTCCCTTGGCTCGGACATTATTTTGGCTCACGGAAGCTCGCATCGCTCCTTTCTCCAGGCATAGGCGGCATCGTTTCCTGGGGCGGCCGCGCACCGGCCAAAATGGCGGATAGGATTGCACGGTTCCGTCGATTGCCGCATTGGCATCTGGAGGATGGTTTCCTGCGCTCCGTGGGGCTCGGCAAGACCGGCGCCATTCCGCTTTCCATCGTCATCGACGATCTTGGCCTGCCCGTCGATGCAAACAGGCCGTCGCGGCTCGAGCGACTGATAGAGGAAGCCGGGCAGGTCGAAGATCTCGGCCGCGCCATCCGCGAGCAGATCGTTCTCAATAAGCTTTCGAAATACAATCATCTTCCGCATCGGACGCCGCGCATCGAGCGAACGGCAAAGCGGCGCATTCTGCTTGTCGATCAGGTCGTGGGTGACGTTTCCGTCGGTAGGGCACTCGGTTCAAATGCATCGTTCGAGAAGATGCTCGCCGATGGGCTGGCGAGCGATGCACAATGCCTCATTCGTACCCACCCGGATGTGATGGCCGGGCTCCGTAAGGGATATCTTACGGGCTCGGTGCCCAAAGGCGATGTGGTGATGATGGACGATGCCGTGTCGGTGGCATCTATTCTCGATGTGGTCGACGAAGTCTGGACGGTCTCGAGCCAGTTCGGCTTCGATGCGCTGCTGCGCGGCATTCCGGTTCGCTGTTATGCCGCGCCCTTCTATGCGGGCTGGGGCGTGACCGAAGATCGTTTCGGTGTCTATACCAAAGCCGCGCTTGCCGGGCGTCGGACGAAGCGGCGGACTATCGACCAGATCGCCGCCGCCGCCTTTTCGCTTTATCCGACCTATCGCGATCCCGCCGATTGGCGAGAGATCGATGTATTTCGAGCGATCGAGCTGATCATCTCGCAGCAGAAGGCGGCGGTCTAAGCTTACAGCATGTCCAGCGCCTTCTTTCGCGATGGCGGCGGGAAAGCGGCGTCGAGGACGGCCCAATCCTCGTCTGTCATGTCGACATCTATCGAGTCGCGGTTTTCCTCGATGCGCTGTGGGTTCGAGGATTTCGGGATCGATATCACGCCGTCGCGCTCCAGCAGAAAGGCAAGCGCGATCTGGGCGGACGTGGCCTGATAGGTCTTGGCGATGCGGATCAGTTCGGGATGATGGAGCAGGCGGCCTTGCTCGATCGGCGAATAGGCCATGATCGGAATGCCGCGCTCCTGGCACCAGGGCAGCAAGTCATATTCGATCCCGCGCCGGGCGAGATTGTAGAGCACCTGATTGGCGGCGACATTGCCGCCGTTCGGCACGGAAAGCAATTCATCCATATCATCAACGTCGAAATTCGAGACGCCCCAGGCCTCGATCTTGCCGGCGGCTTTCAAGCCTTCGAAGGCTTCCACCGTCTCTTCGAGCGGATAGTTGCCGCGCCAATGCAGCAGATAGAGATCGATGCGGTCAGTGTTCAGGCGCTTCAGGCTGCGTTCGCAGGCTTCGACCGCGCCTTTGCGGCTGGCATTGGCGGGATAGACCTTGCTGACCAGGAAGACTTCGTCGCGACGCCCTTCGATCGCCTTGCCGACGATCTCCTCCGAGCCGCCATCTGCATACATTTCCGCCGTGTCGACCAGTGTCATGCCGAGGTCGAGGCCGGTCTTGAGGCTGGCGATCTCGTCCCGGGCGGTCGCGGCATTCTCTCCCATGTTCCATGTCCCCTGGCCGAGTGCGGGAACAGCGATGCCGGAGGGGAGGGTGACGGTGGGAATGGGCTCACGCATGGTCTGTCCTCGCTGCAGAAAGCCGAAGGATAGATCCATCCTGGCGGATTTCAATCGATGTCCTCCATGTCACCGTGACAAAGGCCCTATGGCTTTCAGACCATGAGCGAATTAATGTCGCGCGGATATGCGTCGCCGCATCTGGCGCGCATGAGAGGAATTTTGGATGCCGCCCTTTGTCGGGCACGGTGTCCTTGGAGGCATCATGGCGCTGGATACATTTCTGGCTCTTCTACTTTTTGCGTTCACGACATCGATCACCCCAGGGCCGAACAACATGATGCTGTTTGCCTCGGGCGTGAATTTCGGTTTCCGGCGCACCATCCCACATATGCTCGGCATCGGCGTCGGATTTCTCTCGCTGCTGCTCGGCGTCGGCCTGGGATTGGGCGCGTTGTTGCATACGGTGCCGGCGCTCTACACAGCGCTGAAATTCGCGGGCGGCGCCTATCTCGTCTGGATCGCCTGGAAGATCGGCACCTCGCGCAGCCTTACGGAGAGCGAAGGTTCCGCGCAGCCGATGAGCTTCACGAGCGCCGCCGCGTTCCAATGGGTCAATCCCAAGGCCTGGGTGATGGCCGTCACCGCCATGGCGACCTACACCAACGAACAGCTCTATCTCTTCACTGTTCTTCTCGTCGGGCTGGCATTTGCCGCCGTGAACGTGCCGAGCGTATCGACCTGGGCCGGCTTCGGCTCGGTACTGCGCGACTGGCTGTCCGATCCCGTTCGGCTCAAATGGTTCAACATAAGCATGGCCGTCCTGCTGGTGCTCAGTCTCTGGCCGATGCTAAAGTAATCGGCAAGAAACAGGAGACGGTTATGTCCCACGGACACTCGCATGATGACGAAGACCATCACCAGCATCACCACGACAACCACTATTCGGACATGCAGGCGCGCGTGAAGGCGCTCGAAACGTTGCTGACGGAAAAGGGCCTGATCGACCCGGCGGCAATCGACCGTATCGTTGAGACCTACGAGACGAAGGTCGGGCCGCGCAACGGGGCGCAGGTGGTGGCGAAAGCCTGGAGCGATCCCGCCTTTGCCGACTGGCTGCGACGAGATGCGACGGCGGCGATCGCCAGCCTCGGTTTTAGCGGCCGTCAGGGCGAGCATATGTGCGCGGTGTTCAATACGCCGGAAACGCATAATCTGATCGTCTGCACGCTGTGCTCCTGCTACCCGTGGGCCGTGCTCGGGCTGCCACCGGTCTGGTACAAAGCGCCGGCCTACCGGTCGCGTGCGGTAATCGATCCGCGCGGCGTGCTGGCCGAATTCGGCCTGACGCTGCCGCAGGAGACGAAGATCCGTGTCTGGGATTCGACGGCGGAACTTCGCTATCTGGTGATACCGCAGCGGCCCGTGGGTTCCGAAGGCATGGACGAGGCGGCGCTGGCGGATCTCGTCAGTCGCGATGCCATGATCGGAACAGCAGTCGCCAAAGCGCCGGAGGCGGTACGATGAACGGTCCGCACGATCTCGGTGGCCAGATGGGATTCGGCCCGGTCGCCCCGGAACCGAACGAGCCCTATTTCCATGCCGAATGGGAAAAACGCGCGCTTGGCATCACGCTCTCCTGCGGCGCCTTCGGTGCCTGGAATATCGATGAGAGCCGGCACGCGCGCGAGAACATTCCGCCGGCGAGCTATCTCGGCGCCAGCTATTACGAGATCTGGACTCGCGCCATCGACACGCTGCTGGAGCGGCATGGCTTCGCAACGGCGGAGGAGTTGCGCACCGGCCGTTCGCTCGAACAGGGTAGGGCGCCGAAGCGGGTTCTGAAGGCGGATATGGTCGATGGCGTCTTAGCCAAGGGCGGCCCTTGCGATCGGCCGGTCGATGCCGCCCCGCTCTTTGCCGTCGGCGATCACATACGCACCAAGAACTTCAATCCCACCGGCCATACCAGATTGCCGCGCTACGCCCGCGCCAAGACAGGTGTCGTCGAAGCGGTGCAGGGCTCCTTCGTCTTCCCCGACGACAATGCTCACGGCCGGGGCGAAAATCCGAAATGGGTCTACACGGTGGTCTTCGATGGTGCAGAGATCTGGGGCGAGGGGGCCGATCCCTCGTTGACGGTCTCGATCGATGCCTGGGAGAGCTATCTTGAGCGCGTGTGAGGTTGCCTCGCCGCTGTCGCAGTCGCCCGGACTGCCGAAGTCAGCCGATGGCGAGCCGGTGTTTCCGGCGCCGTGGGCGGCCGATGCCTTTGCGATGACGGTGCATCTGCATGAGAAGGGCTTGTTTGCCTGGAGCGAATGGGCCGAACGGCTGTCGGCGGAAGTGCGCAAACCGGGCCGTGCGCCCGACGGCAGCGACTATTTCGATTGCTGGGTGGCAGCGCTTTCGGGCCTGCTGGTGGCGAAGGGCGTTGCCGATGCCGATGCGATTTTGGTTTTGCAACAAAGCTGGCAACGTGCGGCGGAGGCTACGCCGCATGGAAAGCCGATCGTGCTGGAAAACGACCCGCAGCGCTAAAGGGACAGGCTCCCCTGGGGCCATCCTCGCCCTTCGAGGCTCCGCCCCCTTCGACAAGCTCAGGGCCTTCGCACCTCAGGGTGAGGATGGAGCGAGAGCCGTATTCGATGAGGCTTCTTTTTGCCGACATGGACAAAAGACTAGCCCTCATGGTGAGGAGGCCTGAAAGGCCGTCTCGAACCACGAGGGCGGGTGAGTGGTCTTCGTGCGGCCGTCAGGACGAGAATTGCTTGTAGCACTCGTCCGCCACCTGCCGCAGCATGTCGCGCGAGATCTCGCCTGTTACGGCATAGCCGAGATTGCCATCGATCCAGTAGAAGGTCTCGACCGCCTTGTCGCTGGCGAAGCGGAAGCTGGTCGTGGTGTTGCCGCTATTGTGCCCCACCAGCACCGTCAGGCGCTGGCCGCTGGCATTTTCATACATGAACAGGGCGCCGGGCGTACCGTTGATCGGCAGCAGCCGGCCGCCGACCAGCTGGAAGCCCAGTGTCTGCAGGCTCGGCACCTTGAGGCCGGCGACATTCATGCGCTTGCCGAGCCAGGTGGCGAGATGCGCCTCCTGATCCGCGCCGACTTCGACAGGGTGGCGGACATCGCTGGCATAGACGACGAAAGCCGAATGCGCCTGTTGCGGCAATGCCTCGATCGATGTCAGCTGCAATTCGGGCCGTGCGAAAAGATCAGGACCGAAGCGGCCGGCAACCGCACCGGCGACGAATAATGCCAGCGAGGCGGCGAGTATCATCAGCTTGCGGCTTGGTTGCGGCGTAGTCGCCTGTGCAGACGACATGTTTCTGCTTGTCGAAAAGAGGTCGGCGTCGCCATCCTTCGAGATGGCATAGGGGGAGAACATCGCCCGAATGTCATCGTTCTGGACCTGCCATGCCGTAACGGCAGCAGCGTCCTCGGGATTTTCGGTCAGCCATGCCTGCAATTCCGCCTGCTTTTCCGGTGCCAGAAGGCCATCGGCAAAGGCGTGAAGGTCCGCTTCGGTCACGGTCGGTTTGCGTTCGTTCATCTTGGTCTCCGAAGCGTGACAACGTTGTCTGCGTTCAACAGGCTGGTCATCTTCCGGCGCGCGCGCGACAGGCGCGACATCACGGTGCCGATCGGAATGTCGAGCATGTCTGCGACATCCTGATAGCTGTAGCCTTCGACTACGACGAGCATCAGCACCGCGCGATACTCTTCGCTAAGGCTGTTCAGCGCCGTTTCCAGGCGGGACCGCTGCAGCGGGTCGTTGTCCGTCTCGGCTGCAGGCAGATCGCCGTTGTCGTCGATATCGACAAAGCTGCGATTGGCTTGCTGGCGCAGTCCATTGCGATAGAGATTGGTCATAATGGTGAGGACCCAGCCGCGCAGGTTCAGCCCGCGCCATTGGCCGCGCCGGGTCAAAACCTTCTCGACGCAATCCTGAAGCAGATCCTCGCCATCGGCATCCGAGCGGGCGAGGCTGCGCGAATAGCGCCGCAACGAGGGGAGGAGCGCCAGCACCTCCGCCTCGAAGCTATCGGGCGCGGGGGAGGCTCCCGCCGCGCCCTTGTCGTTCCCATCAGGGCTTCGCGACATTCCAGACGCCCTTGAAACCGTCGCCGGCGACATCACCGGACTTTGCGTCCTTGACGAAGAAATAGAGCGGCATGCCGTCCTTTGCCCACTGTTTCTTCCCGTCCTTGCGGGTAATGATCGAATATGCACCCTCCGCCTTGGCTTTGCCATCGGCCATGAGCGGCGGCCAGGCTTTCGCGCAATCGTCGTTGCAATTGGATTCGCCTGATTTGTCGTTCTTGAACGTATAAAGCGTCATGCCGTTTTCGCCGGCGAGCACCTTGCCCTTGGCGCTTTCGACCGTCTTGACGGGGGCAGCGGCGAAAGCGGCAGTGGCAAAGGCTGACGCCGCGGTGAGCGCTGCCAGGAATCGCATGGTCTTCATGATGTTTCTCCTTGGGTGGGTGGACGATGATCGTCCAGGCTTTGCTTTTTTGCGCTGCCGGACATGAGACACGGGGGCTTGCGATTTTATTCCCGGCTCGCCGGGTATTTTTTACTGCTTGCTTCCAGCGGCCGAATCCTGCCAATTCGGCCCATGCAATTCGCGCCGCAACAAGATGAAGCGCTCAAGGCCGTCGCCAAGTGGCTGAAGGAGGGGCGTACACCGCTGTTTCGCCTTTTCGGCTATGCCGGCACGGGCAAGACAACGCTTGCGCGGCATTTTGCCGAGCATGTGGATGGCGAGGTACTGTTTGCGGCCTTTACCGGCAAGGCGGCGCAGGTGCTGCGCTCGCGCGGCGCTTCCAATGCCAAGACCATTCATTCGCTGATCTACCGGCCGCGCGGCGAGGAAGCCGTCGAGGACGAAGAGACGGGCAAGACATCGATCGCGCCGATGTTCACCATCAACCGCCAGAGCCCGGTCGCCAAGGCGGCGCTGATCATTGTCGACGAATGCTCGATGGTGGACGAAGCGCTCGGCAAGGATCTGATGAGCTTCGGAACGCCCATCCTGGTGCTTGGCGATCCCGGCCAGCTGCCGCCGGTTTCCGGCGGCGGATTCTTCACGAACGAGGAGCCGGATTACCTGCTGACGGATATTCATCGTCAAGCCCGCGACAATCCGATCATCCAGCTCGCTATGCAGGTGCGTGAGGGCAAGGAAATCATGCATGGCGACTATGGCACCGCGCAGGTGATCTCGAAGAACGAGGTCACGCAGCCGCTGGTGCTGGAAGCCGATCAGGTGCTCGTCGGCACTAACAGGACGCGGCGGCGCTACAATCAGCGCCTGCGGGAACTCAAGGGTTTTTCCGCCGACTACCCGCAATCCGGCGACAAGCTGGTCTGCCTGCGCAATGATCCCACCAAGGGACTGCTCAACGGCTCGCTCTGGCAGGTCATGACTTCTTCCAGAGAAACGACGAAGCCAGGTATCAATCTCTTGATACGCCCGGAAGACGACGACATGGATCGAGGGGCCGCCAAGATCAAGCTCTTGAAGCAGGCTTTCGAGGATGTCGAGGGCGAGATTCCCTGGTCGACCCGCAAGCGCTATGACGAATTCGATTACGGCTATGCGCTGACGGTGCATAAGGCGCAGGGTTCGCAGTGGAACAATGTTGTGCTGTTCGATGAGAGCTGGGCGTTTCGCGATACGCGTGAGCGCTGGCTTTACACGGCCATCACCCGCGCCGCCGAAACGCTGACCATCGTCCGATAGGGCGGCTCTTAGGTTCGGTCACCGCTCGGTGACGTATAGCGCATGCGCCCATCAAAGTTTTGCATGGTTCGATGTCGGAATCTCGTTGGTTTTGCTGGCCGTAATGGCATAGAACGGCGCTATCATCCGCTTTGAAAATCAGGGATTTCGATCATGCCCGCCAAGCTTTCCGTGAATCTCAACGCTATCGCGATGCTGCGCAACCGGCGTGATCTTCCCTGGCCAAGCGTCACGGGCTTGGGACGCATCGCGCTGGCGGCAGGAGCCAGCGGCCTCACGGTCCATCCGCGTCCCGATCAGCGGCATGTCCGCTTTTCCGATCTGCCCGAAATCCGGGCGCTGATCGACGACGAGTTCCCGGAGGCGGAGTTCAATATCGAGGGCTACCCGAGCGAAGAGTTCTTCGATCTCTGCGCTTCGGCAGAGCCCGAGCAGGTGACGCTTGTGCCCGACGATCCCGCGCAGGCGACATCGGATCACGGCTGGGATTTCCGTAGGAATCGCGAGCTGCTGGTCGACGTCGTCGCCAAGTACAAGACCATCGGCTGCCGCGTGTCGTTGTTTGCCGATGGTGACGGCGATGCCGATGCCGTGAAGATCGCCAGGGAGGTCGGTGCCGATCGCATCGAGCTTTACACCGGCCCCTACGGCGGCTGCTACGACTATCCGCAGAAGGCAGCCGTCATTCTCGAAGCGCTCGGCAAGACCGCCGATGCCGCTTTCGCCAACGGCCTTGATGTCAATGCTGGCCACGACCTGACGGTCGCTAACCTGCCGGCATTACTTAAGCGCATTCCAAAGCTCGCGGAGACCTCGATCGGCCACGGGCTGACCGCCGATGCGCTGGAATACGGCATGGCCGAAACGGTACGCCGCTTTCGAAGGGCTTGCGGACAGGTGGTTTAAAAAGCGGGATTTGCGGCCGGTCAGGCGCGTTTGTCTTCGCCGCGCCTTTATGCCTGGCCCCTCATCCTAACCTTCTCCCCGCATCGCGGGGAGAAGGGACGACGGCGCAAGCCATTGGTTACATCATTCGGCTAGAGCTCATGCTTGAGGCAAAAAACTCCCTCTCCCCGCAAGCGGGGAGAGGGCTGGGTCAGGGGCCATGCTTGAAGGCGCGGCGAAAATAGTCTCGCCTGACCTTCCAAATCTCAGCCGATCAATGCGCCCTTGTGTTCTTCGACAAAGCTGCGCAGCGTCTGCGGCTCGTTGCCGGTCAGCTTGTTGAAGTCGTTCGTCAGGATGTTGAAGTTGCCGGCGCGGGTGTTGGCTTCGGAGGAAACGAGCATGTCGACCACGAAGGGCGGCAGGCCGGCGCCGGTGAGGCCGGCGGCAAGCTGTTCGTCATTGACATCAACGACCTCGAGCGGGCGGCCGGTGATCCTGCTGACGACGCTTGCCACATCTTCGATGGTGACGGCGGTCGAGCCCGTCAGCGTGTAGGTGGCGCTGTCAGCCGTGTCGGAGGCAAGTGCTGCGGCGATGGCGAGCGCGCAGTCTTCGCGGCTGATGTTGCTGACGCGGCCGCCGCCGGTCGCGGTGTACCACTTGCCGGTTTCGAGGCTGTGCGGCAGGCCGTGCAAGTAGTTGTCGAAGTACCAAGCGTCGCGCAGGATCGTGTAGCCGATGCCGCTTGCCTTGATGGCGTTTTCCGTGCCGAGATGGTCGGGTGCGAAGCTGACGAGCGAACCTTCCGGCGCCGGCATGGACGTATAGAGGATGTGCTGGACGCCAGCCTTCTTCGCGGCTTCGATGGCAGCCGTGTGCTGCTTCAGGCGCTGGCCGGGAACGGCGAGCGCGTCGGTGCTGATGATCAGCAGGCGGTCGACGCCGGCGAAAGCGGCGGACAGGGTCGCGGCATCATCGAAATCGGCCTTGCGGGTAACGACACCCTTGGCGGCGAGATCGGCAAGCTTCTCCGGGCTGCGCGTGGCCGCAATGATGCGGCCTGGCGCGACCTTGTATGTCTCCAGCAGGTGATGGATGACGCGCTGGCCAAGCTGACCCGCGGCACCGGTGACGAGAAGAGTGCTGCTCATGTCTTTTCCTTTGTTTGACCGCCGCGGATTTGCAGAGGCTTTGCTGCTCTCAAAAAGAGACTAGCACTAGAATAGGAATTGACTTCGCGGTGTAAAGGGGGCAGTTTTTCGGCTCCAAGTTACCAAAAGGGAACCGGCATGAGCGCCAGCACCGTCGTCAATCTGCGCAGCAAGGATCCGCCGCTGCGCGACGTCGATCTCAGCAATCTCGATTTCAGCAATTGTCCGGTGCGCGACCTGATTTCGCAGATCGGCGGAAAATGGTCGGTGCTGCTGTTGGAAACATTGGCAAAACGCCCATACCGTTTCGGCGAACTGCGCCGTCTGGTGCCTGATATCTCCCAACGGATGCTGACGCAAACGCTGCGTGACCTTCAGCGCGACGGCTATGTCGACCGCGAGGTCTTTCCGACAAAACCGCCGAGCGTCGAATATCGGATGACCGATCTTGGCTATTCGCTCTACGAGCCGTTGGCGCAGCTTCTGAATTGGGCCGAGGCCAATCATGAGGCTGTCAAGGCCGCAAGAGCCCGTTTCGATCAATCGCCGGACTGAGCCTCCACCGTGAAGCCCTTGAAAATTGCCGTCGTCGGCGCCGGGCCTGCCGGGCTTGCCGCCTCTCTTTTTCTCACTCGCGCCGGTCATACGACCGATATCATCGAACGCTTCGACAGCCCGGCGCCGGTCGGCTCGGCGCTGATGTTGCAGCCGACCGGATTGACCGTCCTTGAATCGCTCGGGCTCGGTCCAGCCATCCACGCCGCCGGCAACCGCATCGACCGGCTGTTCGGCACGGAAACCACCCGTGGCCGCATCGTCCTTGATGTGCGCTACAATGCGCTGCCGGGCGGCCGCTACGGGCTCGGTGTCCATCGCGCCGCTTTGTTCGAGACGCTTTATGACGAAGTCTCCGCACGGCAACATCCGATCCATACCGGTCAGCGGGTTGTCGGCGTGATCGAAGAGGGTGCCGGCAGCTATCTTTCGGTCGAAGGCGGCGAGCGTCTCGGGCCCTATGATCTCGTCATCGATGCCAGCGGCGCGCGCTCGGAGCTGGTGGCGGCGTCACCTGTCGCGCCGCGTTCCCGCAACCTCGTCTACGGCGCCTTCTGGGCGACGCTCGATTGTCCGGACGGATTGGTGGATCAGGCGGCGCTGACGCAGCGTTATGACCGAGCGCGCGTGATGATCGGTGTCCTGCCGATCGGCAGCAGAAGGCCGCATATGCCGAAACAGGCCGCCTTGTTCTGGAGCCTCAAGGTCGCGGATGCCGATGAGGTGCGCAAGCGCGGGCTCGATCGCTGGAAACAGACGATCCGCGGCTATTGGCCGGAATGCGAACCCCTGCTGGAGCAGATCACCGATTGGGACCAGCTGACGCTGGCGCGTTACGCCCATCGCACCATGAAGGTGCCCTATAGCGGGCGAACGGTTTTCGTTGGCGACGCGGCCCACTCCACCAGCCCGCAGCTCGGGCAGGGCGCCAACATGGCCCTGCTCGATGTGGCGGCGCTGGCGCATGCCCTTGCTGGATGTGAAACCATCGAGGCTGCTCTTGCCGCCTATGCCAAGGCGCGGCGGATGCATGTGCGGCTGTTTCAGCTGCTCTCGGCCGCGTTTACGCCATTCTATCAATCGGACTCGGCGGCGCTCGCCTGGATCAGGGACCGGATGGTCGCCACCATCGCCAAGGTGCCTCCCGCGCCGCAGATCCTTGCGGGTATCGTTTCCGGCACGCTGGTCGATCCGTTCAGCGGCGCCGGCCTACGGGAATGCGATTGGCTGCGGCAGGCTGTGCCGCAGCCGTCTTGATCAGTTCTTGCGCTCGAACCTTTCCGCTTTTCTTCGAATCGCGAAAATGCTCTATCCCTTTGTTTTTACGCAATTCCGGACGGAAAACCGCTACGCATTTTTCCTGGAATTGCTTTCGGTCAGGAAGGCAAGCAGCGCGATGACCGGGAAGGCGACGCCGATCCAGGAGGCCAGGTTCCAGCCGCCGGTGGCATAGGCCCAGCCGCCGAGCGCGGAGCCGAGGGCGCCGCCGGCAAAGAAGGTCGCCATGTAGAGGCCGTTGAGGCGGCTGCGGTGTTCGGCGCTGAGCGCGAAGATGGCGCGTTGGCCGAGCACGAGGTTCGTCTGGACACCGAAGTCCAGCATGATGCCGGAGAGTGTCAGCGTGATGAGCGCCAGCAACGAGCCGCTGCCGGAAAAATGGCCGATCAGGAAGGCAACGATGGCAATCGTCAGGGCGAAGGCGGTGGCAAGCTTCGTCCAGCCGCGGTCGGCAACGCGTCCGGCAATCGGCGAGGCGACGGCGCCCGCCGCGCCGGCCAGCGCGAAAAGCGCAATGCCATTCTGCGTCAGGCCGAAGGCAGGGCTTGCCAGCAGCAGTGGCGTCGTCGTCCAGAAGAGGCTGAAGGCGCCGAACATGCAGGCCTGGTACAGCGCGCGTCGCTGCAGGACAGGCGTGCGAAGCGCGAGGTGGCCCATGGACGACAAGAGTTGGCCATAATGCAGCTTGGTGTGCGGCACGCGGGTCGGCAGGACGACGCGCAGGATGACCATCAGCCCGATCATGATGCCGGCCGAGATAATATAGACCGCATGCCAGGACAGAAGCTCGGACAGGAAGCTTGCGGCGGGGCGGGCGAGCATGATGCCGACGAGCAGGCCGCTCATGACATTGCCGACGACGGCGCCGCGGCTGGCGTCAGGCGCCATATGAGCCGCGAAGGGGACAAGCACCTGCACCGCGACGGAAGCCAGGCCGATGCAGAGCGAGGCGAGCAGGAACAGCGACGGCGACCAGGCGAAGGCGGCGCCGACAAGCGCGACGGCGGCCAGCGCCACCAGGGTCAGCACCAGCCTGCGGTTCTCATGAAGATCGCCCAATGGCACGATCAGCAAGAGGCCGAGGCCGTAGCCGATCTGCGTCAGCGTGACGATGAGGCCGGTGGCGGCTGGGGTGAAGCCGAGCGACTGGCTGATGGGGCCGGCGAGCGGCTGGCCATAATAGAGATTGGCGGCCACAAGCCCGCAGGCGGCGGCGAACATGAATGTCAGCAGCGGTGAAAGAGTCTTTTCCGGGAGCGGCGTGCTCTCCCGTCTGGCGGCGGCAGTTGCGGGCATAACTTGTCCTCGATGCGGGCAGGGAGTGTATTCCCCGATAATTCGATGAAAATCAGTTCAGCAGTTTCATGGCCGTCTCGGCGACGGCAAGCATCTGTTCTGTGGTCCGGCCGGTCTTTCCGATCACGCGCATGCCTTTCGTGAGGGCAAGCAGGGCGCAAGCCGTGCTTTCGGGATCGACGTGTTTTGCCACGGAACCATCCGAGTGACCAAGGCGAATGAGATCCAGAATGCGCCGCTCATCGAAATCGAAAGCCACGCCGACACGGCTGGCGACCTCCTCGTCAAAAAGCGCAAGCTCCGTTGCGCTTCCGACCACGAGGCAGCCTCGACGGCCGATCTCGCCGCAGGATGCCTCGGCGAAGAATGTCACCAAGACGCGTAGCTTTTCATAGGCGTTCGGGACCGTGGCAAGGGTCTCGTCGATCAATTGCTGGCGCACCTGGCGATAGCGGTCGAAAGCGGCGAGGAACACGCCGCGCTTGTCGCCGAATGCCTTGTAGACGCTGCCTGCCGTCAGACCCATGGCCACGGTCAATTCGCTGATCGAGGCGGCATAATAGCCGCGCTCGGAAAAGACGCGCAGCGCTTCGTCGAGCGCGGAATCCATGTCGAATTCGCGTGGGCGACCCCGGAGCTTCGGTGCGATGTCGAGAGCATTTGTCGTCATGCCACTCTTTTAGGAAATGATCGTTTCCAAATCAAGTGAATTTTTGCGATGCAACAAAATTGCCGGTAGGAATTCGTCCGTGTCAGCTCTGCTACTCGTGCGCATCGAGGCGGCCGAGCTCAGAGATCGAGCACCCAGGTCTGGCCGTTCAGTTCTGGGCCGAACATGCGATGCTTTTCTTCTGTCGTCAGCTTGAAGCCTGTCTTGATGTAGATCGCCCGTGCCGTGTCGAGGATATCGTTGGTCCAGAGCGAAAGTTTCCGATAACCGGCGTCGCGCGAGAAGCGGATGCATTCGTCGACTAAAAGCTTGCCGAGACCGAGGCCACGGGCAGCCTTGTCGACATAGAGCAGCCTGAGCTTCGCCACACCGTCACCGCCATCGGCGATCATGGCGGAGCCGACATTCAGGCCGCCTTGCTCGGCGATCCAGCAGCGATCCTTCTGCGGATTGAAATTGGAGAGGAATTTTCCCGCGACTTCCGCCACCAAACCTTCGAAGCGGTCGTCCCAGCCGAATTCTTCCGTATAGAAACGCGCCTGGCTTTGCACGATCCAGCCGATGTCGCCGGGCCGGTGATTGCGGATGATCGCGGGGGATGCCGTGGCTCGGTCCGTGCCGAGCGTGTCCTGTATCGTCCGCATTGCCGCAACGACGCGTTCGGGTTCGCCGATCGCGAGCTTCTCGAAATATCCGGCGATCTGGGCACGCGCGCGGCGGACGAATTCCTCGAACTGCGCCTGTCCCTTTTCGGTGACTTTTATGACCTGGCTGCGCGCGTCGGTCGGATCCGGCGTCGTTTCGATCAGCCCATCCTCGCGAAAGCGCTTGACGATGCGGCTGAGATACGCGGGGTCGAGATGAAGCTCGCGTGTCAGCGCCGAAGCGGCGACGCCGCCGCGAGAGCCGACTTCGAACAGCACGCGCAGATCCGTGAGCGTATAGGGGCTGTCGAGATAGGCCTTGTTCAGGACGCCGAGAAAATTCGTATAGAAGCGGTTGAAGTCGCGGACGGCATCGATGGTCGCGAATTCGGCGGCAGGGTTCATGACATCGCCTCCTCAAGCGTAGGAGACGATGTCGGCTATTTGTTGGACTCAGTCAAGTAAATTGATTGGGGTCAGGCAGCGCAGCTCTTGCTGCTCTTTTCATTTGCAAGCGCAAAATCGACGGCCGCTTCGGCATGGATCGTCGTCGTGTCGAAACCGGGCAGGATGAGTGCCTTCGGATCGAGGATCAGGCAGATCTCGGTGCAGCCGAGAATGACGCTGTCGGCGCCTTCGGCCTTGGCACGCTCGATGATGCCGTTCAGCTTCCGGCGCGACTCGTCCTTGATGATGCCGGCGCAGAGTTCGTTGAAGATGATGTCATGCGTCACGGTGCGATCCTCGCGGCCGGGGACCATGATGGAGACGCCGTTCTCAGCCATACGCTCGGCATAGAAGCCGTGTTCCATCGTGTAGCGGGTCGCGAGCAGCAGCGGCTTGACCCGACCGGAGGCCTTCAGAGCCGTCGCGGTTTCATCGATGATATGGATGAGCGGCACGGAAACGCGCTCGGCAACCTCGGGCGCGATCAGGTGCATGGTATTGGTGCAGATGAGCACGCATTCGGCGCCGGCGGCCTGCAGGCGCTGTGCCGCGTCGGCGAGCCGGTCGGCTGCATCGTTCCAGCGTCCCGCCTTCTGCAGCGCGACGATTTCTTCGAAATTGACGGAGTACATTACCAGTTCGGCGGAGGAGAGGCCGCCCAGCCGCTCGCGGACCATTTCATTGATCAGGCGATAATAGACCGCCGAACTCTCGAAACTCATACCGCCGATCAGGCCGATGGTGCGCATAATGCTGTTCTCCGCTCCTAAATTGTGAATGGAGGAATATTGCTGCGATTCAGCCGCCGCGTGTTTGCATTTTTCGAAGCCTATCAAAATTTACCCGCAATAGTTTGCGCATTTTTCGACTTTTGTGCAAAATAGAGGCGCACAGATGAGGATTGCCGCACATGCTGGACGAACGCGACCGAAAGATTCTTGAATTTTTGCAGGCTGACGCCGGCATTTCGGTAACGGAGCTCGCCGATCGCGTCGCCCTTTCGGTCTCCGCCTGCTCGCGCCGCATCCAGAGGCTCGAGGAAAGCGGCCACATCGCCCGGCGCATCGTCGTGCTCGATCGCGAGAAGATGGGCGTGCCGACCACGGTCTATGCCCTGATCAAGACGGCGCATCATGCCGACGAGTGGATCGAATCCTTCCGCAAGGTCATCGGCGACATCCCGGAGATCGTCGAAGCGCATCGGCTTACCGGGAACTACGACTATATACTCAAGATCGTGCTGCCCCGCGTCGAACACTACGACGTCATCTACAAGATGCTCGTGCGCAAGGTCGAACTGTTCGATGTTTCCGCGTCGATCTCGATGGAGGAGCTGAAAAGTGGGACGTCCATTCCGGTCGGATACGCACGATAAGCACAATGACGCGTGACAGCCGCAGAGGTGCCATGCATAAAAGATGGTTGCTGCTTACTCTTCTCAACCCTACGTTTTCGGCGAAACGTAGCCATGAGGTGTCGCCATGCAGGATCATCACGTTGTCGTTGTCGGGGGCGGTTTCGGCGGGGTGCAGTGCGCCAACGACCTGAAAGGCGCTCCCGTCCGCGTTACGATGATCGACCGGCGCAATCACCATCTGTTTCAGCCGCTTCTCTATCAGGTCGCGACCACTTTGCTCGCGACCTCCGAGATTGCCTGGCCGATCCGCAATTTCTTCAGGGACCGGCCCGAGGTGACGACGCTGCTTGCCGAGGTCGTCGGCGTCGACAGCGAAGCGCGCCAGGTCTTTTTGAAGAATGGCCAGAAGATTGGTTACGATACGCTGGTGCTGGCGACGGGTGCCACCCATGCCTATTTCGGCCATGACGAGTGGGAGCCGGTGGCGCCGGGATTGAAGACGCTGGAGGATGCGACGACCATCCGCCGCCGCGTACTGCTCGCCTTCGAACAGGCGGAACTGGAAACAGACCCTGCCGTCCGCGAAACGCTTCTGACCTTCGTCATCGTCGGCGCGGGGCCGACGGGCGTGGAGCTTGCCGGCATCATCTCGGAGCTGGCAAGGACGACCTTGCCGAGGGAATTCCGCAATATCGATACCCGAAAGGCGAAGATCATTCTCGTGGAGGCCGGGCCGCGCGTGCTCCCGGCTTTCGCCGAGGACCTGTCCGACTATGCGCGCAAGGAGCTGGAAGAGCTTGGCGTCGAAATCCGCTTCGGCAGGCCGGTCACTTTCTGCTCGGCCGAAGGGGTGACGATCGGAGATGCCTTCGTGCCATGCCGCACCATCGTCTGGGCGGCGGGCGTCGAGGCATCGCCGGCGGCGAAATGGCTGGATATCCCTGCCGACCGCGCTGGCAGGGCCGTCGTCGACAAGGAGCTGCGGGCGCCGGGCAAAGAGGATATCTTCGTCATCGGCGATACGGCATCGGTCCTGCGCGACGACGGCAGCCCGGTGCCGGGGATCGCTCCGGCTGCCAAGCAGCAGGGTGCTTACGTTGCCAAGGTGATCAAGGCGAAACTGGCCGGCCGGCCGGCGCCGGGGCCGTTCCATTATCGCCATCAAGGCAGCCTGGCGACCATCGGTAAAAGTGCGGCGATCATCGATTTCGGCTGGATCAAGCTCAGGGGATGGCTCGCCTGGTGGGTCTGGGGCCTCGCCCACATCTATTTCCTGATTGGCGTGCGCTGGCGCATCGCGGTCGCCTGGAGCTGGCTATGGATCTATATCAGCCGGCAGCACAGCGCCCGGCTGATCACGCAGAAGGAAACCATGCGCGAGGAATGAAGGAAGGCGGCGCCCATATCGGACGCCGCCCTTTTTTGACTTATGCCAGCGAGGCGATGTCGATGACGAAGCGGTAGCGGACGTCGCTCTTCAGAACGCGCTCATAGGCTTCGTTGATGTCCTGAATGCTGATCTTCTCGATCTCGGAGACGATGTTGTGCTCGCCGCAGAAGTCGAGCATTTCCTGGGTTTCCTTGATCGAGCCGATCATGGAGCCGGAGAGGCTGCGACGGCCCGGGATCAGCGAGAAGGCATGGACCGGAACGGCATGTTCGGGAACGCCGAGCAACACCATGCTGCCATCGTATTTCAGGAGGTTCAGGTAGGCATTCCAGTCGATGGCGGTGCCGACCGTATTGAGGATAAGATCGAAGCTGCCGGCGAGCTTGGTGAAGGTCTCGGCATCGCTGGTGGCATAGTAGTGGTCAGCGCCGAGCTTGAAGCCGTCTTCCTTCTTCGACAGCGTCTGGCTGAGAACCGTCACATCGGCGCCCATCGCATGGGCCAGCTTGACGCCCATATGGCCGAGGCCGCCCATGCCGACGATCGCGACCTTCTTGCCGGGGCCGGCCTTCCAATGACGCAGCGGCGAATAAAGCGTGATGCCGGCGCAAAGCAGCGGCGCGCCCGAATCCAGCGGAATATTGTCGGGGAAGGAGAGGACGTAGCCTTCCTTGACGACGATCGAGTCGGAATAGCCGCCGAAAGTCGGCGTCTCGCCATCGGCTTCGACGTCGTTGTAGGTCTGGACCAGACCCGGCATGTAGTGCTCGTAATCCAGGTCGCGCGTGGCGCAGGTCGTGCAGGAATTGACGAAGCAGCCGACGCCGACGCGGTCGCCGACCTTAAACTTCGTTACCTTGGAGCCGACCGCAGTGACGATGCCGGCAACTTCGTGGCCCGGTACCATCGGGTACTTGGAGAAGCCCCATTCATTGCGGGCCTGATGGATATCGGAATGGCAGACGCCGCAATATTTCACGGAGATGGCGACATCGTCGTCATTCGGTTCGCGGCGTTCGAAGGTGAAGGGAACGAGCGGTTTGGACGCGTCGGTGGCTGCATAACCCTTTGCGATAGGCATGGGAGGTTCCTTGATCTTGGGACGGGTTGGGAGTTGAATTGAGACGCTGGACTATGCATCGGGATCGGACAGCAGCGTTAGAGCGATCCTGCAAGCTTTATGTACGATCCTGCGAATCTAATTTTTCCGGCGGCTCTTTTGCGAGCGGAAGATGTCACCTAGATAAGCGTCGACACGCTCTCAAAAACAATCGGTTGCGCATGACACTGCCTTTCAACCCCAATCAGGAGATCGCCTCCATCGTTGCCCGTTTCGCCACGGGGGATGGAGAACATCGCACGCCGATAGAGGGTCTCAACCTGTATCGCCAATCGGCCGTGACCGTGTGGCAGCATGGGGCATTTCGACCCTCCTATGCTGTCGTCGTTCAGGGGCGGAAGAGCCTGACGGTCGGCGCCGATACGTACCATTACGGTGTCGGCGAATATATTCTGACCGCCCTCGACCTGCCTGTGTCGACACAGGTCACCAACGTCCGCAATGAAACGCCCTATCTTTGCTTCTCCATGGCGCTCGACAGCGAACGGCTGAATGAGTTGCTGTCGCGCGTCAATATTCCGCGCGAGGCGATGACGGCGGAGCCCATGCGCGGGCTTGCGATCAATGCGGCATCGCCCGAATTGCTCGATGCTTCGTTACGGCTGCTCAGATTGCTGGATAGGCCCGAGGATATTCCTGCCATGGCGCCATTGATCGAGCAGGAGATCCTTTATCGCCTGCTGACCAGTCCGAACGGCCCTCGGCTGCTGCAGGTCGCGATGGCGGAGAGCCAGAGCAACAGGGTGGCACGCGCCGTTGCTTGGATACGCGGCAACTTTACCCAACCGCTGCGCATCGAGGATCTGGCCGAACGCATCGGCATGAGCGTCTCCTCGCTGCACCATCATTTCAAGGCGGTAACGGCGATGTCGCCCATGCAATATCAGAAACAGCTCCGGCTCCATGAAGCGCGGCGGCTGATGATCGTCGAACAACTCGACGTCGGCTCGGCCGGCCACCGCGTCGGCTATCAGAGCCCTTCGCAGTTCAGCCGCGAATATAGTCGTCTCTATGGCCTGCCGCCGCTGAAGGATGTCGAGGCCATGCGCAACAATGCGGTGGCGGCCGAATAAGCGATGTTTCCGATCCGTCGTTCGCGTTCAGCTCACTCGATCAACTGATCGGGGCGTTGCAGTTGCCGCCGTTCCAAGTGTAGCTGGGAAGGGAACCATGCGGTCCCCAAAGACCCTCGAAGCGCGTGTAGCTGGGATCGAACCGGATCGACAGCGCTCCGGTTCCATATTTGTCGAACCATATCAACACCCGTTTTGTACCGGGGGCCGCTCCGATTTCCGACAAAGCACCGATCGTCGTCGTTCCATCGTCGTCGAAACGGTACGTCCCCGAGATGTGTCCTTCCATGTCGACCTGCAGCGATGTCTCGACGTCCACCAATGATCCGTTTGAAAGAAGTTTGCCGCAATAGTGTCCGGCCGGTCCGGCGAGCGGCTTTGCTTCCGAGAGACTTGATGCCGACACGGGAAGCAGGCCGATTGCCAGACAGACCCCAACGGTACCGGCAAGCATCCGCCGCCTGCCTTTGACGGAGCGACGCCTAATTGCGGTCCAGAAGAGCAGCGTTTCGGGAAGATACATGGATGCGGTTCTCATTCAGGCGATGCTGACCAAGAGGCAGGTCGGCCGGCAAGATCTATCTATCGCGAGTTCGCTCTGACAAGCACTCTCTTTTTGGCGCGGTGCAGCAACGAATTCCGCTTGACGGGCGCCTTGTCGTCCTGCATAAAGCGCCACGAACCGTACCGTACGGTACGCATTTGGGAGTGGCCATCGTGCTGAGCGAAGCAGGACAGTCGAGCGAGTTTTCGCCGCGCCAGAACGCCGTTCTGGAACAGGCGCTGCGTCTGCTCGTCGACGGCGGCGAGAAGGCGCTGACGACCTCGGGCGTCGCGCGCGCTGCCAATTGCTCCAAGGAAAGTCTTTACAAGTGGTTCGGCGACCGCGACGGCCTGCTCTCGGCGATGATCACCTATCAGGCGAGCAAGGTGCGCACCTTCGAGCGTAACGGCGAGCGGCTGAATGCGGCGAGCCTGCATGATCATCTCGTGATCTTCGCCCGCGATCTGCTGGAAGTGCTGGCCGGCGACGTTTCCCTTGCCTTGAACCGCCTAGCGGTCGGCCAGTCGAACCGCGACGGCTCCAAGCTCGGCAAGCTGCTGCTGGAGCGCGGGCGCCGGCAGATCGACCGCCGCGCTATCGGTCTCATCGAGGCCGGCAAGCGCGTGGGGTTGCTGCGCTTTGTCGATGCCGACGAGGCATATCACACGCTTTACGGGCTCATAGTCTCCGATCTGCATGTGCGCATGCTGCTCGGCGAGCCCGGTTTGAAGGATACGAGCCGTCAGGCGGAGAAGGCGGTCACCGCTTTTCTCCGGCTTTACGGCACGGAAAAGGTATTAGCGGAAGCAGCAGCGACCGTCTGACAATTTAAAATCTGTACCCAGACAAGCAAAGGGAAGGACAAACAATGCGCGTCTATTACGATCGTGATGCCGATCTCAACCTCATCAAGTCGAAGAAGGTCGCCGTCATCGGCTACGGTTCCCAGGGCCGCGCCCATGCGCTCAACCTGAAGGACAGCGGCGCACAGAACGTTGCGATCGCGCTCAAGGCCGGCTCGCCCACGATCAAGAAGGCCGAAGCCGACGGCTTCAAGGTCATGACCGTTGCCGAAGCCGCCGGCTGGGCCGACCTGATGATGATGGCGACCCCGGACGAACTGCAGGCCGACATCTACAAGGCCGACATCGCTCCGAACATCCGTGACGGCGCTGCGATTGCCTTCGCACATGGCCTCAACGTTCACTTCGGCCTCATCGAGCCGAAGGCTTCGGTCGACGTCGTCATGATCGCTCCGAAGGGCCCGGGCCACACGGTTCGCGGCGAATACCAGAAGGGCGGCGGCGTTCCCTGCCTCGTTGCCGTTCATCAGAACGCCTCGGGCAATGCGCTTGAACTCGCTCTCTCCTACGCCTGCGGCGTCGGCGGCGGCCGTTCCGGCATCATCGAAACCAACTTCCGCGAAGAGTGCGAAACTGACCTCTTCGGCGAACAGGTCGTTCTTTGCGGCGGTCTCGTCGAACTCATCCGCGCCGGCTTCGAAACGCTGGTCGAAGCTGGCTACGCGCCGGAAATGGCTTATTTCGAGTGCCTGCACGAAGTGAAGCTGATCGTCGACCTGATCTATGAAGGCGGCATCGCCAACATGAACTATTCGATCTCCAACACCGCTGAATGGGGCGAATATGTCTCCGGCCCGCGCATCATCACGGCTGAAACCAAAGCTGAGATGAAGCGCGTCCTGAAGGACATCCAGACCGGCAAGTTCACCTCGGACTGGATGCAGGAATACCGTTCGGGCGCTGCCCGCTTCAAGGGTATCCGCCGCCTGAACGACAGCCACCAGATTGAAGAAGTCGGCGCCAAGCTGCGCGGCATGATGCCCTGGATCGGCAAGAACAAGCTGGTCGACAAGAGCGTCAACTAAGCGTCTTTGGGTCTATACCACAATGAAAAGGGCCGGGGAGGGAGACTTCCCCGGCCCTGAACGTTTCAGGACATGTTTACGGCTCATGTGGCCGATCGAATGCCTTTCCTGGCTCTCATCCGCAGCCATCTTGTCGGTTTGCCATCGTAGCCGCCGCCATCGGTTTCGTTGAGCGAAATGTCCTTCCAGCCGGTCGAGATGAGCAGATCGCTAAGCCAGTCGGCCGAGAGGTAGTTGTAATATCGGCCGAAGCTGTCGTACCCCTCGGTTTCCCCTGCTTTGAAACTGGCGTGAAATAGGCCGTCGTCCTTTAGGGCTTTGTGGATGCGGTTGAAAATCCCTGGAAGATCTGGTCGCAGCACATGCAGCAAGGATGCTTCGGCCCAAATACCGTCGTAGAGCTGGTCGTCCTCCAACTCTTCGAACCTGCGAACGATCACCGGCTTGCCGATCAACTTTTCGGCCTGCTTGGCCATTTCCGGTGAACCATCCGTGGGCGTGACGTTGAAGCCCTGCGAAATCATGTAGGCTGCGTCCTGACCACCGCCACAGCCCAGTTCGAGAATCGATGCGCCGGCGGGGAGGGTATTCAGGAAGGCATCGAGCCGACGTTGCGGCAGGCTGCGATCGCGCACGGCATAGACGGCTGCGCTGTGATCGTAGAAGGAGGAAGTGGGGTCGTCTTTTGCCATAGGTGTTCCAATTCGATCATCAACATAAGTATCGGATCGGGATCGCTGTCTCGCAAGTTTGATCTTGAATTGCCTGCAAAGGATAACTAGTCTTTAAACTAGTCAGATGGAGGATGCCATGCGCCAATGGCCTGTTCAGGATGCCAAAGCGAAATTCAGCGAAATGCTTGATGCCTCATTGGAGGAAGGACCGCAGCTCGTTTCAAAGAGGGGCGAACCTAAAGCTGTGCTTGTTTCCGTGTCCGAGTGGGAAGCGCTGAACAAGCGGGCCAAGCCGTCCGCCAAGGACGTGCTTCTCGCGCCGGAGCCAAGATTCGAACTCGATATCCCGTCTCGCAAGGAATGGGTCTGGCGGGACGTCAATCTGAGTGAGGATTGATACTTGTATTTGCTTGATACGAATGTGGTATCGGAATTGCGCAGGGTAAAGCCCCATGGTGCGGTACTGGCCTGGATAAATAGTGTCAGGAGTGACGACCTTGCGATTTCGGCCATCACGATCGGCGAGATCCAGCGCGGTATCGAGTTGACTGGAGAAACCGATCCGCAAAAGGCAAAGGAACTCGCACGCTGGTTGGATGATTTGCAGCGCGGGATTCGAGTCATTCCCCTGGATGCTGACTGCATGATTCGATGGGCGCAATTCATGCATCGCAAATCGCCGACGCTGATTGCTGATGCGATGATAGCGGCGACCGCATCTGTCCATAATCTAACGATCGTTACGCGCGATATCGTCGATTTTTCGGTCTTTCCCGTCATTGTTCTCAACCCCTTCGACTACAAATCGGCTTGAGAATGTCACCGTCACAAACAAAATAGGTCAGTATTATTGACTTATCTTTTGTTGCGTGATCTTGTGGCATAAAGACCAAAAATTACGAGGAAGCCCCATGTTGAATTGGGAAAATATCTTTGCGACGCGTTCGAGCCGTATGCGCGCCTCCGAAATCCGCGAGCTGCTGAAGCTGCTGGAGCGGCCGGATATCATCTCTTTCGCCGGCGGTATTCCCGATCCCGCATTGTTCCCGGATGCCGAATTCAAGCAAGCCTATGCCGACATTTTTTCCGGCCCGACGGTGAATGCAGCGCTGCAATATTCGGTCAGCGAGGGCTACAAGCCGCTGCGCGAATGGCTTGTCGGCCAGATGGGCGCGCTCGGCATTCCCTGCGAGCTCGAAAACGTCTTCATCGTCTCCGGTTCGCAGCAGGGTCTCGATTATCTCGGCAAGCTCTTCCTATCGCCGAAGGATACGGCACTCGTCACTGCGCCGACCTATCTCGGTGCGCTGCAGGCCTTCAACGCCTATGAGCCGACCTATGACCAGCTGACGCCGAACGGCAACCGCACGCCGGATTCCTATCGCGCCGCGGCTGCGCAGGCTGGCGGCAGGGTGAAGTTTGCCTATCTCTCGGCCGATTTCGCCAATCCGACGGGTGAGACGGTCGATCTGGCCGGCCGCGAGAAGCTGCTCGATCTTGCCGAAGAACTCGATATCGCCGTCATCGAGGACGCCGCCTATCAGTCGCTGCGTTACGATGGCGAGCCGGTCGCGCCGATTCTCGCACTGGAAATCGCCCGCAAGGGCGATATCAACGATACGCGGACGATCTATTGCGGCAGCTTTTCCAAGACGCTGGCGCCTGGCCTTCGTGTCGGCTTCGTCGTCGCCAATGCGCCCGTCATCCGCAAGCTCGTGCTTATGAAGCAGGCGGCCGACCTGCATTCCTCGACCATCAACCAGATCGCCATCCACCAGGTCGCCGAGCGCGGTTTCGATGCGCAGGTCGCCAAGGTCCGCAAGACCTACAGCCACCGCCGCGACTGCATGCTGGCGGCGCTTGCGAAATATATGCCTGACGGGACGAGCTGGACGAAGCCGCAAGGCGGCATGTTCGTCTGGGTCACCCTGCCGAAGGGCATGGATGGCGCCAAGCTGCTTGCACGGTCGCTGGAAACGGCGAAGGTTGCCTTCGTGCCGGGCCAGGCCTTCTTCGCCGATGGCAGCGGAGCGAATACCTTCCGCGTCAGCTTCTCCTGCGCCAATGCCGAGATGATCGAGGAAGGCATCTCGCGGCTTGGCAAGTTGATATCAGGCGAGATCGGGGCGATGGCTGCTTAGTTTTTTCCTTCTCCCCTCGGGGAGAAGGTGGCCCGAAGGGTCGGATGAGGGGGCTGCCCGATTTGAATGCGGGGATTTTCGTACTCTTGGCACCCCGTCATCCGGCCTCTCGCGATTTCGTTTCACTCAATCGCTCCAGTCCACCTTCTCTCCGGGGAGAGAAGGCGTTTGTTCCCTTTCATTTCTCCAAATGCGGGCTGATCAGCGCCAGATCGGCCTCGCTTAAGCGGTCGTTGGCGGTATTGCGCTGGTGCCAATAGGGATACATCAGCGGCTGCAGGCTGACGTCATCGAGGCGCTTGCGCTCCTCGTCCGTCAGCTTCAGCTCGGCGCTGGCGAGATTGTCCTTGAACTGGGCCTTGGTGCGGCCGCCGATGATGACCGAGGTCACGCCCTTGCGGCCGATGAGCCACGCAAGCGCCACTTGAGCGGCCGAAATACCGCGGCCGTCTGCGATTTCCACCAGCGTATCGACGATATTCCACAGGCGGTTTTCATCGCGGATCGGCGGCTCGGTCCAGCCGGCGAACTGGCGCGTGCCCTCCGGCGTCGCCTGGTTGCGGCGATGCTTGCCTGACAGCAGGCCGCCGGCAATCGGGCTCCAGACGAGGATGCCGAGGCCCTGATCGATGCTGATCGGAACCAGCTCGTTTTCCGCATCGCGGGCTTCCAGCGTGTAGTGGATCTGCTGGCTGACGAAACGTTCGCGCCTGTCGCGCTCGCTGACGCCGAGTGCCTTCATGATGTGCCAGCCGGAAAAGTTCGAGCAGCCGATGTAGCGGACCTTGCCCTGGCGAACCAAGGTGTCGAGCGCTTCCATCGTCTCTTCCAGCGGCGTTTGTCCGTCCCATTGATGCAGCTGATAGAGATCGATCACGTCGGTCTTCATGCGCTTCAGGCTTGCCTCGCAGGCCTCGATGAGATGTTGGCGGGATGAGCCAGCATCGTTGACGCCGGAACCCATCGGGAAGCGCGCTTTCGTGGCGATGAGCACGCCGTTCTTGCGCGGGCCGCCGATGATCTCGCCGAGAATTTCCTCCGATGCGCCTTGCGAGTAGACGTCGGCCGTATCGAGCAGGTTGACGCCGGCATCGATGCACATGTCGACAAGCTTCTTCGCATCCTTGATGCCGAGATCGCCAACGGTTTTTGCCCAGCCGACTCCGCCGAACGTCATGGTGCCCATGGTGATGGCGGAAACTTTGAGGCCGGAGCGGCCAAGCAGGCGATATTCCATAAATACGTCCTCCTAAATCCCATCTGAAATTCGTGCGTCAGGAAATAGCGCGGGAGGCAGACGGTCAAGGTCTAATCATCATACCAAAGGCATCTTGTTCAAATTCAACTGTCACAATCATGTTAAGCCCTACGTCTAGACAACGCTCTTACAACCTAGCCGAGGACGTTTCATGAAGACCTTTGTTTCCGCCTTTGCCGGCCTGTTGGCCATCGCTCTTTTCTCCGGTACCGCAAATGCTGCCGACCTCGTCCTCTACACCAGCCAGCCGAATGCCGATGCGCAGGCGACCGTCGATGGCTTCATGGCTGCCAATCCCGGCATCAAGGTCGATTGGGTTCGCGACGGCACGCCGCAGATCATCGCCAAGCTGCAGGCTGAGATGCAGGCCCGCGCTCCCGTCGCCGACGTTCTGCTGATCGCCGATATGGTGACGCTGGAGCGGTTGAAGGAAGCCGGCAAGCTGCTGGCCTACAAGTCGCCGGAAGCCGCAAATTACGATCCGTCGCTTTATGACGCCGGCGGTTATTATTACTCCACCAAGCTGATCACGACCGGCATCGTCTACAACACGGCCGCCGCGATGAAGCCGGCGAGCTGGCAGGATCTGGTGGAGCCGGAAGCCAAGGGCCTCGTTGCCATGCCGAGCCCGCTTGCTTCAGGTGCTGCTCTCATCCACGCGCAGACGCTCGCCGGCGTCAGCAGCCTCGGCTGGGACTACTACAAGAACCTCGCCGAAAATGGCGCGATCGCTTCCGGCGGCAACGGCGCCGTGCTCAAGTCCGTCGCCTCCGGCGAGAAGGCCTATGGCATGATCGTCGACTACATGCCGATCCGCGAAAAGGCGAAGGGCGCTCCGCTGGAATTCGTCTTCCCGAAGGAAGGCGTTTCTGCAGTCACCGAGCCGGTCGGCATTCTCGCAGGCACTCAACACGCCGATGCCGCCAGGAAGTTCGTCGATTACGTCCTCTCCGAAAAGGGCCAGGAAGGCTTCCTGAAGCTCGGCTACATCCCGGCCCGCAACGGCACGCCGCTGCCGGAAGGTTTCCCGGCGCGTGACAGCATCAAGGTTTTGCCGTTGAATGCAGCCGATGCTCTCAAGAATACGGATCAGGACCTGAAGATCTTCTCCACCTACTTCAAGTCGAAGTAATCCGACCCGGATTTGGAATGTACGGATATGTGCGTAGAGGAAACAGCCAGCCGGCCTGGCTGTTTCCTTTTGTTGTTGCCGTCGTGCTTTTGCTCAGCGTCCTGCCGCTGGCGCGGCTGGCGCTTGCCGGCATCGAGGCGCTGCTGAGGGGCGGCACCTATGAACTCATCACCGATCCGGCGCTCTGGCGCTCGGCCTGGTACACGATCGAGACGGCCGTGCTCGGCACCATCGTTTCCGTGGTCCTCGGCTGCCTCTTCGCATTCCTGCTGACATTGACGGATCTTTCGGGCAGGGGGCTGCTCGGCTTCCTTTTCGTATTGCCGATGATGATCCCGCCGCAGGTGACGGCGCTTGCCTGGGTGCAGATGTCCGGGCCATCGAGCCCCTTGCTCAAGGCGCTGCACATCGCGCCGCCGCTCGGCTCGCCACAGCCGCTCTATTCGGTCGGCGGCATTGCGCTGCTTTATGGCGTCCAGCATGCGCCGCTGGTCTATCTCGCCCTGCGCGCCGGCCTGATGGCGCTGCCGCGCGATGGCGTGGAAGCCGCGAGGCTCTCCGGTGCCTCCGGCCTGCGCGTCTTCCGCGATATCATCCTGCCCTTATCTCTACCCGGCATCATCGCCGGAGCGGCGATCGCCTTCGTCTCGTCCATCGGCAATTTCGGTATTCCCGCGATCCTCGGCATTCCTGCCTCGATCTATACGCTCTCGACCCTGATCTTCACGAAGTTCTCCAGCTTCGGCCCACGCACCTTCGGCGATATCGCCGTGCTGTCGACGATGATCGCCGTCATTGCGGTTGCGGGGCTTGCCGTGCAGGGCAGGGCCTTGAAGGGGCGTGATTATCGCGTGATCGGCATTTCCGGCGCGACGGCTGCCTTTTCGCTTGGCCGCTGGCGCTATCTTGCGCTCCCGGTGCTCTGTACCATCCTGTTCGTCATGCTCGTCGCGCCCTTCCTGGCGCTGGTCGCCGGCGCGCTGGTGCCGGCCTATGGCGTGCCGCTCACTTTCAAGACGGCATCGCTGAACGCCTTCACGGAAATCCTGTTTCGGCAAAGCATAACGCGCATCGCCTTTTCCAATTCGCTTTTCCTCGCCAGCATGACGGCGCTCGGTCTCCTGCTGGTGACAGTGCTTGCGGCCTATGCGCTGACGCGGCGCAAGGACATGCTGAGCCGCATCGTCGGCGGCATGATCGAGATCCCTTATTCGCTTCCGGGCATCATCATCGCCGTCTGCTTCATTCTGGTGTTCGCGGCGCCGCTGCCGATCCTCAACGTCACGCTTTACGGGACGATCTGGATCATCCTGCTCGCCTATTTCTCCGCCTATTTCGCCGTCAGCCTGAAGCCGGTCATGAGCGCCTTCCTGCAGCTCGATCCGGCGCTGGAAGAGGCGGCGCGGCTTTCCGGTGCGGGATTCTTCCGCCGCCTTGCCGATATCATCGTGCCGCTGATCGCGCCGGCTGCCGGCGCCTCGGTGATCCTGGTCTTTCTGATCGCCTGCAACGAGTTGACCGTTTCCGCATTGCTTTGGTCGGCCGGCACGCAGACGCTCGGCGTCGTCATCTACAATCTCGACGATGGCGGCAGCGCCGATCTTGCCTCGGCCATGTCGGTCATCGTCATTGCCATGGTCGTCATCATGATGGTGCTTCTGGAAATCATGGCCAAGCGCCTGCCGAAGGGAGTGGTGCCTTGGCGAAGCTGATCCTCAATCACCTCAGCAAGGATTTCGGCACGGGCGGGCGCGCTGCCGTCAACGCCTTGTCGCTCGATGTTCGCGAGGGTGGTTTCCTGGCGCTGCTCGGCCCCTCCGGCTGCGGCAAGACGACCGTGCTTCGAATGATAGCCGGCTTCGAACAGCCGACGGATGGCTCCATTCATCTCGGCGAGCGGCTGCTCGCGGATGCGGCCAGCATGCTGCCGCCGGAGCGGCGCAACATGGCGATGGTGTTCCAATCCTATGCGCTGTGGCCGCATATGAACGTCGCCGGCAATGTCGGCTATCCGCTGAAGGTGCGCGGCATCTCCGGCGAGCGTTATCGCGAGAAGGTGCGCGAGGCGCTGGCGACGGTGCGCCTCGGTGATTATGCGGAACGCCGGCCCGCCGATCTCTCCGGCGGTCAGCGGCAGCGGGTGGCGCTTGCTCGCTGCCTGGTGACATCGCCCGATGTCGTGCTGCTCGACGAGCCGCTCGCCAATCTCGACCGTCACCTGAAAAAGGAGATGGAGGAGACATTTCGCGAATTTCACCAGCGCTCCGGCGCCACCATGGTCTATGTCACGCATGACCAGAGCGAGGCCATGGCACTTGCGACCGATGTTGCCGTCATGTCCGAGGGGCGGCTCCTGCAGGTGGCGCCGCCGGCGGAGATCTATGCACGCCCCGAAGGCAAGATGGTCGGCGGCCTTGTCGGGCAGGGTGCCATCCTGTCGCTGGCTTTTCCCGATAGCGGTCCGCGCCGCATCGACTGGTCGTCCTTCCAAGGCCTTTGGGAGAGCCGGGCGGGCGGCCTCGCGAGTGCGGATATTCTCGTCCGACCCGAGGATGTGGTTGCCGACGCGGAGGGCATATCCTGCCGGGTCGATTCCGTTCTCTATGAGGGCGAGCGTTATGCGATGAGGCTGTCGATGCCGGATGGGCAGGTTCTGCGTGCCTATAGCCGCGAGGCGGTGAAGGCGGGCGATCTCTATCCCGTCGCCATTCGCTCGGCCTGGCAGCTTTGATCGTGTGGGGGACAAGATGGTTGTTCCCCGCCGCCTCCTATGCTTGATTTGCTCGAGGTTACGGATGGGAGTCGCGCATGTCCGATCATAGCTTTCCGATTTTCGATCTCGGCACCTTCGAGGCGGCCAGTCACGACGAGAAAAAGCGGCTAGGTGCTGAGGTGGACCGGATATGCCGCTCGACCGGCTTTCTGGCGATTGCCAATCACGGTGTCACCGACGCTGTTATCGCTGGGATATGGGAGAAGACGCAGGTCTTCTTCGATCTGCCGGCCGAGGTGAAGCAGCGCGCCAGGACGCTCTATGCCGGCTATCCCTACGGCTATCTCGGGCCTGGTACGGAAGCGCTGGCGAAATCGCGCAATGTCGATACGCCGCCGGACCTGAAGGAAAGCTTCAACGGAGGTCCGCTTTCCGTCCCCGCTGATATGAGCGATCCGGAAGCGCTCGGCTTCTGTTATGCCGCCACCATCTGGCCGGAAGGCCCCGAAGGGTTCGTGGAGGCGTGGAAGGCCTATTACGGGGCGATGGAGGATCTCGCGGCGCGCATCATGCGCGTATTTGCCACCGCGCTCGGTCTCGCCGAGCACTTCTTCGATCCCTATGTGGATGCGCCGGTCAGCGCGCTGAGGGCGCTGAATTATCCCGAGCAGCTCGTGCCGCCACAGCCGGGCCAGCTTCGTGCCGGCGCGCATACCGATTACGGCAGCCTGACGATCCTCTTGCCGCAGCCGGGCTCGAAGGGGCTTGAGATTGTCGCTCCGGACGGCCACTGGACGCCGGTGCCGCCAGTTAAGGGTGCTTTCGTCATCAACATCGGCGACCTGATGGCGCTCTGGACCAATGATCGCTGGGTTTCCACCGTGCATCGCGTCGTCAATCCGCCGCCGGAAGAAGGTGGCATGCAGCGCCGGCAATCCCTGGCCTTTTTCCATCAGCCGAACTGGTTTGCCGAGATCGCCTGCCTGCCTTCGTGCCTGAAAACAGGCGAAGAGCCGAAATACGCTCCTGTTCTGTCCGGCCCGTATCTGATGGGCAAATTCAAATCGACCGTGACCGCGAAGGCCGGGTGATATCGGTTTCATGAACCGGCTCACCCACTTCTTCATCAATTGGAATGCTTCATGTCCCTGCGCCTTGCGACATTCAATGTCGAAAACCTTCTGACCCGCTTCGATTACACCGGCTTTCGCAATCAGCTGCGCCAGGATCGCGTGCTGCAGCTCTTCGATGTCCGCAACGAGGAGGTCTACCAACAACTCGAAGCCGCGCGCGTGATCGCCGCGACCGACGACACCAGGCAGATGACGGCGCTTGCGATCGCAGACGCCGATGCAGACATCATCTGTCTGCAGGAGGTCGACAACATGGCTGCGCTGCAGGCATTCGAATATGGCTACCTCTACCGCATGGTCGGCAACGGCTATCGCCAGAAGTTCCTGATCGAGGGCAATGACAGCCGCGGCATCGATGTCGCCGTCATGATGCGTGAGGAAACGCGCGACGGCCAGCCGATCGTCCTCAACGACATCAAAAGTCACGCCATGGTGACTTATGGCGAATTCGGCCTTTTCAACGACGAGCTGGCGGAACTCGGCCTTCATTCGGAAGACAAGATCTTCAAGCGCGACTGTCTGGAGCTGCATCTCCATATCGGCGGCGTGCCGTTTTCCCTCTATGTGGTGCATCTCAAATCGATGGGGCCGGCGCGTGAAGGGGTGGACGGGCGTCATGCGACCATGCCGATCCGCCGGGCCGAAACCTTGGCGGTTCGCCGCATCATCGAGAACCGGTTCGGCGCCGGTCATACGGCGACGAAGAATTTCGCCATCTGCGGCGACATGAACGACTATCAGGAGTGGGTCGATGTCATCGGCACGCGCCACACGGGCTATCGCTTCGAGCCGCGCAATGAAGAGAAGGGCAGCGCGCTCGATGTCTTCAGCCAGGACGGCTTCGTCGAAAACGTCATGCAGCGGCGGGACGAGCTCGACCGCTGGACGCTCTACCACGCGCGCGGGCCGCAAGAGCAGCGGCTTTGCCAGCTCGACTATATCTGGCTTTCTCCAGCTCTGGCGCGGGTCAATGCAACGCAGGCCCCGGATGTCGTACGCTCGGGCCAGCCTTTCCGCACCATATTTCCACCGGGGCAGGAGGTGGAGCGCTATCCGCGCGTCGGCTGGGACAGGCCGAAGGCCTCCGATCATTGCCCCGTCGTCATGACATTGGATTTGATATGACCCTTTCAGAACAGAACGACATGGCCGGCTGGCCGCCGGAAGGCACCATATTCCCGATCTCCAGCATCGACCTTGCCGTGTTTCCCGGCGAACATCCGTTTCACCTGCGCGAGCAGGAGGCGGCGCGGGAAAACTGGGCAAGGGAAATTGCCGCCAATCCATCGCTCTATGACGGTCGCATGGTCTTCCAGCATCGGCTGTCGATCATCGGCGGCGCGGTGAAGGGCGAAGCCTATATTGTACCGTTCTCGACGTTTCTCTGGTGGCGAAAGCAGAGGCAGCCGGGAGGCTTTCATCTTTTTGCCTTTGCGGTCACCGTATCATCCGACGGAGCGATCATCGCGATCCGCATGGCGCCGCACACCTCCAATCCCGGCCAGGTCTATTGCGCCGCCGGGTCGATGGATGAAAATGACGTTGTCGACGGGCGCGGCGATGTCGAAGGCAATATGCGGCGCGAGGTGTTGGAGGAGACTGGCCTCGACCTGAACGATGCCACCGCCGACCCAGGATATTACGCAATGCATATAAAGCGTTCGGTCACGCTTCTCCGCGTCTTCCGTTTTCCCTGGACGGCCGAGGACATGCTTCGGCGGATCGAGGCGCATATGCTCGTTTCCGAAGAGGATGAAGTCGATGGTGTGGTCGCTATTCGATCGGCCGACCCGGCGGCGCATCCCTACAATATTGCGATGCTGCCCATTCTCGCCTGGTACTTCGGCAGCGGCAAATAGCTTGGGCTTGCGCTGGGGTCGCTTGCCGGTATGAATAATTGAATCGGAAGTACGGATGGAGGCCGGATTGACGCGCAGCTATAGTGTCTATGATGTGTTCACCGACAGCAAGCTGGCGGGCAATCCGCTCGCAATCATCTTCGATGCCGAGGACCTGAGCGACGAGGCGATGCAGGCGATTGCCAGGGAGCTGAACCTTTCCGAGACGGTGTTCGTGCTGCCGCCGCAAAATCCGGCCCATACGGCAAGCTTGCGCATATTCACGCCAGGCCGGGAACTGCCTTTTGCCGGGCACCCGACCGTCGGCACTGCGATCGCTCTGGCGGAGAAGGCCCATGCCAGCCATGGCGGCGATCTCGATCTCGTTTGCGTTCTCGACGAACGCGTCGGGCCGGTGCGCTGCGCCATCAAGCTGCGGCAGAACAAGGCGAGCTTTGCCGAGTTCGACCTGCCGAAGAAATCGCAACAGATCCTGTTGCCGCTCGACAAGGCCGACATCGCCAACGCGCTCAGCCTGAACATCACTGAGGTTGGTTTCGAGAACCATGTTCCTTCCATCTGGAGCGCCGGAGTGCCGTTTCTCCTGGTGCCGGTGCACGACGTCGGTGTCGCCGAGCGGATGGAATTCGATTCGCAGCTTTGGGAAAAGACGGTCCCCTTCGTCGATGGCGCGCTGGCCTCGGCCTTCATCTATTGCCGCGGCGGGGTCAACCATGTGGCGAAGTTTCACGCACGCGTCTTTCCAATCGGCATGGGCATTGTGGAGGACCCGGCAACGGGGTCGGCGGTCGCGGCGATGTCCGGCGCCATCAATCAGTTCGATGCCCTCCCGGACGGGCATCATCCTTTCATCATCGAGCAGGGCATAGAGATGGGGCGGCCGTCTCTGATTCACCTCCATGTCGACGTCGACGGTGGCCTGATCGCCAATGCCCGCATCGGCGGCCAGGCTGTGCGCGTTGCGTCCGGAATCCTTGAGCTTTGATTTTGCGGGGTTTTTCGCGGCTTCTGAAATTTTTTTGACAAATAATCAAAGAAAATTCGTCTGGCCGCTGGACAATCAAACCGATCCTATTTATATGCCCGATCACGCCGCCAGCAAGCGGTGCGGGTGATTAGCTCAGTTGGTAGAGCAGCTGACTCTTAATCAGCGGGTCGTAGGTTCGAGCCCTACATCACCCACCATTTATCCTTATTTGGATGCATGCATTTATTTCTATTGCCAGTTTGATCGGAACATTTCTGGTCTTTCAAATGCAGATGCGAAGTCGTTCAAAGCGGGTGCAAGAAGGCCGTTGAGAAATGCTGTCATCCCTGGAATGGGATATCTGCGTCGAGCTCTCAACCCTAAGCATACCATACCATTGTCGCTAGCCGGCATCCTTCACGGTCACGAGTTTGCCGGATCGCGAACCGTGATGCGGTCTTCGATGGTTGCGTTCCCATCATGCTACTTCCGTTTCGGCTCTCCAACCTGAGTCGGAAATCCGCCGCCATGCTGGCCGCCCAGCAGTGTCTCTAACTCAATAAGCTTCTTCATATCGCGCTCTATAATGCGGTCGGTGATCTCCTCCATCGGCGCGCCGCTCCTTTGAGCCCATATTTTTTCATTGCCGCGTTTCATCATCGTGACGCTTTCCCTAAGAGCAGCACGCTCCTTGTTCAGCCATTCGATATATTGTTCGATCATCTCGCCCTCCCTTGTTGATCAGCGGATCCGACAATGCGCCTGTTGGCTTGGAATGGTAGTTTTAGCTGCTCGCGCGGCGCTTTGATTTTGGTTTCAACTTCCCGACTCTGCCAACAAGAGCGCTACTCGACGACTGGTGCTCATTTCGGCGCGAAGCTTTGGATATTCGCTTTCAAGTATGCGAATGTCGGCTCGATCCAATCTGCCCCCGGAACCTTGGCAACAATAGATGCGAAGCCAAGTCCAATGGCGCCAACGGCAACCCAAACAATACTTCTCGCAATCATTTTTCGCCCTTCGTCGACAGCGGTTTTGGCCAATGCGTTTCTAGTTAGCAAAGACCAGATATTTTCCAACGTTCGAACAAGCGAGAGAACATCACGTCTATCGGGCTCACTCTCTTCCTGCACCCAATCAACTGCTTGGACCAACGCTTGCGGCACCTCATCGGATGCGTGGCCGCTTCGTTCCAACTGCTGCGCGAGCAGAAGCGCGTCGGTCATCAACTCTGCGATTGCAGTTCTGTCTAGGTTTGCGGCAGTAGCATTGTCGGAGAATTCGCGCCATTCAGGAAACTGCGCCAGTACATGGGAAACTCCCTCTACATAAGCTCTCAACTGCTCGAATTGACCTTGAGAAAGTTCATCTACATAGCCCCTCAGTACGCGAGCAGCAGTCTGGTTAGAAAGGCCTGCTTGAACGATATTGGAGTGCGAGATCAATCGTGCCTGAATACGAGCGAACGCGTTCTTTAAGCGAGGTGCTGCATTTGATTGTTGCAAGTCTTCGTTGACCTCCGCCCCTTGGCTTATGATCTCCTCAAGGGCGGCCAACGCAATTTCTGCTTGTTTCGCGCCCGTTTGAAATGGCTCGTCGGCGACTACTATTCTTTGGTTGTCGTTGTCGAAGGCGAAACGAAACGCTGCCGGCTTTTGAGCAGGCAGAAGATCTCGCACATCGTCCGCAGTGAGCTTCAAACCGATCAGAATGCCACTCGTCAAACGCGCCAGAAAATCCGTATCCTCAAGTAAGCCTTCGCGCGCCAATCTGTTCTGATATTGCGGGTTTAGAAGACGAAAATTCAAGTCAGGAGCAGCTGCAGAATTTCTAATTTTATCTATAGTTTCCCGCAAATCACTAATAGCAGTCGGCTCCAGAACGTCGACTTTGGACCGACAATGGCGTGCCTTGATTCTTAGCTCCCGCAGAAGCTGAAGGATGTCGTGAACCGTAGGAGAAGCATTCGGCGCGAGCGCTTTTTCCATGCGCTCGACTCGCAGCTCCATTGAATCAAGCAGATTTAATATCCTGGCGCGATCCATTTGCTCAACCATATTGACGTCACAGCATAGCTGATGACGCGTCTAATAGACACGGCTGAATCTTGATGGACGACTATGCCCACAAATATCTTGAGCGGAACAACAGCACCTAGGCTAGGTATGCAAAACGCCTCCTAATCGTCCACCATCTCCTGCGATCTTCAGTAATCGCAAGGAGAGAAACTTAGCCAAGATTTACGCTGATTGACGACAATGAATTGGAACTGTTTCCAATTCATTTTTGGTCTCGCATTTCAAACGCGACCGGCTCGATCGCTGCTCCAACGCCCTTCCATCAGCCTCGTCGCGCCCTCCGCCAAACTGCGCAAACGTAACGCATGACGCGAGGCAAAGCTTCAAACGCGACGCCGCATCGTTGCCACTGTGATCGGCCAGCCTTTGTTTGATGGGGTTGTCGGATCAGTTCGAGAGCTTGCCTAGCAGAAGGCCGGCAAAGACGCCCAGAAGCGCCGTCGCGATCAAGATGGAGCTTGTAGCCGTCGGATTTTCCCTTGCAGCCTGCGCCACGTTTCGGCCTTCTGACCGAGCATGATCCGCGATGCTTGCAACCTTCGCTTTCGATGAATAAAGGGCCTCGTCCGCGCGATCCGAAGCTGCATCGATCCTCTTTATCAGGACGGTCGAGAGCTTGTTGATCTGTTTGCGGAGTTCATCGATCTGAGCGTTGATATCCTTGTCCAGCGAGACGTCGGCCATGGTGTTCTCCTGAATAGCGCAAGCCTTTAGGAACGACCCGCAGCTCGCTTTGGTTCCCGTCGCCGTGGATTGGTCTTGGAAACTTCAAGCATCGCCCTGTGGCAAAGCGCCCCGTCGGCCAATCGGAGCAGGTCTTGCCAAGGGTTCAGCGGAGATGCAGCAGGAACATCGTTGGCGCGGTTATGGACATCGTGAAGAGGAATAGGGAAAGCCCGTATTTCAGCCTTCGCATCCGGCGCGTTTTGATGCCGTCCCAATCATAGCCCATAAGTATATCCTCGTTGCTCGATGTCTTATCGATGCAAGGAAATATCCCAGGAATTGTTTGCGCGAAGCTTGTGGAATAATTCTCTCGTTTCAACGAGCGAAGAGCGTCGAATTATACAATCCAGTGCTGCATATCTACTGTTGGATTTGCGAGTACAGTGACGCAACTTTATTTCGGGATCGGAAGGACTTTGTATGCGGGCAGCAGCATCAGAGATACCGGCCAGGCGCGCGCGATCTCGGCCGTGATGATTGGACAATTCGGCGGAAAGAAGCCCGCCAGGCGGCGGCTCGTCTGCATCAAAAGTGATATCGCTGCTATGGCCAATCGTCGCGCGCCAGTTGGTCTAGCGCCGCTGTGGCGGGCTTTGGGCGTGCCGGCTCACGCGCATCACATCGACCATGTCGGGCACGGTGCCTGACGGCAATGGCTATCGCCTTCAACAGCCTGCATTCAATGCTTTTTGTGCCCGCCTTCCATGACGCTGAACACAAAGATGACGGCCAGAATCAGCACAAGCGTATAGTCGAAGGCAGTGAACAGACGGAGCAGTTCCATGATGTTTCTCCTCCCACAGAGAATACGAACCAGAACAACCGCTAGTATGTTCTGCCGAGCGCCGCATGCCAAGTTTTTTACATCCTGCGATGCAAAAACAATGTTGTGCGAGGCACAAATAACCGCTTGTTTGCAAAGGCATATCAGCACGCTGTTGACTGCGTTTGGCTGCAGAGGGGAAGTGGGTTCCCGCCGCAATCGTATTGTCAACAAATTTTATAGAGTATACCATTGTCCCGAATGAAATTGCGATTGCTCGACGCGCGAAAGAACCCGCATGCTGAGCGATCTTGAGGGAGTTGGCTATTGACCCTTGGCTCTGACCACCAGGCGCGTGATCTGCCTGTTATCGTCATTGTCGGCGGCGGCGTTTCGGGAACGGCGGTTGCCTTCCATCTGCTGCAGCGACAGTCGTTGCAGCCCGGCCGGCTCTTCATCTTCGAGCCGCGGGAACGTTTAGGAGCAGGGCTCGCCTACGATACGCAAGATGCCGCCCACCGCATCAATGTGCCGGCCGCCAAGATGAGTCTGCTGCCCGACGATATCGAGCATTTTCAAGGCTGGCTGCAGGAGAAGGATGCGCTTGCCGACGACGAGGCGGCGGTTGCCGCCAATGGCAATCTCTTTCCACGGCGCTCTGTCTTCGGCAATTATATCAATAGCATGATCCATCCCTTCATCGAGGATGGGCGGGTTATCCATGTCAGGCAAAGCGTGGAGCGCATCGAGAGGGCAGGCCTCCGCTGGACGGTCACCGGTGCGGCGGGACAGCGCGTGGATGCGGATATTCTTGTCATCGCCACCAGCCATCCGTCGCCTTTGCCGCCGCAGGTGCTACAGGATGCGCTTGCCGAACACCCGCGCTTCGTTCCGGATCCGACGCAGCCGCATGCGCTTGCGGCTATCCGCGCCGGGGATCGCGTCCTGGTCGTCGGCAACGGCTTGACCTCGGCCGATGTCATCGCTTCACTCGAACTCAGAGGTCATACGGGACCGGTCACCGCCATATCGCGACGTGGCCTGCGCTCGCGTGGCCATGCGGCGGTGAAGCAGGAGCCATTCGGCGATTTCGCCAGTGCGCCGTCGAAGACCGCGCTTGATCTCCTGCGCCGCCTGCGGGCCGCCATCCGCAAGGCGGAGAGCGAAGGGCGCAGCTGGCATGCCGTCATCGATCAGGTGAGGGGGCAGGGCCGGCATGTATGGCAAGCGCTGCCGATCGCGGAGCGGCGCCGTCTCGTCAGGCATTTGAGGCCGTTCTGGGATGTGCATCGTTTTCGCGTCGCGCCGCAGGTGGAGGCGGCCAGCGATCGGGCGATCGAAAGCGGCAGGCTCGAGGTGCTGGCGGCTTCGGTCGCGGCTGTTGACGTTGCCAATGGTGTCATCGCCTGCAGACTGCGGCTCCGTCGGTCCGAGCGGCATGTCGAGAGGCAATTCGATGCAGTCGTTGTCACCACCGGTCCGGGGCATCGCGGCATTCTGCAATCACAAGGCTGGATCGAGGAACTGTCGAAAGCCGGGTATCTGGCAATGGATCCCGCACGGCTGGGATTTGCCTGCGATACGCAATCGCGGGCGCTTACCGCCGATGGAACGGTGGTGCCGTCCCTGTTTATTTCCGGGCCGCTCGCGCGCGGTACTTTCGGCGAACTCATGGGATTGCCCGAAGTGGTCGAGCATGCCGTGCTTGTCGCCGAACAGGTCGCTGGCGCGATCAACGACCACAGGCATGGGAAAAGGAAGGCGTATTTGGACAGTAGCGCCGCCTAAATCCAAGAAAAGCCGCAAATTCGTTGCTTAGGCGATACAATTGCCTAAATTTACTCATATAAACTATACAATTTGTGAGTTACTATCTTGCTCGTCAGGACGTGCGGGGTTACTTCCGCAATCCGTGATGACAGGATGGACCGGGTGAGTCTCTTTTGGGCGGCCAAGCCGGGTTTCAACAATCGACCTTGCAGTAAAGCGGACGGCGATGCTTACGAAAAAAGGAAAATACGGACTGAAGGCGTTGGTGGATCTCGCACGCCTCGGTCCAGGCGAAACCGCATTCATCAACGATATCGCGTTGCGCAACAATATCCCGAAGAAGTTTCTCGATACCATCCTGCTCGAATTGCGCAATGCCGGCGTATTGCGCTCGAAGAAGGGGCCGGGTGGCGGCTATTCTCTGTCGCGTCCGGCGTCGGAAATCCGCATCGGTCATGTCATCCGCACCCTGGACGGCCCGTTGGCGCCGATCCGCTGCGCCAGCCGTACGGCCTACGAAGCCTGCGACGACTGTTCCGATCCGGAGCGCTGTCAGGTGCGGCGCTCCATGACGGAGGTGCGTGACGCCATTGCCGAGATTCTCGACAACATGTCGCTGGAACAGTTCGTTGCCGGCGGCGCGGATGTTGAGCTCCCGGAACGGGAAGACCACCGCGCCTCGCAGATCGGCTGACCTCTTCGGCGCTCCCTGCGTTTTTCAGAGCAGCGAGTTTCTGGATGGCTTTATGCCGTTGAGATGATAGTTGCCGACGATATTATGGGTTCGGCGCGCTGGATCATACAGCGTGTGGATGCGGGCATTGCGCCAGTGGCGATCGAGATTGAGCCCGATGCGCGCCGACGTCGTGCCGGCAAGATCGAACAACGTGTTGGATGCTTCCATGGCGATATCAGCCGTAATCGCCTGGGCCGCCGCAACGGAGAGCGCGGCATCGATGACGTGATCCTCGGTGAGATTGATCTGGGCGGCGTCGATCTTGCTGCCGGCTCGCTCCACGATCGCCGTCGCTGCTTCGATCCGAATGGCAATTTCGCCGATCCTCGTCACCAGCAACGGATCGTCCACGGCGCGCCTGGAGCCGTTATCCGCCGACGGCTGAGGATTGGTCCGCACGAACTCTATGGTCGCCGCCAGAGCGGATCGAGCGATGCCGAGATTGATGCCGGCATGGGTGAGCTGGTTCACGCAATCGATCACCGTGGGCTCAGTCAGCTTCTCATGCTCCAGGAGCACGGCCTCGGCGCTGAGATAGACATTATGCAGTATGGTCGTGCCGTTTCCGGAGGTCCGCTGACCAAAACCGTCCCAGTCGTCGATGATCTGAATACCCTCGGTATTTCTCGGCACGATCGCCGCCACCAGACCCTTTCGGTTGTCCGGGACGAATAGGGCGATCCAGTCTGAAAACAGAATGCTGGCGGAAGGCAAGCTCCGGCCGTTGAGGCGAAAGCCGAGCCCATCCTGTGCCAGATGCAGGGCATCCTGATCCGTCCCGCCGGTCTCGGGTCGGGAAAAGACGCCGCCGAAGCGATCGCCGATCATGGCCCGGTCGAAGTGGGATGCCCGTTGTTCCTCGCCGCCGGCGATTCTGACCGCCTCCAGCACATGAAAATGCGTCTGCAGTATCTGCGCGATGGAAGGATCGGCCTCCGCCAGGATGGCAATGACCTCGGCAAGAACGCAGTTTGAAATATCGATGCCGCCATGCTCCGAAGGCACTGAAATGCCAAGCAGGCCCGACTGGGACAGGGCTTCGATCTCGTCATAGGGCAGGATGCGGTTGATATCTCGATCGCTTGCTTGCTGCGCGAAACCAGCCGCGAGCGAGCGTGCGATGTCGAGCGCTTCCTCTTCGCTTTGAATGCGATGCGCGGGTGGTTTGACGCGTTCGTGCAACTGCGAAACAGTTCCCATTCACCACTCCTCGGCTAGCGCCAGGTCAGTCTTTCAGGCGCGGCAAATCACCAGGATCTCAATTTCCATGGAGGTAGCCTACAACGGATTTTCTTCCGTCGTTCGCGCCACGTCCTTCGACATGATAGGCGGCAAATGCAGAAATTGTAAACGAGCCGGCCGATATGTGGTTGCTGCGGCAGCGGGCTTGCGGCTTCTCATCGTCCCGCCCGTCAATATCGAAAGCGCTGCCGCCAGCGCTATGAAATGCTCTCTTTTCCGCCGATGGAAATGACCGTCAACCACCAAGCGACACCCCGACCACAAGGCGTTTTTGCGTTGCGGCATAGCCAGCCGGATTCTGTCCGGGCAAGAAAGCACTTGCTAGCGGCGCGTTTTCGCGCTTTCATATACGACTAAATAAGTAGACAATGACAATAATCCTGCTGCCTGAAGGCTTCCGAGAAGCAATACATGGCAGCCGATTGCAGGCATCTGGTGTCAAATCAGAGTTGGACCTGCTACCGCATCTTTCTTTGCGGAAGAGAAATCCGGATTGAAAGAATGCGACGAGTTTTGAGAACCGAAGCGGCTTCCGTGCGTTTTGTCAGCCACTGTTCTTCAGCTGTCGAGTACCAGATATCGGAGCTTGAGTTTCTGGGCCCGTAAAGTGAGCAAGCCCCAAGAAAGGCATGATCGACCACCTCTCGCCCCAGGAGTTAATATGACGGTTCAGGGATTTTTTTCCGCCAGGACGAACGCGGCGGCACAGTCTTATGAGATGCCGCGCATTGCCGTTATCGGGCGCGGCTTTTCCGGCATGATGATGGCGATCGCCCTGATGAAGACAGTGCGCTTTCCGTTCCATCTGCAGCTTTTCGACCCCAATTCCAGCGTCAGCGGCGGTCAGGCGCTGGCCTCGGGGCATAGCAGCGAAATTCTCAACAGCCGCGTTCGCGATCTTTCGGTCTCCGCCGGCGATCCCGATGATTTCAATCAATGGCTTTGTGGCAATGCGCCGTTCCGCAGTGCCGTTCCGGCAGCCATACCCGGCTTTTTGCAGATCTTCGTACCGAAGAGCATTTTCAGCGATTACGTCTATCAGCGCTTTTCCGAGGCCTTCTCGTCGCGTCGCGATGTTACGGTGCAGGTCAGCAGCGAGACGGTCTTCGGGCTTCGCCGCGTTCGCGGCGGCCGCTTCGTCGTGGAAAGCGACGGTGCCGTCAATGCGCCGTTCGACATGGTGGTGGTGGCGACCGGCTACGGCATCACCGATCAGGAATCGCAGGCCAGCGATCTCGTGAATGTCCCGACGACGGTGCGGGCGCGGCGCCTGGTGTCGCGCCCGCATACGATCCTGCTCGGCAGCGGCCTGCGTGTCGTCGACCGGCTGCTGCAGATGCGCGACAATGGCTATACCGGGCAGATCACCATCGTTTCAAGGCGGGGCTTCCTGCCGCAAAGCCACACGCGCAACAATGCCGATCCGGTATTCCCCGCTGATAAAATGCCCGGCAATCTCAGCGAGATCGTTCGCTTTATCCGTCAGGCCTGCGAGGAGGCGGAGACCAGCGGCCAAAGCTGGCAGTCTGTCATGAACGGCTTGCGCAAGCATGCGCGGTCGCTCTGGCGATCCTTGCCCGCCGGTCAGAAACAACAGTTCAACCGTCATCTGCGGGCGCTCTACGACAGCCATCGCAACCGGCTGCCCGAAGCCCTGCATGTCCGCCTGGAGCAGGAACTAGCCGAGGGGAATAGCTTGTTGCTGCGCGGCCATTTCATCCGGCGGACGCCGACCGGGATGATTTTGAGGCCTGCGGGCCGATCGGAACCGGAACAGCTCTACGCCGATGACGTGATCGACTGTCGATGCCAGGCGCCCGATCTGAATGCGCCATTGCTGCGCAGCCTGATCGACACCGGCCTTGCGGTGCCCGACGAACTCGGCCTCGGTCTGGCCGTCGAGGCGAGCGGTGCGCTCGAGGTCAATGGCCGCACGACGGAGGGGCTCTTTGCCATCGGTCCCTTGGGGCTCGGAAGTCTCCCCGATATCGATCTGGTGCCGGAGATCGTGACCCAGGCTTATGCCACAGCCGAAAACGTGGCTGAGCGTTTTCATCCGCAGTGCAAGGCTGGTTAAGGTTTCTCAGGCCTATCCTTAAACAATTCGGTGCGCCGACCCCGGCCCACCGAAGGCGCGGCCTTCATCCCGATATCGGGAAGCAGACGGCCATGGACCACCCATTGCCAAGGCTTCCCTCTGGCCTATTTTCGGGCAGGCATGAGCAGTCCGATACGTCGTCTTCAAGATGAGGCGGGCGATATCCGGCTTCGGGCACGATTCAGAACCGGATAAAGGTGCGGAATGCCTTTGTGTCGCCTTTCTTTGTCTTACAAGGCGTACGCGTAAAGACTATGAAATTCGCAATCACACTATAGGACGACTCGGTTCTCGATTTTCTTCGGCGATTTCGGTCATCCGCTGCCTGCGAGTTATGTGCGACGAGGAGCTTTGCTTGCGCCCGCTGAAATTCCGTCTTTTTTTGCTGCCCCTTTTGCTGCTGGGATTGGCCGCCATTACTGCCAGCCTCCCGCTGGCTGGCGGGTATGCCCTTGCGCAGGATCAACAGCCGGCCCAGCAGCCGCAACAAACGGACCAGCAACAGTCCGCACAGCTTGCAAACGGATTGCTGGATGCGGCCGTTACCGATCTCAACAAGGCAAAGAAGACATACGACACCCTCCGGGACAGCGCAAAGCAGTCGGGGGCCGACGACGAGACGCTGGTGGCGCTGTCGGGCCGTGTCGACGAACTCAATCGCGCCGTCGTCGCAATTCCGGCACGCCTGAAGCCCCGTACCGCCGAGATCGATACGCGCCTGACCCAGCTGGGCGCCGCTCCCAAGGAGGGCCAGCCGCCGGAAGCACCGATCGTCGCGCAGGAGCGTGATCGGCTCAATGCCGAGCGCGCCCAGATCAGCGCCGTGATCCTCGATGCTGACAATCTGACCGCGGAGAGCAATCGGCTTTCCATGCGGTTCATGGAGATGCGCCGAAAGCTGTTCGCCGAGACATTGTTCAAGCGGACGGAGATTTCCGGCACGACATTCGACGATGCGGGCGCGGCTCTCGTCGATGAGGGTATCAAGTTCGGCGGCGCCGTGACGAGCTGGATCGGCTTCGTGCTGAAAGCCAAGCTCGCCTCGTTCCTGGGCGCCGTTTGTCTGTCGATCGGCGCGGCTCTGCTATTTCTCGCCGGTGGCTACAGGCTGTTCCGCCGTTATTACGTGCAGGACGAGGCCATCGAGAATCCGCCCTATATCAGCCGGCTCTCCGTCGCCTTCTGGTCGACCATGATCCGCACGCTGTCGCTGGCGGCATTTCTCGTCACATCCTTCTTCTTTCTTTCGAATTTCAACGTGCTGCGGCCGGATATCGCGCCGATATTGGCGGCGGTCTTCGGTTTCATCGGGCTCGTCTATTTCGTCGGCCGCCTGAGCAATGCCGTCTTCGCGCCGTTCCGGCCGCACTGGCGCCTTGTCAAGCTGTCGAACAAAGGCGCGCATTCGCTGACCTGGTGCCTGCAGGCGATGGCCGTGGTCAATGGATTGGATTACGTCTTCGATCGCATCAGCGAGTCCATGGGCTCGCCCGTCGTCGTCACCGTGGCGAAGAGCTTCCTGGCGGCGCTGCTGATCGGCCTCATTCTGATTGCCGCCTCGTTCGGCTCGCCGATGCTGGCCAAGAATGGCGATCCGGATGCGCCAGGGCGACGCTGGCCGCATGGCATGGCCATCATCCTTCGCGTTCTCGGCATATTGGTGATCTTCATCTCGTTCATCGGCTATGTGGGTCTCGCCCGCTTCATGGCAACGCAGATGATCGTGACGAGCGCCGTCATCGCGACCATGTATCTCGGTTTCCAGCTCGGCAAGGCCGTGTCGAAGCAGGGCGTTTTTGCCGAAACGATCATCGGCCGCTTTCTGGAAAACCGCCTGAAGCTTCGCGAAGTGGCGCTCGATCAGGCGGGTCTCGCCGCCGGGCTTGCGACCTATGCCGTCGCGCTGCTGACGGGTTTTCCGCTGATTCTGCTGTCCTGGGGCTTCCATATCCAGGATCTGGAAGTCTTCGCCTATCGTCTGTTTACCGAGATCAAGATCGGTAACATGTCGATCTCCTTGCTCGGCATCTTCGTCGGTATTCTGCTGTTTGCCGGCGGCTATCTGGTCACACGCTGGTTCCAGCGTTGGCTCGACAGTAATGTCATGGCGCGCGGGCAGGTGGACCTCGGCGTCCGCAACTCCGTGAGGACCGGTATCGGCTATCTCGGCATAGCCTTGGCGGCTATCTTTGCCATTTCCGCTGCCGGTATCGATTTGTCCAGCCTCGCGCTCGTTGCCAGCGCCCTTTCGGTCGGTATCGGTTTCGGCCTGCAGAATATCGTGTCGAATTTCGTGTCCGGCCTGATCCTCCTGGTCGAACGGCCTTTCAAGGTCGGCGACTGGATCGTGTCTGGCACGTCGGAGGGTATCGTCAAGCGCATCTCGGTGCGCGCGACCGAGATCGAGACCTTCCGCAAGCAGTCGATCATCGTGCCGAATTCCGAGCTCATCAACGCTTCGGTCGGCAACTGGACGCATCGCAACAGGCTCGGCCGCTCGGAAATCCCGGTATCCGTCAGCTATGATGCCGATCCGCGCAAGGTCATGGATATTCTGCTGGAACTGGTGCGTTCGATTCCGAAGGTTCTCAGAAATCCTGAGCCGCACGTGGAATTCCTGCGCTTCGGTCCGTCATCCCTGGATTTCGAGATGCGTTTCTATCTTTCGGATCTTTCCGACGGCATGGACATCCGCAACAACCTGCGCATCGAAATCCTCAAGCGGTTCAAGGAAGAGGGGATTGCCATTCCCTTTCCACATCAGGAGCTGCATATCGTTCGCGATGGCAGGAGAGGCAGGCCGGGGGACGTTGCGGCCAGTATATTGACGGATTCGGCCGATGGGCCGGAGGCAGATGCGGCGGAAGATCTTGCTTCGCCGTCCGAGGAGAACGCTTCCGAGGTAAAGGGTGCCGGCCGTCGCCGGGGTAGAACGGCGGCGGAGTGAGCCGGACAAATGGGTTCCGGCAAGGTTCAACCGCATGTCAACGGGCAAGGCCGGAATTGTAGCCGGCGTTAACGGCACTCGACGCTCCATGCTTGATGATCATCGACCGGTTCCAAGAGCCGGAACATTCGCGCGCCTCCGCCGCAGCGGATGCCACCTTTCTTCATCTTCGGGAAACCAGTCGGTTTAATAAATCCGCAAAGGCTTTGTTCTAAAAAAGCACAGAGGGGATCATTTTCAAAAACAGGTTTTCATTATGCCATTTCTGGGTGTTTCGGGGATGCAGTACTCCGGCGGGTCTCTTGCAGGCTCGCGCATTCTTCTCGTCGAGGATTCCAATCTTTTTACCGCGATGATCCGTGCCAGGCTCAAGGAGCTTCTGGACATCGATGTCGAGATTTGCCGCAATTTCGAGGAGCTGCAGCTTGCCTATGAGAAGTCGTCGGAACCGATCAAGCTGGCAATCTCGAATATGAATCTGCCGGGGGCCGAGAAAGGCGAAGCCCTGGCTTATCTGGTCGATCTCAGCATTCCCACCATCGCCTTCACCGGCACCTTTCTGGAAGGTATGCGTGACGAGCTGATCGCCAGGGATGTCGTGGATTACATTCTCAAGGACAATGTGTTCGCGGTCGACATGCTGGCGGAATCCATCTGCCGTTTTCTCACCAACCACCGTCATCACGTGCTCATCGTCGACGACAGTGCGACGGCGCGCGCTTTGCTGTCCAGCCGCCTGAAGCGCTATAACTTCCGTGTCAGCATTGCCGAGAGCGGCGCCAAGGCACTCCAAATCCTGAAGGCCAGTCCGGATATCGGCCTTATGGTTACCGACTACAACATGCCCGACATGGATGGCTTCGAACTGACGCGGCGCATCCGCGCCACCACCGGCTCGCACGAGCTGCGCATCATCGGCGTTTCGTCGTCCAACAACCGGCTGCTCTCTGCGCGTTTCCTCAAGGCCGGCGGCAACGACTTCATCCTGCGGCCGTTCATCGACGAGGAATTCTACTGCCGCGTGAATCAGAACCTCGACACGCTGTTGCAAATCCAGACGGCGCGTAAAGTCGAAGAAACCGTTTAAGCATTGGGAAGCAGGCAAGTCCGCTCCAAAAAAATGTGAGGAAAAATCATTTTTGTATAAATCTCCGCAATCTATGGTTCCAATTTTTTCACGAATCCTGTTCAGGATGATGTGAAAGACAGTTTGGCAGATCTTGCGATTGACTGAGATTCATGCGCCGGTGGCGTGGGAGGAATTGAAGGGAAATGGTACTGGATGTGGGATCCCTCGGCGATGGCGGCCGCCATCGCAACGGCCACCAGAAGATACTTCTGGTGGAGGATTCCCGCATGTTTTCCGCCGTGCTTTCGCACCGGTTCGAGACCGAACTCGGCCTCGCGGTCACGCATTGCCCTTCGTTGAAGATGCTGAACGAAGCGCTGGCGAATGCGGGCCATGACTTTACCATGGCCGTGATCGACCTCAATCTGCCCGACGCCGCCCATGGCGAAGCTTTGGACGTCGCCGTCGCTCACAATATCCCCACCATCGTCTTCACCGGGTCTTTCGATATGGCGACGCGCAACCGCATCATGGAGCGCAGCGTCGTCGATTACGTGCTCAAGGACGGCGAGTTTGCACTCGACAATCTGGTCTCGTCCGTCAGGCGTGCCATCGCCAATCGGTCGACACGCGTTTTGGTTGTGGATGATCTGCCGTCGGCCCGAAAGATGCTGACGGATCTGCTGCATGCCCAGCAATTCAAGGTCACCGAAGCCGGCACCGGTATCGAAGCTCTGGCGGCGCTCGAGGAATTCGACGATATCGAAGTGGTCGTCACCGACTACAACATGCCCGATATGAATGGCCATGAACTGACCCGCCGCATCCGCCACCGTTTTGGTTCAGACCGGATGCGGATCATCGGCATTTCGTCGTCGAATGACCGGTTGCTGTCCGCGACCTTCTTGAAGGCCGGCGCGAGCGACTTCATCTATCGCCCCTTCGTTCCCGAGGAACTGCAATGCCGTATCGCGTTGAACGTCGAGACATTGGCGCAATTGAAGCAATTGCGCGCGGCGGCGGCGAGCGACTATCTGACGGGTCTTTATAACAGGCGTTATTTCTACGACCACGGTCCGCGTCTCGTAAACGAGTGCCTGCGCCGCCAGCGTCCGAGCTCGGTCGCCATTCTCGATATCGATCATTTCAAGCATCTGAACGACACCTATGGTCACGAGATCGGCGATCAGGTCTTGAAGGCTGTTGCCGGCCGGCTCGGTGCGCTTTTTGAAGGCACCGACAAGCTGCTCTCCCGCCTCGGCGGCGAGGAGTTCGCCATTCTCTTTACCGAAATGAATTCACGCGCGGCGACGGCGGTTTGCGACGAGGTGCGCCTCAGCCTTGCGGATCTGAAGGTTCATGCCGATGACGAGGAATTGTCGGTGACCGTTTCCATCGGTGTTGCGGAGATCGCCGGATACGAAGCCTTCGACAATTATCTCAATGCCGCCGACCAGTTTCTCTATATGGCGAAACACAATGGCCGCAATCAGGTCTACTCGGACTTCAAGATGGCCCAGGAGGCGGCCCTATAGGCCGCGCCCCATATTCGTGATTGCTCAGGCCTTTTACATGACGATCCCCGTGCGGTTCGTCGACATGGTCAACTTGCGCTCGGCGCGCTCCTGCTGCGGTGAGCGGTTGTAGAGTTCACGATAACACTTGGAGAAGTGCGAGGCGGAGACGAAACCGCAGGCAACAGCCACTTCGACGACCGGCATCGAGGATTGCACGAGCAGGTGCCGGGCGCGATCAAGGCGAATTTCAAGGTAGTAGCGGGCCGGCGAGCGGCCCATTTCCTGCCGGAACAGGCGCTCGATCTGGCGGCGCGACAGGCCGGCATCGTCGGCGATTTCCAGGAGCGACAACGGCTCGGCGAGATTGCTTTCCATCAGCTCGATGATCGACAGCACCTTGGCGTTCTGAACGCCCAGGCGCGCGCGGAGCGGCAGGCGCTGGCGGTCGTGCGGGCTGCGGACGCGGTCGGTCAGCTGCTGTTCGCAGACACGGTTGACGAGGTTTTCGCCAAAGTCCTGGCCGATGAGGTTCAGCATCATGTCGAGCGAAGCCGTGCCGCCGGCGCAGGTATAGATGTTGCTGTCGACCTCGTAGAGATCGGCATAGACTTCCGCCTGCGGGAAGGTTTCGGAGAAGCCGGGCAGGTTCTCCCAGTGGATTGCACAGCGCTTGCCGTTCAGCAATCCTGCCTGGGCAAGCACATGCGCGCCCGTACAGAGGCTGCCGACGGCGACGCCGCGATTATAGGTCTCGCGCAGCCAGGCGTTGACCGACTTGTTGTGGAATTCCTCGACATAGATGCCGGAACAGACCAGCACCATGTTCGGCCGGTTCTCGCCGCCGAGATAGCGGCGTTCATCCGTGAGGGAGGAGTTGACCTCCAATCCGATGCCGCTGGAGGAATAGACTTTCTGGCCGTCCGCGGAGGCGAGCCGCCACGTATAGGCGGGATAGCCGAGCATGCGGTTGGCAATCCGCAGCGTCTCGATCGCGGCGGAAAACGGCAGCATGGTGAAATGCGGGACGAGGAAGAAAACCAGGGAACGCGTCTTAATCGGAGTCTTGCTCATATCGTGAAAATCCATGCTCAAGGACCATTGCGTATTCCTTGCGTCAAATACGTCGGTCCGATGGTCTATTAGCGACACTGGCATGGATAATCGCGGCTGCAAAGGGATATTTGCGCTTGTTGGGAAAAATGTCGCTCTAGGGAGGGGATTGAATGGGAGGCAGGCAATCTGCCTGGAGCAAAGGAATGTATATGAACGTAATCCGGGGAATTATTCGGGAATGCGCATTCAGATGATTAAATGTTCAAAAGGCGACACTCTCTTGGGTTGAGCGTCGCCTTTAATGCTTTCGAACTCTTGCAATCATCGCATGGCTTTCGGATTCTTCGTTTCGCTTGCGGCCGGCCAGCCTAGGTCCTTGCGCAGATCGTCGGACATGGACTCGAGCTCGCGAAGCGAACGCCATTGCTGCCAGCGATGGGCAATGCGTGAGATGAAGGGCATGTAACTGTTACCGGACGGAACCGAGTTCCGCATCCCGCCGGATTGTCTATAGGTGATGGTTGTCATTTCCGGGTTCCTTTCAGTGTCAACCGCTCAAAATGTCACGCCTATCGAACGCAACTATGGATCTGGCAAATCAATCAATCAAGCGAATAGATCTTATGGTTGCCATCAGTATTCTTGAACGATCGTGCCTTGCCGGGCTTCCGCTCGAGAATTGCCAGCGTCCGATCCGGCGGCAGGCCGCGCGCGTTGACATCGTCGATCAGATGAGCCGGAAAGCGGGTTGCGATCTCATCGAGCGTATGTTGCGCCATCCGCTGAATTTTCCGGACGCGCAAGAGCGTGAAGAGGCGGGAAGCTTCGCTCAGTGCCGTGTCAGCCATGACTTTTACTCCTTGCGGCTGTCTGGATGAATTTCCATTACATCTAATGTGGTGCTTCGTTGACATTCAGACAAATGAAATGATATGGTGCTTAAAATCAGAAAAATTGAAAGTTGACCGATATGACCGTTCCGTTCCGCCGGCCCATACCGTTGCTTGACAATGAAGTTCTGCGCACCTTCGTCGCGATTGCCGAAACGGGGAATTTCTCCACGGCTGCCGATGCCGTCTTTCGTACGCCGTCTGCCGTTTCGATGCAGATCAAGAAGCTTGAGGAGCAGCTCGGCGTGACGCTGTTCCTGCGCGACGCGCGCTCGGTGAGCATGACGCAGCACGGCGAGATGCTGCTTTCCTATGCCCGCAACATCCTGGCACTCTCCAACGAGGCCGTCTCGCGCTTCATCATGCCCGAGCTGAGTGGTGTCGTGCGGCTTGGCGCTCCCGACGATATCGGCGAGCGTCTGCTGCCGACTATCCTGAGAAGTTTTTCAGAGAGCTATCCAGGCATCATGGTGGATGTCGTCGTCGACATGAGCCTCCAGCTCAAGAAGCGCATCGAGGAGCAGCGGCTGGATCTGGCGTTGATCAATTGCGCAACGCGGCCTTTTCCGACGGAGGGAGAGGTGATCTATACCGAACGCCTCGTCTGGGCCGGTGCCAAGTGCGGCACGGCCTATCGCCGCGATCCGCTGCCGATTTCCATATGGGAAGAGGGATGCATCTGGCGATCCGAAGCCATGGCGCAGCTGGAGCGACAGAAGCGCGCCTATCGCGTCTCCTATCTCAGCGCTCACACGATGGCGCAACGCGCCGCTATCGTCTCCGACCTTGCGGTCGCGCCGTTCCCGCGCTCCTACATCACCGATGATATGGAAATTCTCGGACCGAACGAGGGGCTGCCGGAACTGACGTCCTTCGACATTCGTCTGCTGACGGCATCGCAAATGACGGGGCCGATGAAGGCGGTGGCCGACAGCATCCGCCAGGCTTTCGTCGAGATCGGGCGCAAAATGGCCGCGTGAACCGCGGCCAATTGCCTTTTATTCGCGGCTGCGGCGACGCCTGCGGCCGCCGGCTTCTCCGCCATCATCGGAGGTCTGCCTGCGCTCGGGCAGGGTCACGACCTTGGACAATTCCGGAAAGGCGTCGACCTTGTTCGGCAGGGCCATGGCGTAGACGAAATGCTCCTGAAACTTTGATTCAAGCGCCGTCTCTATCTTCTCGATTTTCCTGACGGTTTCCTCGATCTCGCGGCGATGGCCGCGATTGAGCAGCGCCATGCGCGCGCCGGTGCCGGCGGCGTTGCCGACGGCCTTCACGTTGTCCAGCGCGCAGTCAGGAATGAGCCCGAGCACCATCGCATATTTGGGGTCGATGAAGGTGCCGAAAGCGCCGGCAAGGCCGATCCGGTCGACATGATCAATGCCCTGCTTGTCCATCAGCAGCTTGACGCCGGCATAAAGCGCCGCCTTGGCAAGCTGGATGGCGCGGATATCGTTCTGCGTCACCGTGATGCGCGGTTCGCCATCGCGCAGCAGATAGGAGTAGGTGCGGCCGTTCTGCAGGATACGCGGCGAGCGCGCCGCCATCGCGCCATCGACGACGCCGTCCTCGGAGATGATGCCTGTCAGGAACATTTCGGCCACGACCTCGATGATCGCTGAGCCGCAGATGCCGGTGACGCCGACCTTGGCTGCCGCTTCTTCGAAGCCCGGCTCGTCCGACCATGGCTCGATGCCGATAACGCGATAGCGCGGCTCCAGCGTGATGGGGTCGATGCGGACGCGTTCGATGGCGCCAGGCGCCGCCCGCTGGCCGCTGGAAATCTCAGCACCCTCGAAAGCGGGGCCGGTCGGCGAGGAGGCGGCGACGACGCGATGACGATTGCCGAGCACGATTTCGGCATTAGTACCGATATCGACCAGCAGCATCATGTCGTCCTGGCGATGCGGACCCTCGGCAAGCGTCGCGGCAGCGGCATCAGCACCAACATGGCCGGCGATGCAGGGCAGCATGTAGATGCGCGTGCCGGCATTCATCGGCAGGCCGATCTCAGCCGATTTCAGATGCACAGCCCCCGATACGGCAAGCGCAAAAGGAGCGCCGCCAAGCTCGGTCGGATCGATGCCGAGGAAAAGATGGTGCATGATCGGATTGCCGACGAAGACGGCGTTGAGAATATCCTGGCGCGATATGCCGCCATCGGCGCAGACCTTATCGATCAAGCCGTTCAAGGCTTCGCGGACGGCGTTGGTCATGGCCCCGCGGCCGTCCGGGTTCATCATCACATAGGAGACGCGGCTCATCAGATCCTCGCCGAAGCGGATCTGCGGGTTGGAGGCGCCCGCCGATGCAACGGTTCTGCCTGACAGCAGCGACGACAGATGCATGGCGATCGTCGTCGAACCGATATCGCAGGCGATGCCATAGGCCTCGTTCTTCAGGCCGGGATAGAGTGCGATCAGGCGGGGGCGTTCGCTCTCCTGATCGCGATGAATGGCAGCCGTCACCTTCCACTCGCCCTTGCGCAGGATCGACTGCACCTGCGGAATGAGGTCGAAATCCACTTCGAGGTTGTCGTATTTCCAGTCCGCCGCGATTGCCGCTTTCAGGCGATCCAGGTCGCCGAGCGGCTTGTGCATGTCGGGCTCCTCGACCTCGACGTAGCACATGTGCACGGCCGCATCGCGGGCGATGACGCGCTCGTCGGCCGCCTTTCGCACCACCTGCGCATTGATGACGGTATCTTGCGGCACGTCGATAACGAGATCGCCCTGGATCAGCGCGGAGCAGGAGAGGCGGCGGCCTTGGGGCAGATCGCGCACCTCGGCATAGCGCCGCTCCTTCGGCCCGATCGGCGAAAGGTGGTCGTTGGCCGAAACGATCTTGTGCTTGGCGAAGTTGCCTTCCTGCACCGAAACCTGGCAGCGCCCGCAGGTGGCGCGACCGCCACAGACGCTCTCGACATAGACGCCGAGCTGGCGTGCCGCCTCCAGCACCGGGGTTCCCGCGGGGAAACGGCCGCGCTTGCCGGAGGGCATGAAGAGGACGAGGGGATTCGCGCTGTCACCGGCTTCGGCCACGGGTCAGCCTTTCTATTTTGTAAGGCGGCGCGCGTTCGAGCGAACGCGCTTGCTATAGGGTTTTATCGCGGCGTGGGCGACCGCGTCGGCGATGCGGCGCTGCGATTGGCTTGTGGTGGGGCTCGCTGCCGTCAGCACCGCGATGCCTTGTTGCATCATCGCGGCGTTGACGGCAACGGCGCTTTCGGCCGCCGCCATCATTTTTTCAGAGACCATCCGATTGATCTCGGCCGCATTCACATTGCCGGCCAAAGCATCCATCCACATCTGCTGCAGCCGTATCGCCATCACGACGGGCGACTGCAGCCACAGGGTGGCAAGATCGTTTGAGAAGCCGCGACCGGACGCCATGCTATTCCCTCGCAGCGCCGGCGCCGGTGCGTGCCGCACGGCCGCCACGTCGTCCGCCGGCGGCGGCGGGCGCCGCTGTCGAGACGGCTGCAGCGCCGCCTTCCGCGGGCTTGTAGTCACGGTATGTCATGATCCAGTTGGTGCAATTGGCATCCGTGCCGTTCAGCACGTTGGCGGCGCGCACGGCCTCCATTTCCTGCGGCCGGCAGGGGTTCATGATGGCCGAGGTCATGCCGGCGCCGATGACCATGGGAATGAAGCCGGCATTGATGCCGTGGCGGTGCGGCAGGCCGAAGGAGATATTGGAAAGGCCGCAGGTGGTGTTGACCTTGAGTTCGTTGCGCAGGCGATGCAGCAGCGCGAAAACCTGGCGGCCGGCGTCGCCCAATGCGCCGATCGGCATGACGAGTGGGTCGACGACGATGTCATGCGGCTTGATGCCGTGATCCATGGCGCGCTCGACGATCTTCTTGGCGACGGCGAAGCGAACGTCCGGGTCCATGGAAATGCCGGTCTCGTCATTCGAGATGGCGACGACGGGAACATCGTATTTCTTGATCAGGGGCAGGATGGCTTCGAGCTTTTCCTCTTCGCCCGTTACCGAATTGACCAGCGGCCGGCCCTTGGCGACTTTGAGAGCCGCCTCGATGGCTGCGGTGACCGAGCTGTCGATCGAGAGCGGCACGTCGACCAACCCTTGCACGATCTCCAGTGTCTGCACCAGCAGGCCCGGTTCGGTCTCGTTCGGGTTGACCGAGGTGACGCCTGCGTTGACGTCGAGCATGGTCGCGCCGGCAGCGACCTGTTCCAGCGCATCCTTGATGACGGTGTCGAAATTGCCTTCGATCATCTCGGCGGCGAGCTTCTTGCGCCCCGTCGGGTTGATGCGCTCGCCGATCACGCAGAAGGGCTGGTCGAAGCCTATGATGATCTCGCGGGTGGCGGAGGCAACGATGGTACGCGTCATATCTGATCCTCTGGTCAGTTGGCTCGATAGCAGGTCTATCGCGCGGTGATTTGGGTTACAAGCCGGCCGGTTCCTCTTCCTGGCCTGCCTCTATCGTATCGAACTCAATGCGCCTGCGGCGGCGTATGGTGGGCGGCAATTTCCGCCATCGCCTGCTGGTTTTCTTCCCGGCCTTCGCTGATCTGATGCAGCCGCTCGGCAACCAGAGCGTCGGTGCGGCTTGCCTCGCGCTTCCACGGCTGGCGGCCCTTCAGCACGCCGGAATCATGCACCATCTCGGCGACATATTCCTCCTGGCGGTAGGCCATCACGTGAATGCCGGAAACGCCCTCGATCTCCTTCACCTCGTTGATGATGTCGATGCAGAGCTGCTTGCCTTCCTTCTTCTGATCCTGGGCGCCTTCGATGCGCTTGATGACGGCATCGGGAATATGGACGCCCGGCACGTTGGAGCGCATCCAGCGGGCGGTCTTTGCCGATGCGAGCGGACCGACGCCGACGAGAATGAAGCATTTTTCGGTCAGGCCGAGATCGCGCACCTTCTTCATATAGTCCCGGAACATCGGCACGTCGTAGCAATACTGGCTCTGGACGAACTGTGCTCCGGCCTCGATCTTCTTCGCCAGCCGATAGGGGCGGAAGTCGTAAGGCGGCGCGAAGGGATTGATGGCGGCGCCGAGAAAGACCTTCGGCGGTGATGACAGTTTGCGGCCCGACAGGAATTTCGCGTTGTCGCGCATGATACGCACGGTTTCGAGCAGCGACATACAATCGAGGTCGAAGACCGGCTTGGCGCCCGGCTGATCGCCCGCCTGCACGCCGTCGCCGGTCAGGCACATGATGTTGCACACGCCCATGGCAGCCGCGCCCAGCACGTCGCCCTGAATGGCGATGCGGTTCTTGTCGCGGCAGGCTATCTGCATGATCGGCGCATGGCCCATGCGCGTCAGAAGCGCGCAAATCCCGACCGAAGACATATGGCAGTTGGCGCCGGAGGCATCGACGGCGTTGATGCCATCGACCCAGCCCTCGAAGATGGCGGCGCGTTCATAAACATCTTCGGCATTGGCGCTGTCGGGCGGGTTCAGCTCGGCTGTCACGGCGAACTCGCCGCGGCGAAGCACGCGCTCCAGCCGCCCCAGCGAATAATGGCCGGGCAGGGGATCGAGCGGCAGATGGACGCCAAGCGGGTTTTCATCGATATGCGACATCGCTCAGGCTTCCTTTTTCGCCGCTTCGCGGGCTGCAGCGGCCTCCGCCGTGACGCGAAGCCACGAAGACGTTTCGCGCAACGACTGGTTCACGGGCTTCTGCACGTTGAGGATCGCGTCCCCGTGGGTCATGTTCCTCGAGCCGTTCCAGGCCTGCACCCAGACGCAGGGCATGTCTGGCTCTACCTCGCAATTGCCGTTGGCGCGAACGCCGCCGCAGGGGCCGTTGCGCAGCTGCTTGGGACAGTTCATCGGACAGGACATGCCCGTCGACGACAGCGCGCATTGGCCGCACATGCGGCAATCGAACAGGAAGCCCTTCACATTGCGTTCGATGAAGGTGATCGGGCGCTCCACGCGGTCGTAGCCGAATGCTTTCCACAGCGGATGAAGCAGGAGGAAAGCGTCGGCGAAGCGACGGTAGAACCATTCCAAGAAACGCGAGTGACGCACGGCCCAGAGGCGGACGGTATATTTGCGCCGCGCGCGGCGATTGGGCGAGACGCCTGAAGGCGTGTAGGCGCCGCTTGCCGCCTTTGCTCCCGCCGCGGCATTGCCGGGCTTCTGGACGGCATCAGCCATTGTCGCGGCCTCCAGCCTTCACCAGCGCCACCAGCCGCTCGCGATCATAGGTGGCCTCGAGCTCGCTCGCCGCCTTGTCCGCCTCGGCTTCGAGTTCGTCGGATACGGCCACGGGATCCGCCTTGCGCCATTCGGCGAGATAGTCGTCCGTTTCGGCAGCACCCGTGCGCATCGCGCACATGTCTATTGCTTCGGTAAAGCGTAGCGAAAGCTCACGTTTTGCCGTCTGCCTGCCCTTCTTGATAATCACCTGGGCCGGGATGTCCCGCCAGTAGACGACAATGCGATCTGCCATGCACAAATCTCCTCTTCACATAAGAATGCACGCCGGGCGACCATCGGACTGCGCTCGCCACGACGCGGCACATGCCGAAAAGCGACGCCGCATGAAAAGCTTGTCCGCGAGCGTCCCCAACGGGCATTATCCTTTGAAATTACCGGGTTCGAACTGTGATTGAATGTGCCCCACTCGTCCAGCATGTCGGTGGCGGCAAAGTAGCAGCCAGCAGCAAACCGACAGGGCGTCGCAATCAGACGACCGACAGTTCGCGGGCAAGGTCGCCATAGCCGGTGAAGCGATATTCGTAGTCCAGGCCGAGATAGGCGGCGGCTTCCTTCGCCTTCGCCTGCAGCACGGGATCCTCCTCCTGCGAGAGGTAAACCACCTTGCGGTAGTTACCGAAATACATGTCGCGCAGTTCCGGATGACGATCCAGGCCCAGCGGGACGATGACGAAGGATTCGAACTGACGGGCCAGGAAGTCGGTCAGGAAAAACGACGTGATATCATCGTCGCGGGCCGCGAAAGCCTCGTTGCCCGTAAAGAAGGAGTAACAGTGCGGCCCGGATAGGCGCTCTATTCCCTCGCGCTCGCAAATCCTGTCGATATCCCCCCCGGTGCCGCAATCGGCATAGCCGATGAAGATCTTGTCGAACCCGCGCGAGCGCGCATCCGCAATTGCCTGTTCCAGCGCCGGCGCGATCTTCTGCGGATAGGAATGGTAGATTGCGGGAAGACAGTGAAGATCGATGTGGTCGAGCCCGTTTATTCTGGTGATCGCCAGTATTTCGCGCGCGATTGCGCCGCACGCGATCACATGAACTTTTTGGGTTGTTGTGCGTTTGTCGAACGGAGGATTTTTCTCCGTATTTTGCCGATCAACATCCATTCAAAAAGGGGCTCCTGATCATGACCGCATCGACAATAAGCAAAATTGCCACGGCCTGCGCAGTCCTCATGGTCCTTGCTTCATGCGCGAATACAATTCGCGGCGTAGGCAAGGATACTGCAAATGCAGTGAACGCTACCGAGGACGCCGGTCATACCGTCAAAAAAGCTGCTCAATAACTGATTTGGGATGCCGATAGGCCGGCGACAACCCTTTGGTTGCCGCCGGCAGCAAGCTGAGAGCAATCAGGCGCCCGCAGCCAGGCTGTTATGCTTGCGCTTCATGAATTCCTTGGCGGTTTCGACCGCCACGGCAGCGTCGCGGCAATAGGCGTCCGCACCGACGGCCTTGCCAAATTCCTCGTTCAGCGGCGCGCCGCCGACCAGGACGACGTAGTCGTCGCGCAGGCCCTTTTCCTTCAGCGTGTCGATAACGACCTTCATGTAGGGCATTGTGGTCGTCAGCAGCGCCGACATGCCGAGAATGTCAGGCTGTTCGCGTTCGATGGCGTCGAGATAGTTTTCGACGGGATTATTGATCCCAAGGTCGATGACGTCGAAACCGGCACCTTCCATCATCATGCCGACCAGGTTCTTGCCGATATCGTGAATGTCGCCCTTGACGGTACCGATCACCATCTTGCCGAGCTTGGGCGCGCCGGTCTGCGCGAGAAGCGGCCGCAGGATAAACATGCCGGCCTTCATCGCATTGGCGGAAAGCAGCACTTCCGGCACGAAAAGAATGCCATCGCGGAAATCTATCCCGACGATGCGCATCCCTTCGACGAGCGCCTGTGTCAGGACGTCATAGGGCGTCCAGCCGCGATCGAGAAGGATCTGAGTGGCTTCCTCGATCTCCTCCTTCAACCCATCGTAAAGATCATCGTGCATCTGCTGCACGAGTTCTTCGTCAGAAAGTTCCGAGAGAATGATTTCGTCGTCAGACATGCGCTCCATCCCGTTTTCGTGCAATGCATCAGAGACTTGTATAAAACACTGCCACTATTATCGATAGACCCGAAGCCCGCCAAAACTCTTTTCGAATGCGACGTCGTGCGGATCATTCGCGACGAATATAAAGCGATGATATTGACGCATCCATGTCTGTCCTATGCTAATTGCTGGCGCATTAAGGAACGTCCGGCCGGCGGAATCGGATAGCATAGGTCAGGATAGACGCATTCATGCGCAGGAGTGAGGAAACATCATGGACGATTTGATCGAGCAGCCCGTTGCAGGCGGTGATGGTGGCGGACGGCGTTCGCGCGGTGAGGGCAGGGGTGCCGCAGCACGACGCGCCTCGCGCAGCGGCGGCGGGCCGGGTCCTTCGCTGCCCTATATCACCAGGAAGATCGGCGTTTACGAAGTGCTCGATGAAGAGGGTCTTCAGCTCATCGAGCGCAATGCCGACAAGATTCTGGAGGAAATCGGCATTGAGTTTCGTGACGATGCGGAGGCTCTGGCGCTCTGGAAGGAAGCCGGCGCCGACGTGCGCGGCCAACGCGTGCATTTCCCGAAAGGGCTTTGCCGCGAGCTTCTGAAGACGGCGCCGAAGGAATTCACCTGGCATGCGCGCAACAGCGCCCGCAACGCCCATGTCGGCGGCAAGGCGACGATCTTCGCGCCGGTCTACGGTCCGCCCTTCGTGCGCGACCTCGACGGCAACCGCCGTTACGCGACGATCGAGGATTTCCGCAATTTCGTGAAGCTTGCCTATATGGCGCCGTCGATACATTCGTCCGGCGGCACGGTTTGCGAACCGGTCGATGTCCCGGTCAACAAGCGCCATCTCGATATGATCTACAGCCATATCAAATATTCCGACAAGCCGTTCATGGGGTCGGTCACGGCGCCGGAGCGTGCCGAAGACACCATCGCGATGGCGAAGATCGTCTTCGGCGACGATTTCGTCGAGAATAATTGCGTGACGCTGAACCTCATCAATGCCAATTCGCCGATGGTGTTCGACGAGACCATGCTCGGTGCCTTGAAGGTTTATGCGCGACACAATCAGGCCTCGGTCGTTTCTCCGTTCATCCTTTCGGGTGCGATGAGCCCGGTGACGGTGGCGGGCACGCTGACGCAGATCCTGGCCGAAGTGCTGGCCGGCGCTTCCTTCACGCAGCTGATCCGCAAGGGTTCGCCGGTCCTGTTCGGCACCTTCGCCGCATCCATTTCGATGCAGTCCGGCGCGCCGACCTTCGGCACGCCGGAGCCGTCGCTCGTCTCCTATGGCGCGGCACAGCTTGCCCGCCGTCTCGGTCTGCCGTTCCGTACCGGCGGTTCGCTCTGTGCTTCGAAGGTGCCGGATGCGCAGGCTGCGCATGAATCCGCCAGCACCTTGAACATGACGCTGCTGGCGGGCACGAATTTCGTGCTTCATGCGGCCGGCTGGCTCGAGGGCGGTCTCGTCTCCTCCTACGAGAAGTTCATGATCGACCAGGACCAGCTCGGCATGATGCAGAAGATGGCGGAAGGTATCGATCTCTCCGACAACGGCCAGGCGCTGGATGCCATCCGCGAAGTTGGACCCGGAAGCCATTACCTCGGCTGCGGCCATACGCAGGCCAACTTCCAGTCCGCCTTCTATCGCTCGGCGCTTGCCGACAACAACTCCTTCGAGCAGTGGGAAATCGAAGGCCAGAAGCGCATCGAGGAGCGCGCCAACGCGCTTTGCCGCTCCTGGCTCGATCACTACGAAGCGCCGCCGCTCGATCCGGCGATCGACGAAGCCTTGCTCGCCTATATCCAGACGCGCAAGGACTCCATGCCGGACGCGTTCACCTGAAGAGAGCCCGAGGCCGCCAGGGAGCAAGGCGGTGCGACACGCGTTGCCGACCTGGTCCAGAAGGAAGTCTGGCGGCCGCACTATCAATATAAGGGACCGCGGTGAACCGCGGCCCCGCCATCTTCGAACAGCTCCGTGCGGCGCTCGGCGTCCACGGAGTTTTCGTTCGCGGCAGCTTGCACTTCGGTGAACGCGATGGACCGCTTCTGATGGATGGCACGCATGCGCGCAGCGTCGTGCTGCTGGGCAATATCGGCGGCTCGATCTGGCCGGCGTTTTCGAAGTGGCGAAATATGCCCGGCAACGGGACACGTCCGGATCCTCTCGACGATTGGTCGAAAGCGATCATCCGACCGGTTGCCGATGTCTTGGCGGCGACGGCCTATTTCCCTTCGGATCCGCCCTGGCAGCCGTTCCAGCGATGGGCCATGCAAGCCGAGGGATTGCAGGCATCGCCGCTCGGCATTTTGATCCATCCGGAATACGGCCCATGGCACGGATATCGCGGTGCCTTGGGGTTTGCCGACGATTTGAAGGACGTCGAGACGCCAGCATGTTCGCCGCATCCATGCGATCTATGCGTGGAGAAGCCCTGTCTGACGGCCTGTCCAGTCGAGGCCGTCACGGCAGCAGGCTTCAATGTTCAAGCCTGTCGCTCGCATTTGCGCACGCAGAGAGGGCAGGTTGGCTGCATGCCCGGCGGCTGTCTTGCCCGCAATGCCTGTCCGGTCGGGGCTGCCTATCGTTATCCGGCCGAGCAGCTTGCATTCCATATGGCGGCGCTCCAGCTTTAGGCTCGACGCATTCCTTGTTTCGCCGCATTGCGATGCGTTCTGGAGCTTGTGCTATTCATGCGGAGCCATGCGCTTGATTCGATTGATTGTTATCCTTGCCGTTCTTGCCTGTGCCGCCACGGCATCGGCCGGAGAATCCTGCCGCAAGGTCCAGCATCTCGGCGATGGCTACACGATCTGTACCTTCGATCCAGCCCGCGAGGACATCCAGATTTTCCAGAATGACCGCAGCGGCAAGCCTTACGGCTCGTTCCGGGCGCTGGAAATGGATCTGCGCCAGGACCGGATCTATGTGCGCTTTGCCATGAACGGCGGCATGTATCTCGACGACCAATCTCCCGTCGGTCTCTTCATCGAAAACGGACGAGAAGTGAAGGCGATCAACACCAACAAGGGCTGGGGCAATTTCCATCTATTGCCGAACGGGGTGTTCTATGTCGGCTTTGGCAAAGCCGGCATCATGGAAAGCAAGGCCTTTGCCGCTTCCGGCATCAAGCCGTTCTACGCGACCCAGTCCGGCCCGATGCTGGTCATCGGCGGCAAGCTTCATCCGTCGTTTCTGGCCGACAGCACCAGCTTGAAGATACGAAACGGTGTCGGCGTCACCGTCGATGGGCTCGTCGTGTTCGCGATTTCCGATGGCCCTGTCCGCTTTCACGATTTTGCGACCCTTTTCCGCGACGAACTCAAGTGCGAGAACGCGCTGTTTCTCGACGGCAGCATTTCCAGCCTCGACATTCCGGAATGGCAAAGGCGCGACAGCCTGTTTCCGCTCGGCCCCATCATTGCGGTGACGCTAATGCTCCCGGGCTAGGGCAGCTTCCATATACAGGCAGGGTCGCTTTCCCGAAGCTCTCCACCGGCTCTCGGCCTCGCAAGGTTTGAGCAAGCCCCATCGCGCAGTTTTCAAGCGAGGGGTTCCAGCGAGTCTTTGAGAAGGATCAACATGCACGCGCAGGCGGAGAAACAGATTGTCGCATCGCATGGCGCGGAACATGCCTTGCCAGCCTTTCCTTTCGGTTGGGAGCATCACAAGGATCGGCACTGCATTTGGATCGTCAGCCCGGAGGGCTACATTCACAGCCGTGCTTTCGAGGATGTTGCCCTCGGTCTTCACTATGCCTTTGCCGAACTCGGCGGCAGTGCGCCCCTGGTTACCGATCCGCGAGACTGGAACGGACGGGTGCCGATCGTTTACGGCGCAAATTTGCTGCCGTCGGTCGCGGCGCAATGGCTGCCGCCGGAGAGCATCATCGTGAATATGGAGCAGGTCTCGGCTGAAAGCAGCTGGATCAATCGTCGGTATCTCGGACTGCTCAAGAAATTCGCCGTGCTCGATTACAGCGAGCGCAATCGCCAGGGACTAGCCAAGCTCGGCGTTCCCGCTGAAATTCTTGATGTGGGATACAACAGGCATCTGACGCGTGTGCCCCAAGCGCCGGTGAAGGATATCGACGTTCTCTTTTACGGCTCGGTCAACGAGCGCCGCAAGAATGTGCTGGTGGCGCTGCAAGCAAGCGGGCTGAACCTCGTTCACCTGTTCGGTGTATACGGCACCGAGCGCGACGCCTTCATCGGGCGGTCCAAGATCGTCCTCAACGTGCATCATTTCGACGCCGCGATCTTCGAGATTTGCCGCGTTTCCTTCCTGCTTGCCAATGGCGCCTGCGTCGTCAGCGAAGGCAATATCCATGACCCGGAAGTGGCCGCTTTCGCCGAAGGCATGGCGTTTTGCGATTACGATCGGCTTGTCGAAGCCTGCATCGAACTCGTCCGCGACGACGAGAGGCGGTTGGCAATTGCAAGCCGCGGCCTCGGCCTGATGTGCGAGCGCCAGCAAGCGGCCATCCTTTCCGCTTTGATGGCGAGAGGCGGCTAGGTTTTTCAAAGCATTTTGGCGGCGAACTGGCTGCCTGCGGCGGCTGGATCGACAAACGACATGTGAAGGCGGATTGCGACTATGACTGGAAATGAAACGATCTATATCCTCTGCCCACCCAATCATATGACGGGCGGCCCGGAAGCCCTTCACCAGCTTTGCGCGCGGCTGACCAAAATCGAGCGCAGCGCCAGAATGGTCTATACCAATGGCTCCGATCACTCCCTGATGTCGTCCCCTGCGGGGGAAACCACGATGGTGTTTCGGGAATACGAGAACGCCGTCCATCCGCAATATCGGGCCTACGCGACCGAAAGCTCGGACTATATCATCGACAACGAAAACGCGATCGTGGTGTTTCCTGAAATATGGCCGCACCTGATTCCACTCTTCAAGAGGGCGGCGAAGGCCTATTGGTGGCTGAGTTTCGATTACGGCATGCGGCATCTGATACCGTTGGGCGGGGTGCCATTCCTTATGGCGAACGACTGCGAGATGTTGTCGCAATCCTCTTATGCCACGGCACAGCTCAGCGCTTTGGGCTTTAGCGACGTCTTGCGGATCTCGGATTTCACCACGCTGGCAAACAACGTGGCGCCGCAGCCGATTCAGCAACGGCGCGATCTGGTTCTGTTCAACAACAAGGCCGAGGCTTTCGGGCGCCAGCTGGCGACCATGTGTCCGCAATATGAATTCAAAATCCTGAGCAACATGTCGCCGGCGGAAGTCCATCAAAACATGGCGCAAGCCAAGGTCTATGTCGACTTCGGCCCGCATGCCGGCAAGGACCGTATGCCGCGCGAAGCAGCACTGCTTGGATGCTGCGTCATCACCGGCCGGAACGGCTCGGCCAACAATTTTGAGGATTTGCCCATCCCTGCCAAATACAAGTTTGGCAATCATCCCCAGCGAATGCACGAGATTTCAAGGGCGATCGATGACGTGATCCAGAATTTCTCGGAGAGGTTCGAGGATTTCGGCGTCTATCGGCGCTCTATTGCCATCGAAGAAACAAAGTTCGAATTGGAGGTCTTCAGTGTATTCGGGCAGGTCTGATCGAAGGTCGGCGGCAAGAGGATTGGTCTCGCGATCATGATCAATTTCGCTGATGTTGACTTGCTCGTGGTCGGTGCGGGGTTCTACGGCGCGACGATTGCGGAGCGGCTGGCCAACGAGCTGCAGAAGAACGTGCTTCTGATCGACCGCCGGGACCATATCGGCGGCAATGCCTATAGCGAGTTCGACAGCGAGACCGGCATCGAGGTTCACCGTTACGGCGCGCATCTCTTTCACACGCCGAACGAGCTGGTCTGGACCTATCTCAACAGGTTCACCGCATTCACCGACTACAGGCATCGTGTCTATTCGACCTATCGCGATCAGGTCTATTCGATGCCGATCAACCTCGGTACCATCTCGCAATTCTTCAATCGACGCCTTTCGCCTGATCAGGCGAGAGCACTGATTGCGGACCATGCGGCGGAAATGGCCGGGCGCCATCCGCAAAACCTGGAAGAGAAGGCGATTTCGCTGATCGGCCGCCCATTGTATGAGGCTTTCATCCGCGGCTATACGGCCAAGCAGTGGCAGACGGACCCGCGTGACCTGCCCGAGCACATCATCACGCGTCTGCCGGTCCGCTACACCTTCGACAATCGCTACTTCAACGACAGATACGAAGGCCTGCCTGTTGACGGCTATACGGCGATCTTCGAGAGGATGCTGAAGCATCCGAGGATCCAGATTGCCCTGGGCGTCGATTTCTTCTCGCTGAAATCAACGCTGCCGGCCGGTCTGCCGATCGTCTATACCGGCCCGATCGACCGCTATTTCGATTATTCCGAGGGTGAGTTGGGCTGGCGCACCATCGACTTCGAAAAGGAAACCCTGAATACCGGCGACTTCCAGGGGATGGCGGTCATGAATTATGCCGATGAAACAATTCCCTACACGCGTATCCTCGAGTTTCGCCATTTCAATCCGGAGCGCAGCTACCAGACAGAAAAGACGGTCGTGGTGCGGGAATATTCACGCTCGGCGAAGCGCGTCGATGAACCCTATTATCCAATCGACACGCGGCAGGACAAGGACGTCTTCCTGCGATATCGCGAGCGCGCCGAGGCAGAAACGAATGTCCATTTCGGCGGGCGGCTTGGCACCTATCGATACCTCGACATGCATCAGGCTATCGGCGCTGCCTTGAAGGCCTTCGACAGCCGTATTGTTCCGCATTTCACCGAAGGACGCGCTATCGGCGGCGAAAAATAGGCGATCGCCAGGTACGCGTGGATATTCGGCACGCATCTGTGGGCGAGCCGAATAAGTTTCATAGCAAAAATGTCGGATTTGCAGAGAAAAGTCCGGTTGCTGGGCTTTCCTCTAATTTCTTAGGAGCGTCTGCGGCGTTCGCGAGCGGGCGCCGCGCCGCTTTCATTGGCAGTCTTGTTGCGCAAGGGGCCGATCTTTTCAACGATCGTCTCCAATGTCGGGCGAGGGCCGGGGACGTAGCTGTCCAGCGCCTGCCGCATGGCAGCGAGATGCCCGCAGGAGGTGCCGCAGCAGCCGCCTATGATCTTGGCGCCTGCGTCACGCGCGAGGCGCGCATAATCGGCCATCAGCGGCGGCGTGCCCGAATAATGGATCTCGGCGCCGCGATATTCCGGAATGCCGCAATTACCCTTGACGATAACGATAGCGGCGGAATCCGCTTCGGTCATGTCGAGAAGGCTCGACAGGATATCCGAGGCGCCGACGCCGCAATTCGCGCCGACGGCGAGCGGGCCTTCGCCGATATCCGTGGCGACAGCGTGAATGTCCTTCGGATGCAGGCCCATCATGGTCTTGCCGGCCGTATCGAAAGAGCCGGTATAGGTGTAGGGCAGGCCGACCTTGGCGGCGGCTTCGGCCGCGGCGCGGATTTCCTCCGGCGAGGACATGGTTTCGATCCAGGCGACATCGGCGCCTCCGGCCTGAAGGCCTTCGATCTGTTCGATGAAGGCAGCGACGGCGTCCTCATAGGTCAACGCGCCGAGCGGCATCAGCAGCTCTCCCGTCGGGCCTATCGAACCGGCGACGATGACCTTGCGATCGGCCTTGTCCGCAACGGAGCGGGCAATCGCGGCGGCCGTCTTGTTGAGGCTATGCACGCGATCCTGAGCGTGATGCAGCTTCAGCCGGTGACGGGTGCCGCCGAAGGTGTTGGTCAGGATAATGTCGGCGCCGGCATCGACGAAATCCTGGTGCAGTTTTGTGATCCGCTCCGGATGCTGTTCGTTCCAGAGTTCGGGCGCTTCACCGGCCTCGAGGCCCATGGCGAAAAGATTGGTGCCCGTCGCGCCATCGGCAAGCAGCACGCCCTTTTCAGCAAGAAGATTGGTCAAGGGATTGATGGCGACGGTCATGGTTTGTCCTCGGATGTGTCGAATACCTGGATGTCAGATGCAGATATAAACATTTCTTTATGTGAACACAATGACTAGATCGTCCGCTTGTCTCGATGTGACAATCAGACAAGAAAAAAAGCGCCCTGGAAAGGGCGCTTTCGCTGCTGTGCTCTGCGTTTAGGCCGCCGCCATCTCGGCCGTCTCATGGGTCGTGGGCGTGACCATGGCGGCGATGATGCTTTGCAGGTCTATCATACCGATAGGTTTTCCGCCGGCGTCGGTGACGAGCGCTCCGGTCTGGCCTGCTTCGGTTATCTGCTTGGCGGCGATTTCCAGCGTCACGTCGCCGGGCACGCGTGTGGTGAGCGGCTCGCCTCCAAGCGGCTTCATGATCGTCTGGGCCTGGATGACGCGACCGCGGTTCACCTCCTTGACGAAGGCGGAGATGTAATCGTCCGCAGGATGCAGCACGATCTGCTGACCGGTTCCCTGCTGCACGACCTTGCCGTCGCGCAGGATCGCGATCTGGTCGCCGAGGCGCAGCGCCTCGTCGAGATCGTGGGTAATGAAGACGACGGTCTTCTTCAGTTCCTTCTGCAGATCGAGCAGAACGCTCTGCATATCCACGCGGATCAACGGATCGAGCGCCGAATAGGCTTCGTCCATCAGCAGGATATCGGCATCGTTCGTCAGCGCCCGGGCGAGCCCGACACGCTGCTGCATGCCGCCGGAAAGCTGGTTCGGATAATGCCTCTCGAAGCCTTTGAGCCCTACGCGCTCGATCCAGTATTGGCCCTTCTTCACGCTTTCGGAACGAGGCACGCCCTGGATGTCCAGACCGTAGATGGTATTTTCAATCACCGTGCGGTGCGGCAACAGGGCGAATTTCTGGAACACCATCGCCGTCCTGTGGCGACGGAATTCGCGCAGGTCGTTTTCGTTCATCTTGCAGACGTCGACGCCGTCATAGAGCACTTCGCCGACGGTCGGCTCGATCAGCCGGTTGATATGACGGATCAGCGTCGATTTGCCCGAGCCGGAGAGGCCCATGACGACGGTGATGGCGCCGGCCGGCATGTCGATGCTGATATCCTGCAGGCCGAGCACGTGACCATGCGTCTCGTTGAGCTCGGCCTTGCCCAAGCCGTTCTTGACACGGTCTACATAGTCGCGCCCGCGCGGGCCGAAAATCTTGTAGAGGCTTTTTATCTGGATCGCGTGACTAGCCATGGATGACCTCCGAGTGCTTCTGGAGCCGTCTGCCATAGGCCTGGCTCGTCCGGTCGAAAATGATGGCGATGGCGACCAGGGCGAAACCGTTGAGGAAGCCGACGGTGAAGAACTGGTTGTTGATCGCCTGCAGCGTATTCTTGCCGAGTCCGCCGACGCCGACCATGGAGGCGACGACGACCATTGCGAGCGACATCATGATGGTCTGGTTGATGCCGGCCATGATGGTGGGCAGCGCGAGCGGGATCTGCACGTTGACCAGCTTCTGGCGATGCGACGACCCGAAGGCATCGGCGGCTTCCAGAACCTCCTTGTCCACGAGCCGGATGCCCAGATTGGTCAGGCGGATCATCGGCGGGACGGCATAGATGACGACGGCGATAAGACCCGGAACCTTGCCGATGCCGAAGATGACGACGACCGGGATGAGATAGACGAAGCTCGGCATCGTCTGCATCACGTCGAGGGTCGGGTTGACGATCGACTGGAGCCGGTCGGAGCGCGCCATCAAAATGCCGATCGGCAGGCCGATGACGATGGCGATGAGCGTACAGACCGTCACCATGGCAAGCGTGACCATCGTGTCGGTCCAAAGACCGAAGACGCCAATGAGGATCATCGAGATCGCGGTGCCGGCGACAATCTTCAGATTGCGGCTGGCGGCATAGACGACGAGCATCATGACGATGAGCACGATGAACCAGGGCGTATTGGTGAACGCCCATTCCAGATAATTCAGAAACCATTGCAGAGGCTGCACGACGGCATCGATGAGATTGCCGTACGCGCGGACGGATGCGCGAAACCCGTCATCGATGTTCTTGCGCGCAAGACGTATGAGCGTTTCATCTATTGCCGGAAAGTTGCAGAGCACATTCGGCAGGATCGTACACTGGATAGCCATGTATTTCCCCTTCTTGGTCCGGTTCTGTCCTGGTCCGGCGTGTGGCTTTCACGCGCGGATGGTATTGCAGCGCTGCGACCGGTTCTTCAGGCTGCCTTTCAATTCTTACTACATCCGCCTTCGCTGATCTGCACTCGTTGCGACCTTGCTCCGCGTAACTCCGTCGGTAATGAGGGCCGTTGTTGTCGATTCCGGCGAATGGGAAATCGGCGGCAGGCTTTGGCCAGCCGCCGATCCTACGGCAGGAATTAGAGCGAAGCCTTCACTTTGGTGGCGACATCCGGGGAAACCCATTTGGTCCACATGTCCGGATAGGTCTTGAGGAAGTACTTGGCGCCATCCTCGTTGGTACCCTGGTTGTCGGTCATCCAGGCGAGAACCTTGCCGACGGTGGCGTTATCCCACTTGCGGGTCTTCATGTAGTCCATGGCGATGCCGGCCTTCGCGGCAAAGGCCTTGGTCACGACGGTATAGACGTCCGAAACCGGATAGGAGTTCACCTTCGGGTTGGCGCAATCCTGCTGCGACGTGCAGGCATCCCAGTCCTTCTTGTCGTGCGGTACGTTGAAGCTCAGGCGAACCATGTCGTACTTTCCGAGGATGGCGGTCGGAGCCCAATAGTAGCCGAGCCAGCCTGTCTTCTTTTCGAAGGCGTTGGCGATCGAGCCGTCGAGGCCAGCGGCGGAACCGGTGTCGACCAGCGTGAAGCCGAGCTTGTCGGCGCCGAGGGCCTTGTAGAGGTTGGTCGTGGAGATTTGGCAGTTCCAGCCCGCCGGGCAGTCATAGACCGCACCCTTGGAAGCATCTTCGGGAGCAGGGAAGAGTTCCGGATGCTTCAATGCATCCTGAACGGTCTTGATATCGGGATGGGCGTCGGCGACGAATTTCGGAATCCACCAGCCTTCGACACCGCCGTCGCTCAGAAGCGGCGCGGCTTCGATGAGGCGGCCTTCGGATACGGCCTTGTCGAGCGAGGTACGCACGGCGTTGACCCAGAGTTCCGGAGCGACGTCCGGCTCACCCTTTTCGTTCATCGAGGTGAATGTCGGCTGCGTATCGCCGGTCACAAGTGTCACGTTGCAGCCGTAACCATTTTGCAGAATGAGCTTGTCGACCTGGGCGGCGACGCCGGCAGATGCCCAGTTCATTTCGGCAATCGATACGTTGCCGCATTCTGCGGCATGCGCCGAGCCAGCCAAAGCATAGGCGCCGAATGCAAAGATGGCGGAAGCGAGAAGCTTCTTCATTTGATATTGTCTCCCAATTTTTCGTTACGTTGTAGAAATCGACTCCAAACGCTTTCGATTTCTGTCGATCCCCTGTCAGCGTGGTCCAACCACAACCGTTCATGCGCCGCTGACGACGCGAGCACGGTCCCCTTGCTGCTGTCGTGCATCTGTCTTTTTGCGACCGCGCAACTCTGTCACGGCCGGATGTTTCTTGCATCGACAGCAGGCAGCGTAAGGATTTGAAGGAATAAATCAACAGCCTGCCGGCCATTCGCAGTTATCGCGCCTGTTGGAGAAGCTGATATAAGCGTCTGAATTAGCCTGTTTTCTGCTATTCATGGCTGCAAAACAGGCAGTGCAAGGCTTCGATGATGCGCTTCCATGGGCGCAGAGTTAAATGCGGTTCAAATATCGCGTCCCTGAAAGACGTTTTGTGTTCAATCTGCGTCCTTTGCGATTTCTCAATGCAAAGGGGAAAATTTTCAAAAAAATTTCAGATTCACTCTAATTTAAGTACTTAATAACCCTCCGGTAACGATGTCGGTTTATCAATCGAGACGTGGCGGGGGACACACCGCTGCTTCTCCGGATTAGGTATTGCGTCCCGGAGAAAGCGAACCTTGCGGTGTATTTGCAGGGAAGCCGGCGTTTTTTGGCAAGCCGCGTTGATCTCCGGATCGCGCGGTTTTCGCGTTTCAGGCATGCCGTTTTGAGACATGTCTGCGCCAGCGTGTCATCCATGCCAAAGCGCGTCGCGATCTTTCAGATTCGCTTCTCGCGCTTCACGTCTTTGATTTTGCGCATGTCGTTGTCGCATAGCCGCCGTACACTTTTGCACGACATGCTTTAATTTCACAAAAGTCAAAATGAAAGCCGCCGATGCGGTCGCATGGCGGCTTGAGGCGCGTAGGCTTGCGGCTTGACCAGATATCAGCCGACGCTATAGGTGCGAATGAAGCCGACGGTGCCGAACCGGGTATCGAGCTGCTGCAGGCGGCTTTCGGGGCGGTGGGCCGGAAGCTTGCCATTCCAAGCGATCTGGATGGAATTCCGTCTGTTGAAGATGAAGAGCATTGGGGTATCCTCCAGGCCGGACCGGCCCATTTCGTTGTTTGTTTTCGCACTGGAGATAATCTTCTCCAGCGTAACTAACAATGGATGAAATCGTCATCCAATGTCGCAAACGGAGCATATTTTGAAGTGATGCATTTTTGTATCTGGACTGTTGTTTCCGGCGGTTGAAGATAGCGGCGAAATCAAGGCGAAACTCCGCGTTTTCAGCGGCTGCAGCATATCGAGGTGGTGGGGAATGACAAAGGCGATCATGCTGCAGGGAACCGGTTCCGATGTCGGAAAAACGGTATTGGTCGCGGGGCTGTGCCGGCTGTTCGCCAACAGGGGCGTGAGGGTCCGTCCGTTCAAGCCGCAGAACATGTCCAACAATGCCGCCGTTGCCGAGGATGGCGGCGAGATCGGCCGCGCTCAATGGCTCCAGTCGCTGGCGGCGCGCGTGCCGTCATCCGTGCATATGAATCCAATCCTGCTGAAGCCGCAGTCGGAGACGGGCAGTCAGATCATCGTGCAGGGCAAGGTTTGGGGCCATGCCAAGGGGAGGGGTTATCAGGCGCTGAAGCCGCAATTGCTTGGCGCGGTGCTTGAAAGCTTCGCTGCGATGCGTGCGGGAACCGATCTCGTTATCGTCGAGGGGGCCGGTTCTCCTGCCGAGATCAACCTGCGACGGGGCGATATCGCCAATATGGGTTTTGCGACGCGCGCCAACGTTCCCGTCGTGCTCGTCGGCGACATAGACCGCGGCGGCGTGATCGCATCGCTGGTCGGCACATACCATATTTTGCCGGAAGAAGACCGGCGGATGATCCGCGGCTACATCATCAATAAGTTTCGCGGCGATGTCTCCTTGTTCGGGGAAGGCATCGAGGCCATTGGCGGCTTCACTAGATGGCAATGCCATGGCGTGGTGCCATGGCTCAAAGCGGCAGCGCGCCTGCCGGCCGAGGATTCCGTCGTGTTGGAGCGGCTTGCGCGCGGCTCCTCCGGCGCGCTGAAGGTCGTCGTGCCCGTGCTGTCGCGCATCGCCAATTTCGACGATCTCGATCCGCTGCGGGCCGAACCCGACGTCGATCTCGTCTTTGTCCGGGCGGGCGAGCATTTGCCAGCCGATGCGGGGCTTGTGGTGCTGCCGGGCTCCAAGTCCACGATCGGTGACCTCCTCGATCTGCGCGAGCAGGGATGGGATCGCGACATTGCCGCGCATGTGCGCCGTGGCGGCCGTGTCATCGGCATTTGCGGCGGCTATCAGATGCTCGGCCATACGGTTTACGACCCGCTCGGCATCGAGGGATCGGTCACCGAGACGCCGGGACTGGGCCTGCTTGAAATCGAGACGGAAATGGCGCCGGAAAAGACGGTGCGCAACAGCATGGCCGTCTCGAAGGAGTATGACGTGCCTCTATCGGGCTATGAAATCCATCTCGGTGTGACGCGCGGCGCCGACTGCGAGCGGCCTTCTGCTGTCATCGACGGCCGGCCCGATGGGGCGATATCGCCTGATGGTCGCGTCATGGGCACATATCTGCATGGCCTCTTCGGCAGCGACGCCTACAGGGCAAAGTTGCTCGCAAGCTTTGGTCTCGCCGGCGAGCGCATGGACTATCGCGCCAGCGTCGATACGGCGCTGGACGAGATCGCGGCCGAGCTTGAAAGCGTGCTTGACCCTGCCTGGCTCGATAGCCTTGTTGGTTAGAGTTCGCCGGAGACCTCGCGCCTGCGGCGGTCGAGTTCCTCGCTGTAGCGCCGCAGCGTATAGCTCTCCGTCAGCAGGCCGATCACCCTGCGCTCGATCAGATCGTTGACGACGACAAGCGCTTCACTCTTGGTCTGGTCGAATATGGCGGCCGCTTGCTTGGCGTTCATCTGCGGCTGCAGGAACTCGTTGCGCAGCTGGATGAAATCGGAAAGTCCGTGTTCCTCGTCGTCCTTTTCAACAGGGCTCGCATAGACGTCGGGGACCAGAACCATTCCCGAATACTTCTCGTTCTTGTCGAGCAGGATGACGCGCTGGGCCGAACCGATCGGAAAATTCTTGCGGAACTCCTCGATGCTCATGTCGATGCTTCCCGTATGCACGTCGGGGCGCATCATGCGGGCGACAGTGAGATTGCGGATCCAGCCGACGTCGTGGGCGCTGCGGATGCTCTCGCCGCGCAGATGGAAGCGCCAGGTGGCGAAGGAGTAGCCGAAGCTGGTGCGGACCACGAGCGACGACGTGATGACGGCAGCCAGCACCAGGGCAGTGATCGGGAAGTCACCGGTGATCTCCAGCGCCAGGAACGTCATCGTCAGCGGGCCGCCGATGATCGCGACGGCCAGCGAACTCATGCCGACCACGGCGTACACGGCCGGCGTCAGCGCGTTGTGATCGAAATAGGGCGCGCAATAGGCGAAGATCTTGCCGAGAAGCGCACCCATGAACAGAGACGCGAAGAAGAGACCGCCTCTGAAGCCGGAGCCGATCGAGACCGCAGAGGCTAGCGATTTGAGGAGGAACAGGCCGACCAAGGCCCCGAGCGTCACGTCCGTCGACAGGTTGAGATGCAGCGCGCCGTGCCCCGCCGACAGAACCTGCGGGGAGATCAGTGCCAGTATACCGACGACAAGGCCCCCGAGCGCTGGGCGGAAGGGCGGTGCGATGGAACTCTTGCGCGCCAGTTCTTCGGTCCAGGCGACGCCCTGCATGATCAGGATACCGACGCCGGCGCAGCAGGCGCCGAGCAAAACCGCCGGCAGATAATCGGCGGGGGCGATGGAGCCGAAATGGCCGATATCGATGGCGAAGTCATCGCCGGCGAGCAATCTCGCGATCATCGTCGATATCAATGCCGAGACGACGACGGGCGTCAGCGTCAGGATGGAATAGGTGCCGATGATCAGCTCGAAGGCGTAAAAGGCGCCGGTAAGCGGCGCATTGAACGCGGCGGCGATGGCGCCGGCGGCGCCGCAGCCGACGAGCATGCGCAGGTCCGCGCGGCGCATCTGCATCTTGTAGCCGAATTTGGAGGCGATGCCGGCGGCAAGCTGGGTGTAACCCGCCTCGAGCCCGACGGAGGCACCAAATCCATTCGAGATCAGGTTCTGCACGGCGACGAGGATACTGTCGGTGAGCGACATGCGGCCGCCGTGCAGCGCATTGGCTTCGATCGGGTCGACCATCGGCTTCTTGCGCGTGCGCGACAATATGTAGAGCAGGATGCCGAGGATGATGCCGCCGGCGATCGGCGCGATAAACAATACCGATTTGTCGGGGATCGCCACCGCCGCCGAACTCAGGCGCTCATAGTCGGTTATGCCGTAGATGAGGCTGTGAAGCTTGCGCGAGATGAAACTCATCGCCGTCACGGCGCAGCCGGAGGCCACTCCCGCCAGCGCGCCGGCGAAAACAAGTCCCAATTCGCCACGGCGCAACAATGCCCTGAACCGACCGAGATCGAACAGGGCGGAGAAGACGCCGAGGCGTCGCGGTTGGAATTTCTGCAACATTGGAAACGAACGATATGTTTTACTCGAATGTGAGGGCTTACCCTCTATAAACTTCTAACATCAAAGAAATGCGGCAAAAAAGCCGCTGATTTTGCGGGAATATTCGGTCGATTTCGCAATTGGGACGCCCGGCGTCGCATCCATGCCCTTGATTGACTTGAACTCGGTGAACGCCTAATCATTGTCGGCATAACGAATGGTTCCCGAGCGGCGATCTGTCGCATGGGATGAAAAGGGAATGTGAAGGGACGGACCCAAGCCGGGCGTTCTCATCACAGCCGACCCCGCGACTGTAGAGCGGTCAGGGTCTTTCGCTCGATTTGAAGTCTATTCCGTCGATGGTTCGCATGGGGCGAACGGGGCGGGGCAGGCTCAAGCCGAAAAAGCCACTGGCGTGGCATCATGATCAACCCGGGCTGGACGCCTCCAATTCTACGAATCGTCCGCCTTTTCATGATGCATTGCCGGGAAGGCGAGGAAGACCCGCTGGCGCACGATCGGGGGCGACCGATTTCGGTCCGCCTCCCTCGCGGCGCCTTATCCGCGAGCCAGGAGACCTGCCATGCGTGCCGGGCACAGAGCCTGTTCTGGGACGTCAGTTCCGCTGCCAGCACGGAGGTTGTCATGGCGCAAGACGAGTTTTCGGCGTGTAGACGCCTCTCTTCCGGTATCGGCTTCATGCTGCCGGCCCTCGCTGTTGCGCGGGAGCGAGAATAGCGCATGTCGTCTTCAGTTTCCCGATCTGTTTTCGTCCTCGGTGGAGCGCGCTCCGGCAAATCCAGATTCGCCGAAGGCCTGATTTCGGACACCGGTCTTGAACGTCACTATGTGGCGACAGGCCAGGCGTGGGACGATGAGATGCGCGAGCGCATCGCACGGCACCGCGCCGACCGTGGCGATCTATGGCAGACGCATGAGGAGCCGATGGATCTCGTCAAGCGGCTCGCCGCGATCGATGCCGAAGGGCGAGTGGTGCTTGTCGACTGCCTGACGCTCTGGGTGACCAATCTGATGATGGCGGAGCGGGACATGATGGCGGAGTTTGCCGCCCTGATTGCATTTCTGCCGACTGCACGATCGCGGCTCGTTCTCGTATCCAACGAGGTCGGGCTTGGAATCGTGCCGGAAAATCGCATGGCGCGCGAATTTCGCGACCATGCCGGCCGTCTGCACCAGATGGTCGCGGCGGCAAGTACCGAAGTTTATTTTATCGCAGCGGGCCTGCCGCTGAAAATGAAGGGTTGATCCACATGAACCAGGCAAAGATTCCAGCCACCGTCATCACCGGCTTCCTGGGAGCCGGCAAGACGACGATGATCCGCAACCTGCTGCAGAATGCCGGCGGCAAGAAGATCGCGCTGATCATCAACGAATTCGGCGATCTCGGCGTCGATGGCGACGTGCTCAAGGGCTGCGGCGCGGAGAATTGCACCGAAGACGATATTATCGAGCTGACCAATGGCTGCATCTGCTGCACGGTTGCCGACGATTTCATCCCAACCATGACGAAGCTGCTGGAGCGCGATGCGCGTCCGGATCACATCGTCATCGAGACTTCGGGCCTCGCGCTGCCGCAGCCGCTGGTCGCCGCCTTCAACTGGCCCGATATTCGTACCCACGTCACCGTCGACGGCGTCATCACCGTCGTCGATAGCGCCGCCGTCGCCGCCGGGCGCTTTGCCGACGATCACGACGCTATCGAGGCTGCCCGTGTCGAGGATGATTCGCTCGATCATGAAAGCCCCATCGAGGAGCTTTTCGAGGACCAGTTGACCTGTGCCGATCTGATCGTGCTCAACAAGACCGATCTGATCGATGTTGCCGGTCTCGGCCGCGTCCGCGCCGAGGTTGCCTCGCGCACCGCCCGCAAGCCGACGATCATCGAAGCGAAGAACGGCGATGTGCCAGCCGCCATCCTGCTCGGCCTCGGCATCGGCACCGAAGACGATATCGTCAACCGCAAATCCCATCACGAGCTGGAGCATGAGGACGGCACGCCGCACGATCACGACGAGTTCGACAGCTTCGTTGTCGAACTCGGCCCGATTGCTGATCCGGCGGCCTTCATCGATGCGCTGAAAGGCGTGATCGCGGAACATGACGTGCTGCGCCTCAAGGGCTTCGTCGATGTCCCCGGCAAGCCCATGCGCCTGCAGCTTCAGGCCGTCGGCAGCCGCATCGACACCTATTTCGATCGCGCCTGGACACCGGGCGAAGCACGCGCGACTCGGCTCGTGGTGATCGGCCTGCACGAGATGGACGAGACGATCGTGCGCAAGGCGATCGAAGCTTTGGTCTAAGGCAAGTTCATGCATCTCCTCCTAGCCCAAAAGGGAACGATCAGCGACGGCGAAGAGGCGATCGATCTCGGCCAGTCGCCAGGCGATATCCTCTTTCTGTCGGCGGCCGACACCGAGCTTGCGGCGATTGCCGCAGCCCACGGCGAGGGCGGCTGTTCCTTGAGGCTTGCAAGCCTGATGAGCCTCAAGCATCCGATGTCCGTCGATACCTATATCGACAGGACGGCCCATCATGCGAAGCTCATCATCGTGCGGGCGCTGGGTGGAGCGAGCTACTTCCATTATGCGCTGGAAGCACTGCATGCCTGTGCGGCGCGTCAGGGGGCGTTGATTGCGGTGCTGCCGGGAGACTCGAAACCCGATCCCGGCCTGACGCCATTCTCCAACGTCGCTCTCGATGATCTCAACGCGCTCTGGTCCTATCTGATCGAGGGCGGCGAGACGAATTCCAGGGCATTTCTCGCCTATGCCGAGGCGATGCTGTCGGGCGCCGATAAGCCAATGCCAGCCGTGCCCTTGATGAAAGCGGGTATCTGGTGGCCGGGCCGGGGTGTGATCGGCGTCGAGGAATGGTGGAGGGTTTCCAAAGCTTCGATGGTAGCGGAGGAGGGATTTGAACCCCCGACGGTCGCTATTTCTTTCTACCGCGCTCTCGTACAGAGCGGCGAAACCAAACCCGTCGAAGCGATGATAGAGGCTCTCATCGCCGAGGGTATGCGGCCCCTGCCGGTCTTTGCCTATAGTCTCAAGGATGCCGTGTCGGTCGGCATTCTCGAAAGTGTCTTTACCGAGTTGAAGCCGGGTGTCGTCATCAACTCCACGGGCTTTGCCGTTTCGGCACCGGGTGCCGATCGTCAGCCGACGGTTCTTGAAACCGGTGAAGCCGTCGTCCTTCAGGCCATTTTCTCGGCTTCGTCCAAGGAAGCCTGGGAGGCATCCTCGCAGGGGCTCTCGGCTCGCGATCTTGGCATGAACGTGGCTCTGCCCGAAGTCGATGGGCGTGTTCTTGCCCGCGCGGTGTCCTTCAAGGCTGCGGCCCGCTATGACGAACGGGTCGAGGCCAACATCGTTGCCAGCGAACCGCTCGAGGATCGCATGCGCTATACGGCGCGGCTGGCTGCTAATTGGGCGCTGCTGCGCAATACGCCGCCCGGCGATCGCCGCGTCGCGCTCGTCATGGCGAATTATCCCAATCGCGATGGTCGTCTTGGCAATGGCGTTGGGCTCGATACGCCCGCCGGTACGATCGAGGTGCTGAAGGCAATGCCGGAGGCGGGATATCGTGTTGCCGATCTGCCTGCCGACGGCGATGCGCTGATGCGGCACCTGGCGGAGGGGCCTACAAATTCTGGTCATGACGGCCGCGTGGTTCGCGAGAGGCTTTCCTTCAGCGACTACAAGGATTTCTTCTCGTCGCTTCCCAAACAGATTCAGGATGAGATCACGGCGCGCTGGGGCGAGCCGGAAGTGGACCCCTACGCTCTGGAGGGCGGCTTTGCCCTGCCGTTCGCCCGCTTCGGCGATGTGCTTGTCGGCATCCAGCCGGCGCGGGGCTACAACATCGATCCGAAGGAAAGCTACCACTCTCCCGATCTCGTCCCGCCGCACGGCTATCTCGCCTTCTATGCCTTCCTGCGCCGCTCCTTCGATGCGCATGCGGTGATCCACATGGGCAAGCACGGCAATCTCGAATGGCTGCCGGGCAAGGCGTTGGCGCTGTCGGAAAATTGTTACCCTGAAGCGATCATCGGGCCGTTGCCGAACCTCTATCCCTTCATCGTCAACGATCCCGGCGAGGGCACGCAAGCCAAGCGCCGGACAAGCGCCGTCATCATCGATCACCTGACGCCGCCGCTGACGCGCGCCGAAAGCTACGGTCCGCTGAAGGATCTCGAGGCGCTGGTCGACGAATATTACGAGGCCTCGGGCGGCGATCCGCGCCGCATCCGTCTTTTACGCAAGCAGATCCTCGATCTCGTCGCCGATATCGGCCTCGATGAGGATGCCGGCATCGCCAAGGGCGAGGGCGAAGACGAGGCATTGCGCAAGCTCGACGCCTATCTCTGCGACCTCAAGGAAATGCAGATCCGCGACGGCCTGCACATCTTCGGCGTTTCGCCTTCCGGGCGGCTGCTGACGGATTTGACGGTGGCGCTGGCACGAGTGCCGCGTGGATTGGGCGAGGGCGGTGATCAGAGTTTGCAGCGGGCGATTGCGCGGGATGCGTGGGGGAGTGTGGAAAGCTTATCGGGTGTGGAGAGTGTGACACCCCCCTCTGTCGCCTTCGCGACATCTCCCCCACAAGGGGGGAGATTGGTGGCGCGCGGCACGACATCGCCTCAAATGATTATCGAATCTGCTGATGTCGTCAGTAAAAATTCGGGAAAGCAGAGCGGCACCCTCCCTCCAATCTCCCCCCTTGTGGGGGAGATGTCAGCGAAGCTGACAGAGGGGGGTATCTCTCCACACAAACCATTCGATCCTTTGGATTGCGATATGGCCGCCGAATGGACCGACCAACGTCCCTCAATCCTCCAAGATGTCTCGGACTTTCCGTGGCGTACCCAGGGCGATACCGTCGAGCGCATCGAACTCCTGGCCGCAAAACTCGTGGATGGTGAAATAGCCTGCCCCGAGAGTTGGCCCAACACTCGCATGGTCCTTGGCGAGATTGCCTCAAAGCTCCAGCCTTCCATCCTCGCCTGCGGCGATGCCGAGATCGCGGCCTTGCTCAAAGGCCTCGACGGCCGTTTCGTACCTCCCGGCCCCTCCGGCGCGCCGACGCGGGGCCGGCCGGATGTTCTGCCGACGGGGCGGAATTTCTATTCGGTCGACAGCCGCGCCGTGCCGACGCCGGCGGCCTATGAACTTGGCAGCAAATCGGCAGAATTGCTGATCCGCCGCTACGTTCAGGACCATGGCGAATGGCCCGTTTCCTTCGGCCTGACGGCCTGGGGCACGTCGAACATGCGCACGGGCGGCGACGATATCGCGCAGGCGCTGGCGCTGATCGGCGTCAAGCCCGTCTGGGACATGACCTCGCGCCGCGTCACCGGCTACGAGATCATACCGCCGGCCATGCTGCGGCGGCCGCGTGTGGACGTCACGCTGCGCATATCCGGCTTCTTCCGCGACGCCTTTCCCGAGCAGATCGCCTTGTTCGACAAGGCAATCCGTGCCGTCGGCATGCTCGATGAGGATGCGGCCGACAATCCGATTGCGGCGCGCATGCGCGGCGAGATCGCGCGGCTTGAAGCAGCCGGCCTCGACAAGGCCTCCGCCAGCCGCAGAGCCGGCTATCGCGTCTTCGGGTCTAAGCCCGGGGCCTATGGCGCCGGTCTGCAGGCGCTCATCGATGAGAAGGGATGGGAGCGGCGCGCCGATCTGGCCGAGGCCTATCTCGTCTGGGGCAGCTATGCCTATGGCGCGGGTGAGGAAGGCAGAGCCGAGCGCGGCGTCTTCGAGGAGCGATTGCGCTCGATCCAGGCGGTCGTGCAGAACCAGGACAATCGCGAGCACGACCTGCTCGACAGCGACGATTACTATCAGTTCGAGGGCGGCATGGCGGCGGCGGCTGAGCAGCTCGGTGGCACACGTCCCTCGATCTATCACAATGATCATTCGAGGCCGGAAAAGCCAGTGATCCGTTCCCTCGAAGAGGAGATCGGCCGGGTGGTGCGCGGGCGCGTCGTCAATCCCAAATGGATCGAGGGCATTATGCGCCATGGCTACAAGGGCGCCTTCGAGATCGCCGCAACAGTGGACTATCTCTTTGCCTTTGCGGCGACGACGGGCGCTGTCGGCAATCATCATTTCGAGGCCGTCTACCAAGCCTTCGTCGTCGATCAGAGCGTGCGCGATTTCATGGCGGAGAAGAACCCGGCAGCACTTCGGGACATGCGGGAGCGCTTACTGGAGGCGATCGATCGTAAGCTCTGGACGCCGAGAAGCAATTCGGCGCGCTTCGATCTGGAAAGCCTGGATAAGGGCAAGGAGACGGCGGCATGAGCGCGGTCGACGAACTTCTTACTGCGTTTCGTGACTATCTCCTGTCGCGCAGCGATCTGCTGCTGCGGCATTTCATCGAGGGCTTTCGCTGGCCGGCTGAAGAGCGGTTGCTTGCGGCGCACGATCTGCCTGTCGTCGCTTATCTTCGGGAACTTGAGCGGCCGGTCAACGGGGCGGAAGGCGCTCTTTTTAACGAGCTCTCGAATGCGGTGGATATGCTGCATTGGGCGCAGACCTACAGCATCACAGACTTCGGCGCGGATTTCCTGCAGCGATATGGCTGGGTCGAGCTTTTCGGCACACGAGGGCATTTCGCAAGCGACGAGATGGCCGGCGGCTTCCTGCTGCTCGGCCCCGGCGTGCATTATCCGGATCATCACCATGAGGCCGAGGAGATCTATATCCCTCTGACCGATGGCTCGCTGTGGAGCAAGGATGCCCAGCCGTTCCTGCCGCGCTGGTCGGGTGAGATCATCCATCACCCCTCGAACATCCGCCATGCCATGCGGACAGAGGATCAGCCGCTTGTCGCTCTCTACCTCTGGCGCGGCGGGCCGCTGGCACAGAAATCGATCATATCAGGGAGAATGCAATGAGCGACGAATTGGCCGAAACCGGCGCGGATGCCCCGAAGAACGACGATGCCCGGCACGCCGACAAGATGGCCAAGAAGAAGGCCGCGCGTGACAAGATCATGGCGACCAAGAACGATGAGAAGGGCCTGATCATCGTCCATACCGGCAAGGGCAAGGGAAAATCCTCTTCTGCTTTCGGCATGATCTTCCGCCACATCGCCCATGGGAAGCCCAGCGCCGTCGTGCAGTTCATCAAGGGCGCCATGTGGACTGGCGAGCGCGACCTGATCGAAAAGCATTTCTCCGACCTCTGCCAGTTCCACACGATGGGCGAAGGCTTTACTTGGGAGACGCAGGATCGCGCTCGCGACGTGGCGGCGGCTTCTGCCGCGTGGGAAAAGGCCAAGGAGCTGATCCGCGACGAGCGGAATTCCATGGTGCTGCTGGATGAGATCAATATCGCGCTGCGCTACGATTACCTTGACATCAACGACGTGCTGGAATTCCTCAGGAACGAGAAGCCCTACATGACGCATGTGGTCTTGACGGGCCGCAACGCGAAGGAAGAGCTGATCGAGATCGCCGATCTCGTTACCGAAATGGAATTGATCAAGCATCCCTTCCGCTCCGGCATCAAGGGGCAGCCGGGCGTCGAGTTCTGATCGACAGCCGGGGTTTTCAGCTAGCCGGCAGCATCGCCTTCTGCGGTCTGTCGGTTTGCGGGAAAGAAGGATTCGATTGCGAGTTCCAACTGAATGACATCGACCGGAATGCCTGTATCTTACAGTCCGAGCCAGATTCTGACAGGATGAGTGGGATCCGCCAGCAGCTTGACCGCGAAGGCGATGCAGACGGCGACCAGCAGCGGCTTGATCAGCTTGGCGCCGATCCGCATGGCAAGCCGCGAGCCGATCTGTGCGCCGAGAAACTGGCCGAGCCCCATCGTCAGGCCGATTTTCCAAAGGATGGCGCCGGAGAAGATGAAGACGATCAGGCTGCCGAGATTCGAGCCGAAATTGAGCAGCTTCGTATGGGCTGTCGCCTTTAGAAGGCCGAAGCCGGCAAGCGTCACGAAGGCGAGCATCAGGAACGAGCCCGTGCCTGGGCCGAATGCGCCATCATAAAAGCCGATGAGGGGCACGAGCGTCACGCCGAAGAGGCCCGCGGTCATGCGCCGATGCTTTTCGACATCGCCGAGATTGGGCTTGATGGCGAAATAGAGCGCGATGGCGATCAGCAGGAAGGGCAGGGTGACGCGCAGGACTTGGCTCGGCATGACTGTTGCCAGCAATGCGCCGAGCATGCCTCCGATGACAGCCATTGCGGCCATCGGAAGTTGCTCGCGAAGCTCCACATGTCCCTGCCTGGCATAGGCGATCGTGGCTGAGGCCGCGCCGCAGATGGACTGCACCTTGTTCGTACCGAGTGTCTGCAGCGGCGGAATGCCTGCGAGTAGCATCGCGGGCACGGTAATCAGCCCTCCGCCGCCTGCGATCGAATCAACAAAGCCGGCAAAGAATGCGGCGGCAAACAGCAGGAGCAGGACCTGAAATGTGATCTCGTACAAGGGGGGCACTCTGGAACGGAATTCTGGGGCGGGAAATCAGCGGCCTTCTGGCACTTCGCTCGCCACAAGGCAATTGCTATCGGGACACACCAAGCGAAATTGACGCGCCGAAAGGCGCTCGCTACAGCTGTGATATCGGTTGACGCTGTTGGGAGCGAATATGACGACTTATGCCAATTCCACCCGCCGCTATCTTCTTGGGCTCGGTTGCGAGCGCGGCACCGATTGGAACGATGTGCGCATGCTTGCGGAAAGAGCCTTTCAGGAGGCTGGAATCGGGAGCGAAGAGGTTCTGGCCGTCGTCTCGATCGATACGCGCATGGATGAGCCCGCCATCCTTGAGACCGCCACGCATTTTCGTCTGCCGGTCCGCTTTTTCAAGGCGGCTGCATTGGAGCGGGAGACACCCAGGCTGAAGAACCCATCCGAACTCGTCTTCGCCCATGTCGGTTGTCACGGCGTTGCGGAGGCGGCGGCGCTTGCGGCGGCCGGACCTGATTCCGAGCTTGTGCTCCCGAAGATCAAATCCAGTTTTGCGACGGCGGCGATCGCCAGGATCGCCTGAACGTCGAATTCGCCACGCAAATCTCACAAATGGCTCATAGGAGATCGCGGCGGCATTTCCCCATCGGCGGTTCTCGTGTATGCCGGTAGTTCAAGCGCGATCCGTGATGATGAACGTTTCCGAAAGATCAAGCTTATTCAGTATGTTGGTAAGGATAAATCATGCATAAGGTCATTTACGATACCGATCCGGGCGTTGACGACGCCATGGCGCTTCTCTTTCTGCATCGTCACCCGGATATCGACCTTCTCGGCATAACCACGGTTTTCGGCAACGCCTCGGTGGATACGACGACCCGCAATGCGCTGTTCCTCAAGCGCGAATGGAATATTGACTGCCCGGTGGCGCGTGGCGCCAGCGTTACTTTCGACCCTTCTCGGCATGAGCGTCCGTGGCCGACGATGGTTCACGGTCATAACGGCCTCGGCGACATCGAGGTGCCCGAGACGATCGACCTGACGGCCGATCCGCGGCCCGCCTATCAGTTCATCATCGACACGGTTCGCGCCAATCCGGGCGAGGTGACGCTTGTCGCCGTCGGCCGTATGACCAATCTGGCCTTGGCGCTGAAGCATGATCCCGAGATCGCTCCGCTCGTGAAGGGCGTCGTGATCATGGGCGGCAATTTCTATGTGCCGGGCAATGTTTCGCCGGTGGCCGAGGCCAATATTCATGGCGATCCGGAAGCGGCCGATTTCGTCATGACGGCAGCCTGGAAGGTCGTTGTGGTCGGTCTCGACGTGACGGCGGTGACGACCATGAGCCGCGGTTATCTGGCCGATATGGCGAGGGACGGCGGGCCTTCGGTGCAGTTGTTGTCGGATCTGTCGCAGTCCTATATCGATTTCTACAAGCATGCCGTCGAGGACGGCATGATGGTGCACGACAGCTGCGCCTGCGTTTATGTCGTCGCGCCTGAGCTGTTCGACACGATCGAGGGCTCGGTCCGCGTCGTCTGCGGCGGCATTGCCGACGGCCAGACGATCGTCAAGCCGGACGGTCGTCACTTCCCGCCGGGCGATTGGGACAATCTGCCGAGCCAGATCGTCTGCACCGGCATTCGCTCGCAGCAGGTTATCGATCTGATCCGCGACGTGATCGTGGGCAAGGTCAAGCACTGAGACCCATGCGAAGGGAGTGGTGTCGCTCCCTTCGCGTTCCCGCTCCGGTGGAGCTGTATTTTATCATTTTTTCATATAGATACTCGAATGTCCTGAGATGTTGAATCCGGACGCTGGAGCGCTCCGCCGCTCGTTTTCTAGCGATCTGTCGCCGCTGGCAAAGCCCATAGCGCGCCATCGCCGCATTTCAGACCTTCCGTCGCATACTATCCGCCATGGAACGACGTCAGGCTGCGACTGTCTTATCCCGTTCTCAACGTTGCAATTTCAGCCATCCGGGCATAGGACACATGGGATGAACGATACCGCTTTTTCCACGCTGCCGGTCTTGGAGCCGGGCTCCGTTTGGCTCGTAGGCGCCGGGCCGGGCGATCCGGGGCTTTTGACGCTGCTGGCCGCCAAAGGGCTGGCGGAGGCTGACATCATCGTGCACGACGCACTCGTGAATGAGGATTGCCTCAAGCTCGCCCGCCCGGGCGCAGTGTTGGAATATGCCGGCAAGCGCGGCGGCAAGCCGTCGGCCAAGCAGCGCGACATTTCTTTGCGGCTGGTGGAGTTGGCGCGTTCGGGCAAGCGCGTGCTGCGCTTGAAGGGGGGCGACCCCTTCGTTTTCGGGCGTGGCGGCGAGGAGGCTTTGACGCTGGTCGAGCACGGCATTCCCTTCCGCATCGTGCCTGGCATTACGGCTGGGATCGGCGGCTTGGCCTATGCCGGCATTCCCGTCACCCATCGCGACGTCAACCATGCCGTCACCTTCCTCACCGGCCATGATTCGTCCGGCGTTGTGCCGGACGCCATCAATTGGGAGGCGATCGGCAGGGGATCACCCGTCATCGTCATGTATATGGCTATGAAGCATATCGCCCAGATCAGCGCCAATCTCATCGCGGCTGGCCGTTCGGCGGATGAAGCTGTTGCCTTCGTCTGCAATGCCGCCACACCTTCCCAACGGGTGCTGGAGACGACACTCGGGCGAGCGCCTGGCGATGTCGAAGCATCCGGCCTAGAGCCGCCGGCCATCGTCGTCGTCGGCGAGGTGGTGAAATTGCGGCCGTCGCTCGATTGGCTTGGCGCGCTTTCCGGCCGAGAGCTGCTGCCGGCTACCGAAAGGCCCGGCGAGAGCGGACGCAAGGTGTCGGCATGAGCGGCCTTCTGATCGCGGCACCCTCATCAGGCTCCGGCAAGACCACATTCACGCTTGGTCTGCTGCGAGCATTGCGAAACAGGGGTGTTGCGGTCGCATCCGGCAAGGCCGGACCGGATTACATCGATCCCGCCTTCCACGCGGCGGCGGTCGGATCGCCTTGCCTCAATTTCGACCCCTGGGCCATGCGCGCCGAGCTCATTTCCGCCAATTCGGCGCTTCATCGGGCCGGCGGGCGGATGCTCGTCATCGAAGGAATGATGGGCCTCTTCGACGGCGCGGCCGACGGCACGGGAACGCCGGCCGATCTCGCTGCCTTGCTCGGCCTTTCCGTCGTGCTCGTTGTCGATGTCTCGCGCATGTCGCAATCGGTCGCGGCGGTCGTCAGCGGCTTTGCCAATTTCCGCGCCGATATCCGCATTGCCGGTGTGGTCCTCAATCGCGTCGCCAGCGACAGGCACGAGCGGATGCTGCGTCAGGCGCTGGATGCGGTGCGCATGCCCGTCGTCGCCGTTATCCGCAACGACAGCAGCCTCGCATTGCCGGAGCGGCATCTCGGGCTGGTGCAGGCGGGAGAGCATGGCGCGCTGGAGCCTTTCATCGAAGCGGCCGCTGAGGTCGTGTCGAAGGTCTGCGATTTCGAACTGCTCCTGCGGGCGGCGCAGCAGCATGTCGTCCGTCCGTCGGTGGCGAATATTGCGCGGCTGATGCCGTTTGGTCAGCGCATTGCCGTGGCGCGGGATATAGCCTTTGCTTTCTGCTACGAGCATATGCTGCTCGGCTGGAGGCGCCGAGGGGCGGAGATTTCCTTCTTTTCACCGCTTGCGGATGAGGCGCCTTCGGGCGATGCCGATGCCATCTATCTGCCGGGCGGCTATCCGGAATTGCACGCCGAAAAGCTTGCTGCTGCTCGGCATTTCCAGGATGGCATGAAGGCTGCGGCCGGGCACGGAGTACGAATCTATGGTGAGTGCGGCGGGTACATGGTGCTCGGCGAGGGGCTAGTGGATGCGGCGGGCACCCGTCACGGGATGCTCGGCTTATTGCCTGTCGTCACCAGCTACGAAAAGCGGCAGCGTCATCTCGGCTATCGGCGCGTCGTGCCGCTTGCCGGCTCCTTCTTCGACAAGCCGATGACGGCGCATGAGTTTCATTATTCGACCATTGTATCGGAAGGAAAGGCGGATCGCCTGTTTGCGGTCAGGGATGCGCTCGATGCCGATCTGGGCGCTGCCGGTCTGCAGCGCGCCAATGTCGCGGGTTCCTATATGCACCTGATCGATCTTGCCGGTGACGCAGCATGACGAGCAGGATCATCCATGGCGGCGGCATTACCGCGGCGGCACGGCAATATGGCGGACGTCCGGAGGAATGGCTGGATCTGTCGACGGGTATCAACCCCAATCCCGTGCCGTTACCCGAAATTCCCGTCGCGGCATGGCATCGGCTGCCGGATCAGCACTTGCAGGAGCGGGCGCGAGCGGCGGCGAAGGGCTATTATCGCAGTGGCGATATTCTGCCCCTGCCGGTTCCCGGCACGCAGTCGGTCATTCAATTGCTTCCGAGGCTCGTGCCCGGGGGCAGCGTCGCGATCCTCTCCCCGACCTATGGCGAATATGCGCGCGCCTTCACGCTCGCGGGCCTGCGGGTTCGGCAGGTATCGACGATCGCCGAGCTCACCGCCGATGACAGGCTGGTCGTTGCCGTCAATCCCAACAATCCTGACGGACGGACGCTGCCTATCGAGCAGCTGCGGGATCTGCATCAAAGGCAGCGCCAGCACGACGGCATCCTTTTGGTCGACGAGGCTTTCGGCGATATCGAGCCGGCGGCAAGCATGGCGCCTTTTGCCGCCTCGATGCCGAATCTCATCATCTTCCGCTCCTTCGGAAAATTTTTCGGCCTGGCCGGTCTGCGACTAGGCTTCGTGATTGCCGAGGCCGCGATCATGAGCCGTTTCGAGGATTGGCTCGGCCCCTGGGCGGTGTCCGGGCCGGCGCTTTCGATCGCGGCGTCCCTCATGGAAAGCGACACAAGTTACATCCGCAATCGCATTCTTGAGCGCCACGCCGCTCTCGAAGCAGTTCTGCGTCGGTCGCATCTCAATGTTGCGGGAGGCGCGATGTTGTTTGCGCTTGTTGCAGACGACCGCGCCGAGGGCATATATACCCATCTCTGCCGCCACCATATTCTGGTTCGCAAGTTCGATTATGCGCGCAATTGGCTGCGCTTCGGTCTTGCTCCGCATGAAGAGGCGGATCGCAGACTCGCCGGGGCACTAGAGGAATATTCGACATGACCGCCGACGAACATCTGCTCATTCTGGTCCTTGCCTTGCTGCTCGACCGCATCGTCGGCGATCCCCATTGGTTGTGGGAGCGCTTTCCGCACCCGGTCGTGCTGTTCGGCAAGGCGATTTCATATTTCGATGGCCGGTTCAATGCAAAGCACCTGCCCGGAGCGCTTCGCCGCCGCAACGGGGTCATGTCGATCATCGCGCTGCTTGCGGGAGCTGCCATCGCCGGCTGGGCCATTCACGGATTTCTCGCCTTCTTCGGCTGGCTCGGCATATTGGTCGAAGCGATACTCGTGGCGGTTTTCCTGGCACAGAAAAGCCTTGGCGATCATGTCGAAGAGGTTTCGCGGGCGCTGCGCACCGACGGCCTGGAAGGCGGACGGCTTGCCGTCTCGCGCATCGTCGGCCGCGATCCAGAGACGCTGGACGAGCCTGGGATTTGCCGCGCGGCCATCGAAAGCCTCGCCGAGAACTTTTCCGACGGGGTCGTCGCTCCGGCTCTTTGGTATGGCGTTTTCGGCCTGCCGGGCTTGTTCTTCTACAAGATGCTCAATACCGCCGATTCGATGATCGGCCATAAGTCCGAGACTTATATAGATTTCGGTCGTGCCGCCGCGCGCCTGGACGATATTGCCAACTGGCCGGCTGCACGGCTCTCAATCCTGCTGATTGCCGCCGGAGCGCTGGTCAAGCGAGGAATCGCCGCGCTTGGAAACGCGATCCGCATCGCTATCCGGGATGGTGGGCTGCACCGTTCGCCCAATTCTGGCAGGCCGGAGGCGGCCATGGCAGGCGCGCTTGATATTCAGCTTGCCGGTCCGCGAATCTATGGCGGGGAACTCGTGCGCGAACCGATGATCAACGGCTCAGGCCGCGACACCGCCACCGTCAGCGATATCGAAGCCGGCATTTCCATCTTCTATTCCGCATGCTCGATGCTGACGCTTCTCGCCTTTTTGGGATTTCTGCTGCTGCTGTGAGCGCCCCTAAATTAAGCAATCGCTCACTATATGTATTAATTTGGTATAATCAGTATAGCGATAGACTCTCCCATCGTCTGAATTGCTTCAGAAGGAAGCAAACAGTCGGAGGGGACAAGATGAAGCGTGTCGCACTCATAGCAACGGCATGTCTGTTCATGCAATTTCATGCCGTTTCGGCTCATGCCGGAACCGTTCTTGCGGTGATCGATCTTCGATCGCAAACAATGACCGTTTCCGAGGATGGGGCTTTCAAATATCGCTGGCGGGTATCGACAGCTCGCAGGGGCTATGTGACGCCTCTCGGCTCCTACACCGCCAAATGGCTGTCCAGGGATCACCGCTCGAAGAAATATGACGATGCACCGATGCCCTATGCCGTGTTCTTCAACGGCGGCTATGCCGTTCACGGTACTTACGAGGTGAGGCGACTTGGCCGGCCGGCATCGCATGGTTGCGTGCGGCTCGATACGCGCAACGCCGCCACGTTCTTCGCGATGGCATCGGATGTGGGGCTTCACAATACCCGTATCGTGATCAGCGACTAGCGCCGTAACGCGGCAAGCCTTTCGCTTCGCTGTGGCCGCAACGCTGCCGCATCTCGCGCATGTCGCCCTTGATCCCGCAATTGTGACGCGATTGTCACTTTGCTGTTTGCGCAACAGTGCTTCGCCAAATTGCCGGAGTTTCTGGCGGAAACCATTGGCTTTTGATATGGATTTGCCTATGAGGGGGTGAATTATTATTTCAAGAGGTATGGGCAGTGACTGCTACATTTGACAAAGTTGCCGACATCATCGCTGAAACCAGCGAAATCGATCGTGACACGATCACCCCGGAAAGCCACACGATCGACGACCTCGGCATCGACAGCCTGGACTTCCTGGATATCGTTTTCGCTATCGACAAGGAGTTCGGCATCAAGATCCCGCTCGAGAAGTGGACGCAGGAAGTCAACGAAGGCAAGGTCTCGACCGAAGAGTATTTCGTGCTGAAGAATCTCTGTGCCAAGATCGATGAATTGCGCGCCGCCAAGGGCTGAGCAACATCCTTGCTTTTTTTTGACGCCCAGCCGCCCCTGAATATGGCGGCCGGGCGGTTTCATTCTTAAATAGCGTATCCCGCCCGGCGCATCCTGCGTTATCGGGTTGGAGCGGAGGCGTTGATGCTGCTGGAATATTTCCAGATGATCGACAGGGTCGAATCCGTCGATCTGTCCAAGGGCCTGTTGAAGGCGCATTCCGTCGTTCCGGCGAAAAGCCCGGTTTTCGAAGGCCATTTCCCAGGCATGCCGCTCGTCCCGGGTGTTCTGCTGATCGAAACAATGGCGCAGGCCTCGGGCATGCTCGTGCTTGCCGCGACGAAATTTGCCTATATGCCATTCCTGATGTCGGTGGATGGCGCCAAGATGCGGACCTTCGTCGAGCCGGAAGCGAAACTTGATATCGAGGCCGAACTTGAGCACGACGGTTCGGGCTTCGCCGTCACCAAGGCGCGCATCACGATCGCCGGAAAGAAGGTCTGCGATGCGCAGTTGAAGCTGCGGACCATGCCGTTTAATGAGTTGCCGCTCGGCGATATCGTGCGCAAGCGGGCGAGCGAAGTCGGGCTTCTCGACGCTATCGCCGCCAACGGTTGATGCTGCCGGCTTGTTCGGCGCCGCCGCATTCGAAGAGGATTGATGAATGAGCAAGGCTCAGAATGATGTGGTGATCACGGGTATCGGTGTCGTTACCTGTCAGGGCGTCGGCAAGGATGCGCATGTCGCCCTTTTGAAGGCGGACAAGGCGCCGCCGACCATCGTCGAAACCGAGAAGTTCAAGCCCTATCCCGTGCATCCGCTGCCTGAGATCGATTGGTCGCAGCAGATTCCAAAGCGGGGCGATCAGCGCCAGATGGAAAACTGGCAGCGCATCGGCGTCTTCACCGCGGGCCTTGCTCTCGACGATGCAGGCTTCAAGGATGATCTGGAAGCCTGCGGCACCATGGACATGATCGTTGCCGCCGGTGGTGGCGAGCGCGACACCAATGTCGATACGCTGATCGTCAACGAAGGCCTGAAGCGCAACGACCGCGAATTGCTTCTAAACGAGAAGCTGACGACCGAACTGCGGCCGACCTTGTTCCTGGCGCAGCTTTCCAACCTGCTTGCCGGCAACATTTCGATCGTCCACAAGGTGACGGGCTCGTCGCGCACCTTCATGGGTGAGGAAGCCGCCGGCATTTCCGCCGTCGAGACTGCTTTTCATCGCATCAAGTCGGGCGAATCGAGCCATGCTCTCGTGGGTGGCGCCTTTTCTGCTGAACGCCTGGACATGATCCTGCTGATCGAGGCGATCAATGCCCACGCTCAGGGTGATTGGCATCCCGTCTGGTCGCGCAAGCCGGAAGACCGCGGCATGATCATGGGATCGCTGAGCGCGTTCCTCGTTCTTGAATCGCGTGCCCATGCCGAGGGCCGCGGCGCGCATATCTATGCAACCATCGATGCAGTCGAGGGCGATCGCGGTCGTCGCGACGAGGGCAAGTTCGAAGCGCGGCTGGAGCGCCTGCTGGCGCCTGCCAGGCAGGTGTCCGGCGACGCGACGGTCGTCTTTTCCGGCACGACGGCAATCCCCGATTTGGCCCAGCGCGAAAAAACCGTGCTCGAGGCGCAGCTTCCGGGCTCGGCCATCCGCGCCTATTCCGGCGTTTCCGGCCACGGACTGGAAAGCCAGTTTCCGCTCGGGCTCGCCTTCGCAGCACTTGCCCTCGCCAACCAGGCCAAGGTTCCGCCGTTCGATGCCGGCCACGAAAAGCCGATGGCGACGGGTGCGCGCAAAGCGGTGGTAACGACCGTCGGCCATTCGCGCGGTGAAGGCATCGCCGTACTTTCCGCTGAAGCGTGAGGAGCAGGATATGACCGCTTACAAGGATCATCTCGGACGTCCGATCGTTGCCGTCACAGGCATGGGGATCATCACGTCGCTGGGGCAGGGCCTGCAGGATAACTGGAACGCGCTTTCGTCCGGCACATCAGGCATTCACGACATTACACGCTTCCCAACGGACGGGCTTTCGACGCGTATCGCCGGCACGGTGGATTTCATCGATATTCCGGTGCCGAACGCCGTCGAGCGCTCCTACGCCTTTGCCCGCGAAACGACTATCGAAGCTCTGGCTCAGGCCGGCTTTTCGGGCGATTTCGACGCGCCGCTCTTCCTGGCCGCGCCGCCGATCGAGCCGGAATGGAGCGCGCGTTTCGCGCTCGCCGACCGCTCGCCGCCGGCCGATCATCAGGGTGACGCCTATGAGCGCTTCCTCGCCGCCATGCGCCAGCGTCCGGATCCGGCTTTCCATGAAGCAGCACTTTTCGGCGCCATTTCCGAACGGCTTGCCGACCGCTTTGGCACGCGCGGCCTGCCGGTGACGCTATCGACGGCCTGTGCATCGGGCGTGACGGCAATCCAGCTCGGCATCGAGGCAATTCGCCAGGGCCGGACCTCGCGGGCGCTCACGGTCGCGACCGATGGTTCGCTGAGCGCCGAGGCATTGATCCGTTTCTCGCTGCTGTCGGCCTTGTCGACCCAGAACGATCCGCCGACCAAGGCTTCCAAGCCCTTCAGCAAGGACCGCGACGGCTTCGTCATCGCCGAAGGGGCGGCGACCCTGGTGCTGGAATCGCTGGAAGCAGCGATTGCGCGCGGCGCGAAGATTCTCGGCATCATGAAGGGCGCCGGCGACAAGGCCGATTCATTCCATCGCACCCGGTCTTCGCCCGATGGCGGCCCGGCGATCGCGACGATCCGCGCGGCACTTGCCGATGCCGGCATGGATGAGAGCGATATCGGCTATATCAACGCTCACGGCACCTCGACGCCGGAGAACGACAAGATGGAATATGGCGCAATGTCCGCTGTCTTCGGTGAGCGGCTTCCGACCATTCCGGTCTCGTCGAACAAATCGATGATCGGTCATACGCTGACGGCGGCGGGTGCAGTCGAGGCGGTGTTCTCGCTGCAGACCATGCTGACCGGAACACTGCCGCCGACGATCAACTACAACAATCCGGATCCGTCGATCATCCTCGACGTGGTGCCGAACAAGAAGCGTGAAAAGCAGGTGAATGCCGTCCTTTCGAACTCTTTCGGATTCGGCGGTCAGAATGCCAGCCTTGTCATGGCGCTTGAACCGGCTTAAGCGGACGTCTGAAAAACAGAATATAACTGCGCCCGAGGGGCGAGGGACTTTGCCATGCGTGCTTTGCAACTGATCGACGACCGCAAACTTGAGATCACCGATCTGCCGGAACCGAATGCTCCGGCCGCGGGTGAGGTGACCTTGCGCGTCAAGGCCGTCGCGCTCAATCATATCGACGTCTGGGGTTGGCGCGGCATGGCGTTCGCCAAGCGCAAGATGCCGCTGGTCATCGGCGCCGAGGCTGCTGGCGTCGTCGAAGCGATCGGGCCGGGCGTCGCCAACGTGCTGCCGGGGCAACTCGTGTCCATTTACGGTGCGCGGACCTGCGGTCTTTGCCGTCATTGCCGCGAAGGCCGCGACAATCTCTGCGAACATGTCAGCGGCGTGCACGGCTTCCATCTCGACGGTTTCGCTCAAGAGAAAGTCAATCTCCCGGCTCGCCTGCTTGTTCCGGCGCCTCCCGGCGTCGATGCGATCGGCGCAGCCCTTGCTCCCGTAACCTTCGGCACGGTCGAGCATATGCTCTTCGACAATGCCAAGCTGGAGCCGGGCGAGACGATCCTCGTTCATGCGGGCGGCTCGGGCATCGGCACGGCTGCCATCCAGCTTGCCAAGAAGATCGGCTGCACGGTCATCACCACGGTCGGTTCCGACGACAAGATCGAGAAGGCCAAGGCGCTGGGCGCCGATCATGTCATCAACTACCGCACCGACCGGTTCGAGGGTGTCGTGCGCAAGCTGACGAAGAAGAAGGGCGTCGACGTGGTCTTCGAGCATGTCGGCAAGGATACCTGGGCCGGCTCCATGCTCTGCATGAAGCGCGGCGGCCGTCTCGTCACTTGCGGTTCGACGTCGGGCGTTTCGGCCGATATCAATCTCATGATGCTTTTCCAGCAGCAATTGAAGCTGCTTGGCTCCTTCGGCTGCCGCATGGAGAACATGGCCAATGCCATGCAGAAGATGGCGCGCGGGCTTGTCCATCCGGTCATTGATACCGAGGTAAGCTTCAGTGATATCGACCGGGCGCTGGAGCGAATGGAATCGCGCCAGATCTTCGGCAAGATCATCCTGAAGATGGACTGAGCCGCGTGAAGCTCTTCATCACCCGGATCGTCCTTGCGCTCAGAAATTTCCGGCAGTGGCTGGTGGCTCAGGTCATTTTCGGATTCCTCAATTTCCTGAAGCTGTTTCCGGCGGATGCGGGCATCAATTTTGCCGATCGGCTGACCCGCAAGATCGGCCCGCGCATGCGCCGGCATCAGCTGATGCTGACCAATCTGCGCAATGCCTTTCCCGAGAAGAGCGAGGCGGAAATCGAGGAGATCGCGCGCGCAAGCTGGGGCAATATGGGCCGGCTCGCGGCGGAATACGTCTTTCTCGACCGGCTGTTCGATTTCGATCCCCATAGCGACAAGCCCGGCCGCATCGAGGTTTCGGGCATTCCGATCTTCCTCGATCTCAGGGACAATCCGCGGCCGTTCATCGTCTTTACCGGGCATACCGGCAATTTCGAGCTGCTGCCGGTCGCCGGCGCCGCCTTTGGTCTGACGGTGACCGTATTGTTCCGTCCGCCGAACAACCCCTATGTCGCGAAGAAAGTTTTCGACTTCCGTGCAAAACGCATGGGCAATCTAGTGCCGTCGCATGCCGGGTCCTCCTTCAGCCTTGCGAGGGAATTGGAGGCGGGTCGCGGTGTCGGCGTGCTGGTCGATCAGAAATTTCGCAAGGGCCTGAAGACCCGGTTCTTTGGCCGGGACGTGAAGACAAATCCGCTTCTGCCGAAACTCGTGCGCCAGTTCAATTGCGAGGTCTATCCGACCCGCTGCATCCGGCTGCCCGGCAATCGCTACCGGCTGGAAATCGAGCCGAAGCTGGAGATGCCGCGCAACGAGGCGGGTGGCCTCGATCTGACGGCAACGGCGCAGATGCTGAACGACAAGGTCGAGAGCTGGGTGAGGGAAAATCCCGAGCAATGGCTCTGGTATCATGATCGCTGGAATATCAAGAAAACCGTTTTCTAGGCCCGTATCCGGCGCTTGCGCGACGGATTCATGCCGCACATTTGCATCCAGTCTTTCATGCCGTCATTGCTCCGGTAAGCCTTGCATTTCAGAAAGTTCTCCTTTTCCGAGAACTTCCGTTCATCCGGATTGAAAGTGGGGGTAAGTCATGTTAATTCACAATGTAGAAAGTTTGGTGAGAATGCGGACACCAAACTGAATATCCTTGGGCATGGCAACGCCGGGAAACGAGGCCCCTGCGTCCTGTTGTGTTCAGGGACAGGAGGGCAATTTTGCTGGCACTCTTTCATGCCTTCTCCATGAAATGTAATCAGATTCAGCGTGCGATAAAACTTGGCGACGATGAGCTTGTAGCGTCACTTGATCGTGAATTGGAGCCACTTATCGCGGCGATTTTGGCGTACAAGGCCGCGAGTCTGCTTGAGATCTACATGCAGCTCCAGTTCATGAACAATCTCATCCGAGAAGAAGCGGATGATCGGTCGCGAGTGATGCACAATTCCGCTTCGCTTTCGGTGCTGATCGACCGTTATTTCGGCGGCGCAAACCAGGCGGCCGGCGAGGCCCTGCGGGCGTTTTCGAGTGAGAAAACCGATCTCGACAATGAGCCGGGATTCGAGGAAGGCGGCGTTTTGAACGATGTCATTCTGGACAGCTTGCCGGATCGCGTCGCCGTCGTCACGCGGGACTATCGTTATCTCTACAGCAACGCGGCCAATTCGGAATTCCTGAAATCGAAACCGATGGAGCTCGTCGGGCGCCATATCTCGGAATTCGTCGGTTCCGACTATTTCGAAAGCAGCGTGAAGGCGAAGCTCGATGCCTGCTTTGCCGGCGAAAAGGTGGAATGCCTTTACCCGGCGGATCATCAGGTCGAGCCGGGTAAGGCGCTCCATTGCACTATCACTCCGCTCCGCGCCAAGTCGGAGGTGATCGGTGCATTGGTCGTCATGCATGAGGTCACTGCCGTTCCCACCGGCATGATGGTGGCCTGAACTCGCGTTCAGGCCCCAAACAGCAGTTTTCCGACCACATCCGCCTTCAGGCGAGGATCCGTTTCGCGTGATTTTTCGTCGCTCCGGCCCGACTCGGCTGCGGCGGATCGCAATCCGTCGTGCGCCAGGATATCATCGCTCCCGCACTCGAAGCATTGACAGCGAAACCTGATCACTTTCGGCTTCTTCATGCCGTCAACCTGTTCCAGCTTGCAAAGGGATCGGGCAGGTCACGCCAGCGCTCTGGCGTAAACCGATCGGCCTTGACGAGGCAGGCATCCAGGTCGGCCGTAATCTGCTTCTCGTTCATCGGATCGGCGCCGATGAACACCAGTTCCTGGCGGCGATCGCCCCAAATCGGATCGAGATAAGGTGTGAGGGCGCGTTTGAAAGAGGGGTCCCGCGGCCATTGATCCTGCGGCACGGCAGCCCACCAGAGGCCCATCTTGCTCGTGCGGACCAGCGCGCCGGCCTGGCTCATTTCGCCGACATAGTAGGGCCGGGTTGCAAGCCAGAAAAAGCCCTTGGCCCGGACGACGCCCGGCCAGGAACGATTGAGAAAAGCTTGGAATTTAGCGGGGTCGAACGGTTTCTTCGCGCGATAGACGAAGGAGCGGATGCCATATTCCTCTGTTTCCGGAACATGATCCTTGAAGCCGTGCAGCTCCTTGTACCAGAGCGGATGGGTTTCGGAGCGATCGATGCCGAAGCGGCCCGTGCCGAGAACCTCGGATGGCTCGACCACACCGAAATCAGTTTCGATCAACCGGGCATCCGGATTAAGGCTGACGATGATCTTGCGGGCCGCGTCGCGCTGCCCGGCGGTTGCGGAGCCGACCTTGTTGAGAATGACGACATCGGCAAACTCGATCTGCTCGACCAGCAGGTCGACGATGGTCCTGTTGTCGTTGTCGCCGGCTGTTTCGCCGCGATCGGCAAGGAAGTCCGTCGATCCATAATCAGCGAGAAGGTTGGCGGCATCGACGACCGTGACCATAGTGTCGAGTCGGGAGACGTCGGAGAGGCTGCTGCCATCCTCGTCGCGAAACTCGAAAGTGGTGGCGACGGGCAGGGGTTCGGCGATGCCTGTGGATTCGATCAGGAGGTAATCGAAACGGTCCTGCCCGGCGAGCTGGCGGACCTCCTTCAGCAGGTCGTCGCGCAATGTGCAACAGATGCAGCCATTGGTCATTTCGACCAGCTGTTCCTCCGTGCGCGAGAGATTGGCGCCGCCATCGCGCACCAGCGCCGCATCGATATTCACCTCGCTCATGTCGTTGACGATGACGGCGACGCGCAGGCCCTGGCGATTGTTGAGGATATGGTTGAGCAGCGTCGTCTTGCCGGCGCCGAGGAAACCGGAGAGGACGGTGACCGGGAGCTTCTTGTTCATGATAACCTCATCTGTAATGTAATATCATTACATTTGTTTGGATGAAAAAAGCGAGCATCGGGCTCGCTTCCTTCGGCGTTACACAGCCTCATTCAGGAGAGGCACTCTTTCAGGGAGCTTGCGATACCGCGCATCAGGTCGAAATAGAGATCCGGCCCCTGCGGCAGCGTTGCGGCTTCGGGATCGAGGACGCCCGATTTCGCCTGCGTGCCTTCCAGCACCACATTGACCAGCTTCGGCTCGAATTGCGGTTCGGCGAAGACGCAGGTCGCGCCGAGATCGGCGACCTTGCTGTGAATTTCGGCGACGCGCTGTGCGCCCGGAATGGTTTCGGGGCTGACCGTGATGGAGCCGGAAACGCGCACGCCGTAGCGATGCTCGAAATATTGGTAGGCGTCGTGGAAGACGATAAAAGGCTTGTCCTTCACCGGCGCGACGGCCGAGGCGATTTCGCTGTCCAGGGCATCGAGCTTGTCGTTCAGAGCCTTCTGGTTTGCTTCATAGGTCAGCGCATTAGCGGGGTCGGCCGCGACCAGCGACGTGGTGATTTCGGCGACCATCGCCTTGGCATTATGCGGATCGAGCCAGAGATGGGTGTCGAACTCGCCGTGATCGTGGTCATGATGATCGTGCGTGTGGCTTTCTCCGGCGGCCGCTTCGTCGCCGTCGTCATGCGGCTCGAAGGCGCCGCCTTCGCGGAATTTGAGCTTGGTGATGCCGGGCGCATCGTCGAGTTCGACGACCGTGGCATTGGCGCCGAGGGATGCGAGCGGCTTCTGCAGGAAGGCTTCCATGCCTGGCCCAACCCAGAAAACCACCTGTGCCTGCTGGAGGCTGCGGGCATTCGACGGCTTCAGCGCATAGGTATGCGGCGAGGCGGCACCGTCAACGATCAGATCCGGTGTGCCGACCCCTTGCATGATCGCGGCGACAAGCGAATGGATCGGCTTGATGGAGACGACGACCCTTGGTGCATCGGCTGCGGTCGCGGTGGTGCCGGCAAGCAGGCCGGAAAGCAGGAGGGTGGCGGCGAGGGGAAGAAAAGCTTTTGCTGCGTTCATGCGATAAATGCCCTTGAATGGGTATGTTATGTTATTACATCAATTGCGTTATGCTATAACGTGTGCGATAGCAAGGCGCAATAGTGCAATTGGAAATTTCATGCTTTCTTCCATCGACAGCAAGAGCCGAGCCCTGGTGTCGCTCCATGATGTCGGCGTCCGCCGCAGTGGCCGCTGGCTGGTGCGCGGCGTCGATTTTTCGGTGAACCGCGGCGAGATCGTCACCCTGATCGGCCCGAACGGCTCCGGCAAGTCGACCAGCGCCAAGACGGCGATCGGCGTTCTGAAGCCGGACGAGGGGCATGTCGACCGCATTGCCAATCTGAAGGTCGGCTATGTCCCGCAGAAGCTTGCCATCGATTGGACCTTGCCGCTCAGCGTGCAGCGATTGATGACGCTGACGGGGCCTCTGCCGGAACGCGAGCTGCTTGCAGCGCTTGAAGCGGTCGGCATTGCTCATCTCGCCAAGGCCGAGGTGCAGCATCTTTCGGGCGGCGAATTCCAGCGGGCGCTGCTTGCGCGCGCCATTGCCCGCAAGCCCGATCTGCTTGTCCTCGACGAGCCTGTACAGGGTGTGGATTTCAGCGGCGAGATCGCGCTTTACGACTTGATCAAGTCGATCCGTAATTCGCAAGGCTGCGGCATCCTGCTGATCTCGCACGATCTGCATGTCGTCATGGCGGCCACGGATACGGTGGTTTGCCTGAACGGCCATGTCTGCTGCCGTGGCACGCCGCAGAGCGTCAGCCAGAGCCCCGAATATGTCCGGCTTTTCGGCACGCGCGCGGCGCAATCCCTGGCGATCTACAGCCATCATCACGACCATACGCATCTGCCCGATGGCCGCGTGCAGCACGCGGATGGTTCGATAACCGACAATTGTCAGGCCGACGATGGTCACCACCATCACGAGCACGGCGATCATCACCACGATCACGATGATCATCATGGCCATGACCATGCCGAGGGAGAGCGCCATGTTTGACGATTTCTTCCTGCGCGCCGTCGTGGCCGGCGTCGGACTGGCGCTGACGACCGGGCCGCTCGGCTGTTTCATCATCTGGCGCCGCATGGCCTATTTCGGCGATACGATCTCGCATTCGGCTTTGCTCGGCGTGGCGCTATCGCTGCTGTTCCAGCTCAACCTCACGCTCTCGGTCTTTGCGGTCGCGGCCCTCGTCTCGATATTGCTGCTCTTCCTGCAGCGGCGGCAGGCATTGTCGGCGGATGCGCTGCTCGGCATCCTCTCGCATGCGACGCTGGCGATCGGTCTCGTCATCGTCGCCTTCATGAGCTGGGTGCGGATCGATCTCATCGCCTTCCTCTTCGGCGACATTCTGGCTGTCAGCCAATCCGATATCGCGGTGATCTGGGGCGGCGGCATCCTCGTGCTGGCGGCGATCGTCTGGCTCTGGCGGCCGCTACTGGCCTCGACGGTCAATCCCGAGCTTGCCGAGGCCGAAGGGCTGCGGCCGGAGCGCGCGAGGCTGCTTTTCATGCTGCTGATGGCCGTGGTGATCGCGATCGCCATGAAGATCGTCGGCATACTCCTCATCACCGCGCTGCTGATCATTCCCGCGGCCACTGCGCGCCGCTTTGCCGCAACGCCGGAGACGATGGCGATTTTCGCCTCGCTGCTCGGCGCCATCGCCGTTGTCGGCGGGCTTTTCGGATCGCTGCGCTACGATACGCCGTCCGGGCCGTCCATCGTCGTTGCGGCGCTCGTCCTGTTTATCATCAGTCTGCTGCCCCTCGTTCGCAGGGCCGGCACGCCAGCGACGCAACAGAGAGGACAGTCATCATGACGACTCCGATGCTCACCAAGAACCAGACGCTTGTTTTCGACGTCCTGACTAGGGCGGAAGCGCCGCTAAGCGCTTATACCATTCTCGACAAGCTGCGCGATCAGGGTTTTCGCGCGCCGCTGCAGGTCTATCGCGCTCTGGACAAGCTGCTCGAATATGGCGTGGTGCACCGGCTCGAGAGCATCAATTCCTTCGTCGCCTGCGCCCATCCGAACGAGGATTGCCACAGCCACGGCCTCGTCGCCTTCGCTATCTGCGAAAGCTGCGGCCAGGTAATCGAATTCCACGATCACGAGGTGGATCACCGGCTGATGGACTGGCTGAAATCGCAGAAGTTCAAGGCGGAAAAGTCGACCATCGAAATCCGCGGCCATTGCGCCAACTGCGCAGCGTAAGCTTAGGACAGAGGTTTATTTCCCTGTCCATAGGCACTTATGATTGTTTTCTAATCTAGTCTCTCAAGATCGCGGGCAAAGCGCTGCCAGTTCTTGACATAGTTGCTGGCGGAGCGGCGCAGACCTTCGATCGCGGCCTCGTTAAGCGTGCGGATCGCTCTTGCCGGCGCGCCGACGATCAGGGAGCCATCGGGGAATTCCTTGCCTTCCGTGATGAGCGCATTGGCGCCGACGAGGCAATTATTGCCGATCTTTGCGCCGTTCAGCACGGTGGCGCCCATGCCGATCAGCGAATTGTTGCCGATCGTGCAGCCATGGATGATGGCGTGATGCCCGATGGTGCAGCCTTCGCCGATCGTGGTCGGATAGGCCGGATCGGTATGCACCATCGTGCCTTCCTGGATGTTCGTGCCCTTGCCGACGACGATCGGCTCGTTGTCGCCACGCAGCACCGCGCCGAACCAGATGCCGACATCCTCGCCGATCTCGACCTTGCCGATCACGCTGGCATCCGGCGCGATCCAGTATCGGCCGGGACCGGGCGTTTTCGGCCTCAGGCCGGCAAGGGCGTAAAGCGGCATGGTCGATCCTCCTCGATCAGACGACGTTCAATACCAGGTTTGCGACGCCATCGACGGCGCAGCTGATCCGGTCGCCGCGCGCAACGGGACCGACGCCGGCGGGCGTGCCGGTCATGATGATATCGCCCGGCGCGAGCGTGAAAAGCTTGGAGAGTTCGGCAATGATCTCCGGCACCTTCCAGATCATCTGCGAGAGGTCGCCTCTCTGGGCGGCCTCGCCGTTGCGCATCAGCCAGATGCCGCCCTTGTCGGGATGGCCGACGCGGGTGGCTGGCACGAGCGCGGAAACGGGTGCGGAATGATCGAAAGCCTTGCCGATTTCCCAGGGACGGTCGAGCTTCTTGGCTTCGCCCTGCAGGTCGCGGCGGGTGAAATCGATGCCGACGCCATAGCCATAGACGCAATCCAGTGCCTGTTCGACCGGGATGTTTGTGCCGCCGTTGCGCAGCGCCACCACAAGCTCCACCTCGTGATGCACGTCCGACGACAGCGCGGGATAGGGGAAATCGCTCGAGACAAGCAGATTGTCCGGATTCTTCTGGAAGAAGAAGGGCGGCTCGCGGCTCGGGTCATGCCCCATCTCGATGGCGTGGTCGGCATAGTTGCGGCCGACGCAATAGACGCGGCGCACGGGGAAAAGCTCGGTCTCGCCCTCGATCGGCAGAAGAACGGGGGCGGGTAGGGGAATGACTGTCGTCAATGGGGCGTTCATATGGGCTTTCGAAACTTTCATTTTTTCGGAGGACTGCTGCCATCCGACTCCATCAGGCAAACTAGCATCATTGTTACAGCCACGAAAACTGGCCTTTTTGAGGGATTTGGTGTAGAGCGCGGATCAGAAAGGTTTCCCATGTATAGCGACGCACTGAAAAACGGCCGCAAAATTTTCGCGGTTGCACCGATGATCGACTGGACGGATCGCCATTGCAGGTATCTGCACCGGCAGATCAGCCGGCATGCGCTGCTCTATACCGAGATGGTGGTGGCCGATGCGATCATTCATGGGCCGCGCGACCGTCTGCTGGGGCGCGATGCCACCGAGCATCCCGTTGCCCTGCAGCTCGGCGGCTCCGATCCGGCCAAGCTTGCCGTGGCGCTGCGGATCGCGGACGCCTATAACTATGACGAGATCAACCTGAATGTCGGCTGCCCGTCCGATCGCGTGCAGTCGGGCACCTTCGGCGCTTGCCTGATGCTGACGCCGGAGACGGTGGCGTCCTGCGTCGCTGCGATGAAGGCTGTTTCGAAGGCGCCCGTCACCGTGAAATGCCGTATCGGTGTCGACGAGCAGGAGCCGGAAGAGGCGTTGCCCGAGCTGATGACGCGCGTGCTCGATGCCGGCGCGGACGCGATCTGGATCCATGCGCGCAAGGCCTGGCTGAAGGGTCTATCGCCGAAGGAGAACCGGGAGATCCCGCCGCTGGATTATGACATCGTCTACCGCATGAAACAGCGTTGGCCCGAGGTCTTCATCGGCATCAACGGCGGTATACAGACGCTGGATCAGGCCGAGGCGCATCTCGCCCATGTCGACGGCGTCATGCTCGGCCGCGCCGCCTATCAGAATGCCGCAGTCCTCGCCGATGTCGATCACCGCTTCTATGGCGAACCCGCCGTCGAGGCCGACTGGAACGGGCTGCGCGACCGGATGATGGCCTATGTGGAGCGTCATATCGCCAGCGGCGGCCGCCTGCAGCATGTCGCGCGCCACATGGTCGGTCTCTTCAGCGGCCTGCCGGGCTCGCGCCGCTATCGCCAGATCCTCTCCACCGATGCCAACAAGCCGGGCGCAGGGCCGGAGGTGATTGCGGCCGCTTTTGCCGCAGTGGATTTTGCCGGCGAGGGCGAACGCGTCAGCGCTTGAATTGATGGTTCCAACCCGTCCTCGTGGTTCGAGACGGCCCTTTGGGCCTCCTCACCATGAGGACTGATCGGCTGGGGATTATGGGAGCGGTTTGGTGTTAAAAAATCACCTCACACCCGTCATCCTCGGGCTTGACCCGAGGATCCACGCCCAAGCACATTGGTGCGCCTAAATCGACGAGCGTGCTGGTTTCGCTTTGGGAGCGATCCCTCTTCGCCAGAGGAGGCTGTGAGGCTCGTGCCTGGATCCTCGGGTCAAGCCCGAGGATGACGGAATATTGGGATGTTCCGGGGCAGACATATTCCGGGGCAGACAAGGGACTTGCGGTAAGGGGCATAGCCAAGCTTGCTTCAGGACGAGGGTGCCCATCCTCACAAACGAAAAACGGCGCGGTTTGCGCCGCGCCGTTTGAAACCTTGATCAGGCAGTCACCGGAGGCTTAGTTAGCCTGGATGTTAACAGCCTTCGGGCCCTTGCCCATGCGATCCGGCTCGGTGTCGAAGGTGACCTGCTGGCCTTCGCGCAGCGACTGGATGCCGGAAGCCTGAAGAGCGGAGATATGGACGAAAACGTCCTTTGCGCCGCCGTCAGGAGTGATGAAACCAAAACCCTTGTCCTGGTTGAAGAATTTTACGGTGCCCTTGGTGGCCATGGGGGATAGTCCTTTACCCATCAGTCTTAGTTTATCCGGATAAACCCGGACGGCTTTGCTTCCGCGACATGCGAAAGCCAGTCGAGAAGTCACGTACGGGGAAAGAACGTCTGCGCGGGTCAGAAGACCCAACCGCTGCCTGCCGCAAGCGGATCACCAAATCAGTCCAGTCACCGGCATGAAAATGCCCGAGCATCTGTATGCCTGACAGGGTTTGTGAAAAAAGGCAAGGGGTAATATTGGGCGAGGGTGGGAAACGGGTAGGATAGGGTGGGAATTTCAAGGGGTTGGGAAAGCTGGTGCCTGGCAGGCCGACGAAGTTATCATTGCGACGTATATAATGAGCTTGCCGCCAAACAAGTGCGGGAATCCGTCATGCGGCTGTAACAAATGCCGCTATCTTACGGCGTCACAACTTTTAATACGGGATTCGAGGGAGCTGCATGGTTCAATTGAGTGATGAATACATGATGGGTCTCGCACTTGATGAAGCCAGGATCGCGCTCAGTGAAGGCGTGTTTCCAGTTGGCGCAGTTCTGTGCATGGGAAATCAGGTTCTGGGACGCTCTCATAAAACCATGGTCTCGAATCATTTGAACCATGCGGAAATGAATCTCTTTCATAAGGTATTCAAGGGAGATTATACGTTCTCACGAAACGACGACCTGACGCTCTATACGACGCTTGAGCCTTGCATCATGTGTTTCGGCACGATGATGCATTTGCCGATAACGCGGCTTGTTTTCGCTATGACCGATGCGTATGGCGGATGTGCCCACGTCAGACTGGAAAATTCTCCTCCCAGGCATCTTTCGAGAGCGGTAGAGATCGTTGGAGGCGTTCGTCGCCAGGAGGCTTCCAAACTCTTTGCAGAGTTTCTTGACACGACCACGGAAGAATTCTGGTTGACGGGCGGAGCTTCGCATTTTCAGGCCGCTGTGAGAGCCGAGCTTGATGAAGATGTCCTGCAGCGTTGATGGTGCTGACGCTGGTTTAAGCCATCCTTGGTGCTAGCTCTCAGCGACCGTAAACACCGCGCAAGGCTCCGCAATCCCGCGCAATTCATGGTCCCCCAAAGACAGCAGCGGCGTGGTCGTTTCCGCCGCGACCGATCCGGAAATGAGCACAGTGCGGCCGAGCGGCCTGCAAAGGCCTTCCAATCGGCTGACGAGATTGACGGCGGGGCCGATGGCGGTGAAGTCCAGGCGGTCGGCGGCGCCGATATTGCCCCAGAGCATGTCGCCGAAATGCAGGGCGGCACCGAAGGGAAGCGGCGGCAGGCCCTGGTTTGTCCGGGTCGCGTCGAGATGCGCCATGCCGGCGCGGATGGCGGTGACGGCGCGCAGCGCGGCTTCACAGGCTTCCGCCGGCGTCTCGGTGACCGGGAAGATCGCCAGTACACCGTCGCCGATGAATTTCAGCACTTCGCCGCCGAAGGCGTGCACGGCGCCGGCGACGCGATCGAACCAGGCGTCGAGGGCTGATATCACGATGGTCGGCTCCGCCGCTTCGGAGAGAGCCGTGAAATCCCGGAGGTCGGCGCAGAGCAGCGCTGCGCGGATGGTTTCGCCGCTGTTGCGGCTGAGCGCACCGGCCTGCACGCGCGCCGCACTTCTGCGGCCGAGATAGGCTTCGAGCAGGGTCGATAGGGTTGCGCGAGCGGCCAGACCTGCCAAGGGTGCCGCGGCAAAGCGCGCGACCTGACGCAGCCTGTCCGTTTCGGAGGAGGTGAAGGGCCTGCTTGCGGCCCAAGCGAGCACGGAATTGCCGGGCGCGGTCCCGATCGTTTCTTCGCATACCGGGCCGAGTTCGCCGAGCCAGTCGCGGCCGGCCTGTCCGAGCGATGTGCCGGCGAAGCCGAGGGCTTCGATCACCGCACCCGTCTCGGCTCGCCAAAGCCAGGTACGTTGCGTGATGATCGGATGCGGCGCCGCGAGCGTCAGGGCGGCGCCGGTAAGAGGCAATCCGGCGGCCAGCAGACGTCCGCCCAGATCGGCCAGGAAGCGTTCGGGGCTGAGCGCGGCGCCGGCTTCGTCAACCAGCCAGGCAAGGGGGGCGGGCAAATCCATACCGCGATCATGCCACGCCGCTTGCAGGCTGTCATCCTCGCCGGCGCAACCATCGTCAGAGCGCATGGATCATCGAGTTCCAGCGAGCGGAATTGCTGTCGCCAGCCGGTGATATCTTTGCTCTTCAGGCCATCAAGTCCGATGGCGCCGCACTCGTGGCGTCATTGGCTTTTGCCGTCGTGCCCACGCATGGCATCCGGACCTGGATCGCGTCCCGCGGCCACTTCGGCCATGCGGTCGAGATAATGCGCCCAGCCTTTTGCGTGGGCGTCACATTGCTCTTGTGTCGGCAGGCCCGAATGGGTGAGGCGCACCAGCGTCCCGTCGGGTTGCTCGATCAGGTCGATCTCCACCAGGCTCGACCCAGGCGGCACTTCCTCGCTGCCTTCCCAGCCGAAGCTGTAGGCGAGGCGGTGCACCGGCACGACTTCGCGGAAAGTGCCGCGCGCGGCACGGGCGCCAGTGACATTGACGAGATAGATGCCGCCCGGCTGCGGCTCTGTCCGGGCTTCCGTGCCCATCCAGCGCAGGATTTTTTCGGGATCGGTCAACAGCGCGAAGACGGCTGCGGGCGGTGCCGAGACATGGGTCTCGCGACGGACGACTAAAGGTTCTGGCATCGGTCTCTCTCCCGTGGTTGCTGTCGCTCTCCCACCGGAACGACGCGCGATCGGCCGCCCTGCATCCCGTGGGTTCTCCTCATGCGATGACATGTAGGAGCCATCGTCTTGGCAACAAGACATCATTCGATGCTTGCCGGGTGTCGCTCCTCATAAACCGGCAGATCCGGGTGGCGGACTTTTGACGACTGCCGTCGCCTTATTGCCCGGGCCGTCCCGTCTTGCCTTTCGTCCGCCCCTTGCGCTGCTTCTCGTCCACCGGATCCTCATAGGAACCGACGCCGGGCCTCGCGCGGGTGATCGGTTTGTCCGGTACTTTCCCCGTCACCGGCTTCTCGGTACGGCCGACGGTCATCTCGTCCAACGTGTTCTTGCGGAAAAGCGGTGTGCCTGCCTCGCTGCCCGGTTTCATTTCGTCGAGGCCCGGCTTGGCGAAATAGCTCTTCGAGGGTCGCTGCGCTCCCTCCTCAGAATGAGGGTTCGACGGGTGCTGCGCTCCCGCCTCACCATGAGGGCTACTGCTTGGTGCGATGCTCGCTCCGCCCTCATCCTGAGGTGCGGAGGACCCTGAGCTTGTCGAAGGGGACCGGAGCCTCGAAGGATTGGGGCGGCCACTTTTGCCGCCCTCGAGGCTCTTGGCCTCCTCGCGGGCCAGCGGGTCGTCCATGGCGGCAAGCTCGACTGCCTTGAGGCGCTTGATCTCGTCGCGGAGCCGGGCCGCCTTTTCGAAGTCCAGGTCGGCCGCCGCATCGCGCATGGATTTTTCCAGAGCGTTGAGATGGGTCTGCAGGTTGTTGCCGACGAGGTGGCCGCCATCGGCAAAGCCCTTGCCGGAGGCGCCGCCGATATCGGCGCGAACGTGGTCCTTCTCGTAGACGCTGTCGAGAATATCGGAAATCTTTGCCTTGACCGATTCCGGCGTGATGCCATGCTCGAGATTGTAGGCCATCTGCTTTTCGCGGCGGCGGCTGGTCTCGTCCATCGCCCGCTGCATCGAGCCGGTGATGGTGTCGGCGTAGAGGATGACCTTGCCGTCGACGTTACGCGCGGCGCGGCCGATGGTCTGGACGAGCGATGTTTCCGAGCGCAGGAAGCCTTCCTTGTCGGCATCGAGGATGGCGACAAAGCCACATTCCGGAATGTCGAGACCTTCGCGCAGCAGGTTGATGCCGACGAGCACATCGAAAGCGCCGAGGCGCAGGTCGCGGATGATCTCGATGCGCTCCAGCGTGTCGATGTCGGAGTGCATGTAGCGCACACGCACACCCTGTTCATGCAGATATTCCGTCAGATCCTCGGCCATGCGCTTGGTCAGCACGGTGCAGAGAGTGCGGTAGCCCTTGGCGGCGGTCTCGCGGATTTCGCCGACGACGTCGTCCACCTGGGTGCGGGCCGAGCGGACTTCCACGGGCGGGTCGATCAGGCCTGTGGGGCGGATGACCTGTTCGGCGAAGACGCCGCCGGATTGTTCCATTTCCCAACCGCCCGGCGTTGCCGAAACCGCGATCGTGTCGGGGCGCATCGCATCCCATTCCTCGAAGCGCAAGGGACGGTTGTCCATGCAGGAGGGCAGGCGGAAGCCGTATTCGGCCAGCGTCGCCTTGCGCCGGAAGTCGCCGCGATACATGCCGCCGATCTGGCTCACCGAGACGTGGCTTTCGTCGATGAACAGCAATGCGTTGTCGGGAATATATTCGAACAGCGTCGGCGGCGGCTCGCCGGGATTGCGGCCGGTCAGGTAGCGCGAATAGTTCTCGATGCCAGCGCAGGAGCCGGTGGCCTCCAGCATTTCGACGTCGTAGCGGGTGCGCTGCTCCAGGCGCTGTGCCTCGAGCAGGCGTCCGGCCTTTTCCAGCTCGGTAAGCCGGATTTTCAGTTCTTCCTTAATCGCCTTGATGGCGCCGTTCAGCGTCGGGCGCGGCGTGACATAGTGCGAATTGGCGTAGATCTTCACCGATTTCAGATCGCCGGTCTTCTGTCCTGTCAGGGGGTCGAATTCGGTGATGGAGTCGATCTCGTCGCCGAACATGGAGATGCGCCAGGCGGCATCCTCCAAGTGGGCGGGGAAAATCTCGATCGTGTCGCCGCGAACGCGGAAGGAGCCGCGGATGAAATCCATGTCGCGGCGCTTGTATTGCTGCGCCACGAGGTCGGCGAGGAGCTGGCGCTGATCCAGCCGGTCGCCGACATTCATCTGGAAGGTCATGGCCGTATAGGTTTCGACCGAACCGATACCGTAGATGCAGGAGACCGAGGCGACGATGATGCAGTCGTCCCGCTCCAGCAGCGAACGTGTCGCGGAGTGGCGCATGCGGTCGATCTGTTCGTTGATCGAGCTTTCCTTCTCGATGAAGGTGTCCGAGCGCGGCACATAGGCTTCCGGCTGGTAATAGTCGTAGTAGGAGACGAAATACTCGACCGCATTGTCCGGGAAGAAGTTCTTGAACTCGGAATAAAGCTGGGCTGCTAGCGTCTTGTTCGGCGCAAGGATGACGGCGGGGCGCTGCGTCGCCTCGATGACCTTTGCCATGGTGAAGGTCTTGCCGGACCCGGTAACGCCGAGTAGCACCTGGCTACGGTCGCCATTGTCCAGGCCTTCGACGAGGTCGCGGATGGCGGTTGGCTGGTCGCCGGCGGGCTGGTATTCCGAGTCCATGCGGATCTTGATGCCGCCTTCGGATTTGGCCGGCCGGGCAGGGCGGTGCGGCGTCCATAGCTTGCCGTCCTTGAATAGCGGATTGCCGCTTTCGATGAGTTTCGACAGCGCCTCGACCGTCGCGGTAACGGCCGTGCCGGCGTTGGCGGCCTCCTCCAGCGTCGTATCCATGCCCGACACCGGGTTGAGACCGGCGGCGGCGCGAGTCTTCGGGTCGGTCGAGCCACCCATCGAGGTGCCGCGCGCCGATTTCGAAGCGGCGATTTCCACCTTCTTGCGGTGCTTGCCGGCCTTCGAAGCAATCTCGCGTTGGGTCTCGACGGCCGAGGATTCCGCATCCGCTTCGAGCTGCTTCACCCAGTCCGCGACGCTGCCGCTGAGCGGCGCACCTTCGAACGGTGCCTGCGGCGCCTCTTCGAAACCGGTCGGGGCGGGGGATTTTTTCGGTGATTTGGCCATGGGGGCGAATATGGCGAGAGATCGCACTGTTGTGAAGGGGCAAAGAGTACAAAAGGGAAACAGAATGACGGATTTTTCCATTCGCCGGAGATGTCAAATATGTTACAACCCAAGGGCGGCCGGTGCGTTATCGCCGATCCTGAAGTCCGCGCAGCGCAATCCTCACTGGCGCCAAAGGAGGAACCACAGCAAACGTCGACATGCCCGGCCAGCGCCGGGTTCCCCTAGCTTCGACGGCATCCGGTATTACCCGCCTCGCCGCCGCCATCCGGTCGGAGGATCATGATGACCGCATTGGATAGCTTACGTTCCTTGTCCCCCAGCAACGAAACACCGTCATCGCAGCCTATCTTGGCTGGACGCTGGATGCTTTCGATTTCTTCATATTGGTTTTCGTTCTCAAGCACATAGCCGAAGAATTTCACACGGACGTTCCGGCGGTTGCCGTCGCCATCTTTCTCACGCTTGCCATGCGGCCGCTCGGCGCGTTGATCTTCGGCCTTGCGGCGGATCGTTACGGCCGGCGTACCACCCTTATGGTGGACGTGCTGCTTTATTCGGTGTTCGAGTTCCTGACCGGCTTTTCGACCGGATTGACGATGTTCCTGGTCCTGCGCGCCCTTTTCGGCATCGCCATGGGCGGTGAATGGGGCGTCGGCGCATCGCTGGTCATGGAGACCATACCGGAGGATTCACGCGGCCTCGTGTCCGGCATCCTGCAGGCCGGTTATCCTTCCGGCTATCTGCTCGCCTCGATTGTTTTCTTCCTGCTGTTTCCGATCATCGGCTGGCGCGGCATGTTCATGGTGGGAGCAGTGCCAGCGCTGCTGGTACTCTACATCAGGCGCAACGTGCAGGAATCACCCGCCTTCCTGCAGCGACAATCCAAACCCCGGCGGCCATTCCTCACCGTGTTGCGCGAGAATATTCCACTCTTCATCTGGGCGGTGCTTCTGATGACCGCATTCAACTTCTTCAGCCACGGCACACAGGATCTCTATCCAACCTTCCTCGAAAGCCAGCGGCAATATGATTCCTATACGGTCGGCGCCATCGCCATCGTCTACAATATCGGCGCCATCGTCGGCGGTTTGTCGTTTGGCGTGTTGTCGCAGCGTATCGGCCGTCGGCGCGCCATCGTCATCGCCGCGCTTCTGGCGATCCCCGTTGCACCGCTCTGGGTCTATGGGCACGGACCGGTCATGCTCGCGATCGGTGCTTTCCTGATGCAGCTTTTCGTGCAGGGCGCCTGGGGCATCGTCCCCGTGCATCTCAACGAATTGTCGCCCGACGAGGTACGCGGCACGTTCCCGGGATTTGCCTATCAGCTCGGCAATCTGCTGGCGTCGGGCAATGCCTCGATCCAGGCGGGATTGGCGAAGCAGTGGAACGGCGACTATGCCCTGGCGCTGCTGATCGTCGCTTGCATCGTGGCCATCGTCGTGGCGCTGTTTGCCGGCTTCGGCTTCGAGAAAAAGGGAATTCGGTTTGGCGGCAAGGACGCCGGGCAGGCCGATAGCGTGATGCAAACCTGAACAGACTCGCTATTCTTGCTGGCAAGGGCCGACGAAAGCGGTCGGCCCTTCTGTTACTTTCCGCAGATTTCCGAAATCTTGGCCTGGGCAAAGCCGCGCGCCAGATCCTGCAGGCCGCCGACGGAGGATATCAACTCGCCGATGGGTCCGTTGACGCCGACGCGCAGGTCGGTGATGTGGCAGGCGCCGACATCGACCGTCATGGAGGCGTCCAGCTCACCTTTGATCGTCGTCTTGATGACCCCATGCGACTTGCAGGCCATTTCGGCGGTGGCGTTGATCTGGACGCCGCCGTTCGGAGCGTCGCAGACGTCGAGCGACTTCACCTCGAACTTGTCCTTGTGATCGACACCCGGCAGCTTCTTGCACGGATCGGCCTCGTTCACCGATTTCTCGATCTGCGGGCCGAACTTGCTCTGCAGCAGCGACCAGCACGAGCCGGGCGCGGCTTCGGCCGGCGTTGCGGTCATGGGTAGTGGCGAAAGCGGCAGGACGACGGCCGCGGCAAGCAAAGCCATGCGAAGCGGCAGCAGGAGCGGTAAGGGGGACATGGGATATTTCAGGTTCACGGCGATCTATCCTCGAAGAGAAGAAGCGGCAATTGAGGCCCGGCGTGGCGTTACTCTTCCATCTCTTCCTGCGCCAAGGCAATCCCCACTTTGTGACGTTCAATCCTTGACGACCATTGTGTCGCAGAAGCGGTCATAGAAAGTCTGGCCGCGCCATATGATCAACGGAAAGAGCCACCAGATGAACGCGAACACCAACAGAAGCGGCGCCAAAGCCGCGGTCACGGCCAGGAAGCCGCTGGCGCTGAGGAGGTTGATGTCTCGCGCCTGCTGGATCATCTCTTCGATCGGAGGCAAATACAGGCGCGACAGGAACAGGCTGGCCAGATTGAAGACTGCCAGCAGGATCAATGGCAGAAACTTGAGCATTTCGCGCTTGGCGGCGAGCCCGAAGGGCAGGGCGCCGTTTTCAACCGTCGTTACCCGCAGCGATGTCACCCGCTTGCCTGGCGTCCGCCTGCCGCGGGTTGAGCAATAGGCGAAGGCGAACGGAAGGAGCAGCAGCACGATGCTGGAACTCGGCCTCACGGTTATATTCGGATCGATCGGATTGCCGTTGCCGTCGACCGGCACGGAAAAGGCACGCTTCACCGTGGTCGATCCATGCTGCGAGACAACGGCTGAAACGAAGACGGTGTATCCCTTGCTGCCCAGCCAGGATATGCGGCACTGTTGATTACTTCTCGTCTCGCCGGGCTGCAGGGGCCATTCGGCCTCGACTTTCGGAATGAGTGGTCCCGCCGTGGTCTCCTCGCATTGTTGCTTCAAAAGAAACGGCAAGGTCAGGTCCCATGGGGTCACCGCCGATATTACGAGAAACAGGAGCGCGAAAGCGATCTGGAAGATGATGATATCGATCGCATAGGCACCGAGCCTCCTCCAGAAATGGCGAGGCGGAAGGGAGGCCATCTGGCGGTCGGAAGCGGCAAAACTCATAAATTCCCCCAGTTCAATGCGCTTTGCGGCAATCAGGCATAGGCCTTACGCACTTCAAGTTGCAGGAATTAGCACGCTTTGCGGCGATTCGCTGGAGAGCGGCAAGCTGTGAGTAGCGCTCGACCTGTCCGGTCAGCTCATATTGGGATGCTTTGCTCGCTCGAGCGTTCATTCTCGTCGGGGTTGCCCTCATAGCCCAGCCGCTTTGCCTTGCGGAACCATTCCAGCGCCTTGGCGGAATCCGACGCTACGCCGTCGCCGTCGCGGTACATCATGCCGAGATTGTGGGCGGCATCGGCATAGCGATGCGCCGCCGCCCGCTCGAACCAATAGATCGCCTGAGGGCCGTTCTTGGCGGCGCCTTCGCCGTCGCGGAACATGACGCCGAGATTGTATTCGGCTTCGACATCGTTCTGCGCCGCGGCCTTGAGGAACCATGCGATGGCCTGGCCGTCGTCCTGTTTCACCCCGTCGCCATCGGCGTACATCGCGCCGACGTTGAACTGGGCGCTGGGATCTCCCTGATCGGCCGCCTTTTTGAACCAGGAGAGGGCCGTCGCGCCGTCCTTTGCGACACCCTCGCCGTCGCGATACATGATGCCGAGATTGTACTGCGCCTCGACCTTACCCTGTTCGGCGGCCTTGAGATACCACATTGCGGCCTTGCGCTTGTCCTTGTCGGTGCCGTCGCCCTGGTCGTACATGGTGCCGACATTGAATTGCGCATCCTTGTCGCCCTGTTCGGCGGCCTTGCCGTACCAGGCAAAAGCCTGCGGCTTATCCTTGAGAAGGCCTTCGCCCGTGTCGTAGACGACGCCGAGATTATATTGCGCATTGAGGTAGCCCTGCGCAGCCGCCTTCTTGTACCAGAGAACGGCCTGGCCCTTGTCAGCGGCGACGCCTTCGCCCTGATCGTACATGGTGCCGACGTTGAACTGCGCTTCGGCATTGCCCTGATCGGCGGCCTTCTTGTACCAGCTGAGCGCCAATGTGTAGTTTTTCTCGACGCCGCTGCCTTGCTCGTACATTTGCCCGAGTTTCAGCTGGGCCGCGACGTTGCCCTTGTTTGCCAAGGGGCGCCAGTAGTCCGCGCCGGTCTTGAAGTCTCCACGATCATAGCTGTTCCGCCCGACATCGGCATGCGCCGTCCCCATCGACGCCAGCGCGAAGAGCAAACCCGCGGCCCCCTGCTTCCAATTCACGATCTACCCCTCAGTCGAAAATCCGTTCCGTCAAGATGGCAAGCTCCCGCGACCGTCAGGGCAAGAGCGCCATCAGCAAGTGAAATATGATCCAGCCCGTCATGTCGCCGGCGCCCTTCTTTCCGGCGGCTCCCTGTCCCAATGGCCCGAGGTCCTTGATCGGGCCCTCGCCATTGGCTTCCATGTAGCCGAGGCCGTGCTGCGCTTCCGGCAATCCTTTCGCCGCCGCCTTGTTGAACCAATCGGCGGCAATTTTGGAGTCCTTCGGTACGCCATAGCCGTTATAGTACATATATCCAAGACCATATTGCGCACGGGCGTCGCCCTGACCGGCGGCCTTGCGAAACAGGTTGGCGGCCTGTCCGTAGTCCTTGGTTACGCCGGCGCCCTGATAATAAAGATAGGCGAGGGCGTACTGACCCTGTGCATTGTTCTGGTCAGCCGCCTTGCGATACCAGCTTGCCGCCGCCGCCTTGTCCGGCTTTGTCCCCTGGCCGTTGTCATACAGGTAGCCCAGGGCGTATTGCGCGTCCGCATGCCCTTGACCGGCAGCCTTCCCGTACCATTCGAACGCCTTGCCGTTGTCCTTCGCGACGCCGCGACCGCCCGCGTACATGTAGGCAAGAGCGTATTCGCCCTGCGCGCCGCCCTGTGCGGCGGCCCTGCGGTACCACTTCACCGCAGTTCCGTCGTCGACCTTTACGCCCTGGCCGTTGGCGTAGAGATAGCCGATGGCATATTGGGCGTCGGGGCGCCCCTGATCGGCAGCCTTGCGATACCATTGAAGCGCCTCTCTATAGTCCCGGGCGACACCCGTTCCGTTCGCAAGGCTATAGCCGACGGCATATTGCGCATCGGCGCGGCCCCCTTCGGCTGCTTTCATGTACCAGGAATAGGCTTCGGCATCGTCCTGCTCGACACCCCTGCCATTGGCATAGCAATAGCCGACGGCATACTGGCCCTCCACGCTCCCCTGATCGCCCGCTCTTTTATACCAGGCAACGGCCTGTTTCTGATCTTCTTCCGTTCCTTGGCCATTGTCGTACATGTAGCCGACAGCGTATTGAGCGTCGGAACGGCCCTGATCGGCCGCCTTGCGATACCAGCCCAGCGCGATGGCTTTGTCTTCATGGACACCGAGGCCGTTGGCATACATGTAACCGAGTGCATATTGGGCCTGCGCCTGGCTTTGGGCAGCGGATTTCTGGTACCAGGTGACGGCGCCTTCGTTATCGACATCCATGCCCTGGCCATTGGCGTGGGAGTAGCCGATGACATATTGAGCGTCGGCATTGCCCCGCTGCGCCGCCATCAGATACCAGTCGTTCGCCTGTTTCAGATCGACATCGACGCCGCGACCGGTTGCATACATATAGGCTAGCGCGTACTGCGCCTGCACATTGCCCTGGTCGGCCGATTTCCGATACCAATCGACCGCTTGGGCATCGTCCCTTTCCACGCCCTGGCCGTTGGCATAGCGATAGCCGAGACCGTATTGCGCGGCTGGATTGCCCTGGTTTGCGAATTCCACCCAGTATTTCAGGTCGATGGTGGTATTGGCCGGCCCAGGAGCGGGGTCTTCGGCATAAGCAAGCCAAGGCAACGAAAGAGCAAGCGCCAATCCCAATGCATAGCTCTTTGTCTTCAAGGCTTGAGTCCCCACCTGCGTCTCAGACGGCAATCGATCTGAACAATATGGCGATGTCTTGGTCAAGGATTGTGGAGCATCGACACGGTAGTCGTTTTTCTGCCGAGCGGAATGCAAACCCTATCCCGGCAGCACGTCGTAGAGACGAAAGATCCACGTGATCTGATAGATCAGCCCGACGATTACGAACGCTGCCTGGAAACGCCGGTTCGCGGTTATCGCGGCGACGATGCACAGGACGACGTAGACGACATTGCGTATCGGATATTCCCAGCCGAGTGAGTGGAAATAGGTTTCGCCCTTCAGCAATGTGTCGATGAGATCGACCGCATAGGTTACGGCAAGCAGGCCGAAAAACCAGCGGCGGCGGGAGATGAAATATTCCTCGAAGCCACCGTAATCCTCGACGGTTGGCGGATTCAGCAAGACGCAGAGGAAATAGAAGAGGCAGCAGAAGCAGATGAGGAAGAGGTAGACGCCGAAATTGATCTGCGCAACGGATTGCAGCCGATATTCCCACCACCAGAAATGGATGATGAACAGGAACATCGACAATACCCAGCCGATATGGACGAGGTAGATCTTGTTCTTGCCTGGCGCCTGCACGAAGCCGGCAAGCCTCGTCAGAAGCTGAGCGAGCGAGAGGCCGATCACCATGCTCATGACCGTCCGGATATAGACGTAGACTTCTGGCGTATGTGCTGAGCCCATTACGTCAGCTCTCCTCTGGTACGGCCTTCGGCGCTCCATTCTCGTCAAGCGCGACCATGATAAATGTTGCGGCAGTGACTTTTTCCAAGGTGTTGAAGCGCGCCCGGTGCGCCCAGGCTTCGACATTCAGCGTGATCGAGGTGCGGCCGACGCGGTCGATGTCGGTGAAGACGCTCAGCGTATCGCCGATCTTGACCGGCAGCTCGAAAGCCATCTCCTTCACGGCTGCCGTGACCACGCGGCCACGCGCGCGTTCGGCCGCTCGGATGCCGCTCGCCAAGTCCATCTGCGCCATGACCCAGCCGCCAAAGATATCGCCGGCAGGATTGGCGTCGGCGGGCATGGCAAGCGTGCGCAATGTCAGCTCGCCTCTCGGTTTGACGCTGTCGTTCATTCATCTGCTCCTGTTTCTCGGCTCGATTCCACTTTTCAACCTATGCAATCCAGGAGCGATGGAAAAGACAATGTTGACGTTTCCGCTTCGAACTTCTGTGAGGCGAAAGGTGCGTTCCGTGCTGTTTCGCTACCTTGTCGCGCCAGGCTGAAACATGCCGATCGGCGGCGGTAAGCTTTCGTTCACCCTTCCCATTTAGGATTTGTAATCGTTACCGACCGTGGCTGGGGCAGCGGATCAGGAGTATGACCATTTTACCCATTCTACGGCGGGTCGCGCTGCCATTGCTATTGTCGTCGGCGCTTGTCGCCTGCACGGCAGACAGCCTCGTGCCGCCTTCCGGCATCGACAGCTCCTCGCGCGTTGGCTCCATCAAGCCGCATAAGAGCGTGCCGCAGCGGCAGTTCGCTTATCAAGGTATGCAGGATCCTGTCGTTTCCACCTCGAACAACTATAAGAATGGTGGTCCCGTTCGTTCCACCGGAACCGGTGAGGCTGTGAGCACGTCCGATGTCGAAGTCGGTCTGGCGCAGCAATCGAATGTTCCGCCGCAGGGCGTCAATATGGATGCCGAGCTCGGCGTTGGACCAAGCGAGGAGGCGCAGTCTCCGTCGGTGGTCGGGCTGGCGCAGGAAGAGCAGCAAAATATCGCCGAAGGCGAGTCCGATCAGCCTGTCGTCGACGGCATCGGCACCGACGCGCCGGTGCAGACCAACCGCTCCGTCCTTCAGCGGCCGGCCGCGCAGGCCGAACTCAACCAATCGCGGATGCCGAGGCAGCAGCGGGGAACGCAGGTCGCCATGCTGCCGCGTATCGAAAATCCGGTGCCGCGTCTCGATCAGGAATTCGAAGCGCCGCAATCGACACCCGGCATGATGCCGCCCTCCGAAATTGCCTGCCGCCAGGAACTCCGCCGCATGGGCGTCGTCTATACGGACAAGCCGGCAATTTCGAACGGTCCGTCATGCCAGGTTCCCTATCCGGTCTCGCTCAGTGGTCTCTCAGGCAACATCGCAGTCAGGCCGGCCGTTACATTGAATTGCCAGGTGACGCTCGCTTTCGCCAAATGGGTGAAGAACGAACTCGCGCCGGCGGCGCGCACGCGTTATTGGACCGGTATCGGCACGATCGTGCCGCTCGGCGGCTATTCCTGCCGGCGGATGAACAATAGCCGGCAACGCTACAATCCGATGTCGGAACATGCCCATGGCAACGCGATCGATGTCGGCACCTTCGTCCTGAAGAACGGCCATGTGATCGACGTTCGCAAGAAGGGGCTGTTCTCCTTCCGGGAAGGGCGGCTGCTGAAAGCCGTGCGTACCGATAGCTGCCGCTACTTCGATACGGTGCTCGGCCCCGGCAGCAATCCGGAGCACTGGAACCATTTCCACTTCGATCTCCGAGACCGAAACGGCGGCCGGCGCTATTGCAGCCTCTGATAGGCGTTTCGCCGGGGCAGCATCTGCACTTGCCGAACAGGGAAGCTGATTTACCTATCGGGGGAATCGCGCTTAGTTGCGAGAGCCGAGGGTAGGAGAGGGTTTCATGGAAGAAGCACCAAGACGAAAGAGAAGCCTGGGATGGGCGCTCGTTGCCGCACTGATTGCCATCGTTCTCGTTATCGGCGGCCGCTGGTACGCTTACGTCGCTTATGCCGACGATCCATTCGACGAAGTCGGCATCGGCCTTAATTTAATGATGCCCGGACCCATCCGCGACAAGGGCTGCGAGATGCTGAAAGCTCGCTTCGAGCACAAGACGCTGCCGCCGGCCGGCTGCGGCGTCAACGGCAGCTGGTGATATCGGGTTTCCCGATCATAAGCCGGCAAAAAAGAAAAAAGCCGGCTGGTGCCGGCTTGAGCGGTGCATGGCAACGACGGGGATCCTTGCCTGCTCCAGAAAAGAACTTCATGTTGCAATGATGCATGCAATATGACTACTAGAGCAATGAATAGGCCAGTACATCAGGCGCTGACGTGTCGCCAAGAGGCATTGGGCGGAGTTGCGACAAACGTTGCTCACCTAAGGAGCTATATGCCCGACGAAGGTCACGATTTAATGACAGCTTATTTGGCTTAGACGAACGCTGTGTTCACTACCGTGGGGTGGTAAAAGCTCAGAACCGGCTATATAGCGGGCAAACGCTGCGAAATTCATCACAAAAGCCGGACTTTGCCTCGCTATGGCTCCGATCATTTCCATCCGCAATCTTACCAAAACATACTCCAACGGGTTCCAGGCGCTGAAAGGCGTCAACCTCGATATCGAACGAGGTGAAATCCTGGCCTTGCTCGGGCCGAACGGCGCGGGCAAGACGACGCTGATTTCCATCGTCTGCGGGATCGCCAATCCGAGCGGCGGTACGGTAACGGTCGGCGGTCAGGACGTCGTGCGCGATTTCCGCGCCACGCGCAGCATGATCGGCCTCGTGCCGCAGGAGCTGACGACCGATCAGTTCGAAACGGTCTGGAATACCGTGAGCTTTTCGCGCGGGCTGCACGGCAAGAAGCCGAATCCTGAATATATCGAGAAGATATTGCGGGATCTTTCACTCTGGGAGAAGAAGGACAACACGCTTCGCCAGCTTTCCGGCGGCATGAAGCGGCGCGTGCTGATCGCCAAGGCGCTTTCGCATGAACCGGAGATCCTTTTCCTCGACGAGCCGACGGCCGGCGTCGACGTGACGCTGCGAAAGGACATGTGGCATGTGGTCGAGCGCCTGCGTACTTCGGGCGTCACGATCATTCTGACGACGCATTACATCGAGGAAGCCGAAGAGGCGGCGGATCGTGTCGGCGTCATCAATGGCGGCGAATTGCTGCTGGTGGAGGAGAAGAAGGCGCTCATGGCCAAGCTCGGCCGCAAGCAGCTCATCCTTGATCTCAACGAGCCGCTGGATGCCGTCCCTGACCGTCTCGACGGCAACGGGCTTTCGCTTGGGCCGAATGGCCTGACGCTGGTCTATGACTTCGATGCGCAGCACGAACAATCCAGCATCGCGGCTCTTCTATCCAAGCTGGCCACTGAGGGAATTCATTTCAAGGACCTCTCGACGCGCCAGAGCTCGCTCGAGGATATTTTCGTATCGCTGGTGGGAGCAGGCAAATGAACTTCGAAGCGGTCAAGTCCATCTACTCTTTCGAAATGGCCCGCACGCGCCGCACGCTGTTGCAGAGCGTCGTCTCACCGGTCATTTCCACGTCACTCTATTTCATCGTCTTCGGCGCCGCGATCGGATCGCGCATCAATCTCGTCGAGGGCGTTTCCTATGGGGCGTTCATCACACCCGGCCTGATCATGCTGACCTTGCTCGGCCAATGCATCAGCAACGGCTCCTTCGGCATCTATTTCCCGAAGTTCACGGGCACGATCTATGAGGTGCTGTCGGCGCCCGTCGCCATGACAGAGATCGTTCTCGGATATGTCGGCGCGGCGGCGACCAAGGGCATGCTGATCGGTCTGATTATCCTTGCCACGGCAAGTTTCTTCGTCGATATCAGGATCGAGCATCCCTTCATGATGATCCTGTTCTTCGTGTTGACGGCCGTGACCTTCAGCCTGTTCGGGTTCATGATCGGTATTTGGGCCGGGAATTTCGAGCAGTTGAACCTCATCCCGATGCTGGTCGTGCCGCCGCTCACCTTCCTCGGCGGCAGCTTCTATTCGATCAACATGCTGCCGCCCTTCTGGCAGGCGGCCAGCCATCTCAATCCGGTTCTCTATCTCGTCAGCGGCTTCCGCTGGAGCTTCTATGGCATTGCCGACGTCAATCCGGTGCTGAGCCTCGCGATGATCACGCTTTTCCTTGTCATCTGTCTGGTGATCCTCGGATGGATTTTCCGGACGGGCTACCGGTTGCGGAACTGACGGCGGAGCCTTTCAGCTTTACCGCGCGCGTGGCCTCATGGAGTCCATTGGTCCTGACTTGACGTAGCGAGGCGGTCAGGTGTCCATAGTCTGACATTAGTCTGAGATCCTGCCGAAGGTATACCATGCCGCAACCCCATCCGAGCCACTCGCTATCCCAAGCACTCTCCCGGCTCGACCAACTGACCAATTGGGAGCGCAAACCGCGTGGGGAGATGCGCGTCGGTCTTGAGCCCATGCTCGATCTGATGCAGCGACTGGGTAATCCTCATCATAGCTTTCGTGCCATCCATGTCGCGGGCACCAAGGGCAAGGGGTCGGTCTCAGCGCTTATCGAGGCCGGATTGTTGCGGGCCGGGTGGCAGGTCGGCCGCTATGCCTCACCGCATGTCGACCGTGTGAACGAGCGCATCAGCGTTCTGGGCCAGGAGGTCGAGGATGATGCGCTGGCAAGGGCGATCATGCAGGTTCTCGATGGCTATGAGCGCGCGAAGCAGGCAGCGACGGCTGGCGAAGATGCCACTTGGTTCGATGTGATAACGGCTGCCGCCTTCGTCGTGTTCAGAGATGCCGGCTTGAACTGGGTCGTTGTCGAGGTCGGGCTCGGCGGCAGGCTGGATTCGACGAATGTGGTCTTCGGCGAAGTTGCCGTCGTCACCAATATCGGGCTCGAGCATACGGAAATTCTTGGGGTCACGCGCGAGGCGATCGCGCGGGAGAAGATCGGCATATTGAAGCCTGGTGCGATACTCGTCACCACGCTTGCCGCCGATGATGCCGCAGGGCAGGTCTTGCAGCAGCGCGCCGATGAACTTGGCTGCGAAGTGCTTCGGACCGAAATTCCCGACGATGCGACGATCGCGGAAACCAATCTCGCGCTGGTCGGCCTGGTATTCGATCACTTGGGGCGGCAAGGCGAGAGCGTGCGGGAGGGAAGCGCAAAGGGCCAGCCCATCGGTGCATGGCTGCTCGAACCTGCGGTTGTCGAAAAGGCACGTCTGCCGGGCCGGATGGAGCGCTTCGACTTTGCGCTGCCGCCTGTATTGGCAAAGGGACGGCAAACCCTGCCCATAATCATGGATGGCGCGCATGTGCCGTTCAATGTCGAGGCCGTGCTGCGCGATATCGCGCGTTCGTCCAGCGTTGGCGGCGAGTGCATTGCCATTGTCGCGCTGGCGTCCGACAAGGATGCACTCGGCTTCGTGGAGGTAGTTTCCCGTTATGCCGCCTATGTAATCTTTACGGAAGCCTCCGGATCCGGCCGTGCTCATGCGGCAAACGAACTGGAAGCACTCGGGACATCCATGGGCATGGCTTGCGAAGCCGAGCCGGACCCGCTAAAGGCGCTCAATCGCGCCGTCGCGAAAGCTGCGGAACGCCGCGGCTGGATACTCGTGACCGGCTCGCTCTACCTTGTCGGCGCGTTGCGCGGCACCGTCCTGGGGAATGTCGGATGATGATGGACATTGCGATCAGGCCTGCACTTGCCGATGATGTCGCCGACATGGCGAGGCTGCATCGCGCGATCTGGTGCGACACCTATCGCGATCTGGCGCCTGCCGATGCGTATCGGGTGCTCGATGAGGATTTCCGCCGTGTGCGATGGGCTGATATGCTCGCAAATCCCCGGAGGGATCAGCGCGTGCTTCTGGCTGAACAGGGCGAGCGGCTTGTCGGCATCGGCGCGATCAATGCGCCGTCCGATGCCGTATTCGAGGGGCGAGGCGAGATAAAGTCGCTCTATATCGATGCCTCCATCAAGTGCCAGGGGCTCGGCCGGCGGCTGATGCGGGAACTGGCGCGAGAACTTCTTTCCATGGGCTATTCGGGCGCGGCGCTTGGCGTCGTGGTCGGCAACGAACCGGCGATCGCCTTCTATCGCGCGCTCGAAGGGCGATTGATCGGTCAGTACACCGATCCGGGACCTGTCTGGCGTTCCAACAATTTCATTTTCGCGTGGGACGACTTGTCCGTTCTGATGTGATTGTCCCATGCGAGCCGATTGGGATGGATTTCATCCGGCTGCGACCCGCTTGCGCGGCGCGATGGTCATGGCCATGACGCCTGCGACGACACAGACGAGACCGATGGCTGCCGTCGGCGACAGAGGCTCGCCGAGGAAGGCCACGCCGATGCCGACGCCGATCGGGACGCGCAGATAGGCCTGTGCCGTCGTGCCGACCGAGCCGAGGGTCTGGATGAGCCGGAAATAGATGCTGAAGGCCAGCGCGGTCGAGACGACCGAAAGGCCGAGCAGTGCCAGGATCGAAGCCGTCGATGGCGCGATCTGCCAGGGGTGCTCGACAATCAGGCTGGCGGGAATGAGAAGAGCGGCGCCGCAGAGCAATGAGCCGGCGGCCGGCATCATCGGATCCAGCCCCTTGAAATTGCGGCCGAACAGGGCCGCGCAGCCATAGAAGACCGATGCCGCGACGACGGCGAGCTGTGCCGGCAACTGGCGGCCCATGCCATGCAGCGCATCGAGGCCGATGATCAGGCAAATGCCCGCCATGCCGGCAATCACACCGAAAAGCTTGCGTCCGGTCGGTGGCTCGCTGCGCAGCAGGAAAGCTGCGATCAGGAAGGCGAAAATGGGCGTCGTGGAATTCAGTATGGTCGCGAGGCCGGCATCGACGGTCTGTTCCGCCCAGGCGATCAGCGTGAAGGGGATGGCGCTGTTGAGGCAGGATTGAATGAGAAAGCGCTTCCAGGTGGCTGCGTCTTTCGGCAGGCTCAGGCCGCGCCAGCGAATGATCGCAAGCAGAACGAGACCGGCTATCAAGGTGCGGGCGGCGATCAGCGTGATTGGCGGAATGGTTGCCACGCCGACACGAATGAAAGTGTAGGAGGCACCCCAGCAGGTCGCGAGAGCAAGCAGAAGCAGCAGTTCCGTCGTTATGTTTGACCTTGCGGATGTCATGGGTGTTTCACTCTTCATGCGGGGTTCGATCTGCCGTCTTTTAGAGTGAAGAGACCAATGAATGCTTCGGCCCCCGCCGAACTATCGTATTCGATCGTTCGTTTGGTTCAGTCGCGAAGCCGAAGTTCGTCGGTCTGCATCTGCATCGATCCCAAAGTCTCGAGAAAGCTCATGCCGAGCAGGCTCTGGTCCAGCTTGCCCGCTTCGGCGACGCTCGCTTCGACATCACTGCGCTTGATCGGGCCGATGGCCACGGAGCCGAGCTCCACGGGTGCGGCCATGGCGCGACCGTTGGCCGTCAATACAGTCATGGAATAGGTGAGATTTTCCGGAATGATGCCGACGCGCTCGGCGTCTTCCTGCGATAGCGCGATGGTGCTGGCGCCCGTGTCGATCAGCATGTCGATCGGCTGGCCGTTGATCATGACCTGGGCTTCGAAATGCCCGTTCGCGCGCTTGTGGAGGATCACCTCTTGGCCCCCTTCGCTTGTCGTGACGACGACGGCATGGCCGGGCATCAGACCGGCGAAGACGCGATTTCCGACCTGTTCGGCATCGCGGCGATAGATGTAGGCGGTCGCGAGCGCCATGATGATGACGAGCCAGATCAGGAGATTGCGGACGGATTGGCTGACGGTATGGCGGCTCGCCCAGACGGCGGCACTCATCATCAGGGCAATCGGCAGGAGATAGACGACGCGGGCGAAGTCGTCATTGCGCATGCCGAAGGTCGTGCCGGTATTGCTGTTGAAGATGAGCAGGGCGAGGCCGATGCCGAGAATGGCGAGAACGATGTTCAGGCGGTTCATACGGCACTGCGCTCCCGTGCCATCCTTTGGCGGCGGGTTTCCCTGCGCGGCTTGCGCTCGACCTGCGTCAGGCGCTCGGGAAGCGCCTCCATGATCTGGCGACGTTCGTCCTCGCTATAATTCATCCATGCGCCGATTTCCGCCGATGTGCGGCCGCAACCGAAGCAATAGCCGGTCATTTGGTCGATGGAGCAGACAAGGATGCAAGGTGTCAGCATGAGATCATATATCGATGCTTCAAACGCACATAGCAAGAGTACAGAGGGAGGCGATCTCGCAAATTTGCTGCGTTGCGCCGATCGTGTCGCCGGTGTGGCCGGACAATTTTTGCCGCATGTATCCGGTGACAAAAAATGTCGCGGCGCTCGTCGCGAGAAGGCAGGCAACGAGTGCGGGAACACCAAGCGCCGGGCCGATGAGGAGCGCGGCGAGGCCGAGTGCAGCAATCAATGCCAGTTGCATGGCATCGCCATCCGGCTTGCCTGCCGAAGCTGCTATTCCATCCGGTTTGGCCGGCGGCAGGGCATACCAGTGCCAAACCATCGCGCCGCGGCTCAAGGTGGCGCTTGCGAGAATGGCGATGGCGGATTCCGAAGGCGGCAGATGGCGGGCGAGAGCGGCAAGAGCTGCAGCGCGAAGTCCGAAAGACAGGATCAGCGCCGCCGCGCCATAGGTGCCGATGCGGCTATCCTTCATGATTTCGAGCGCGCGTTCGCGGTCCTTGCCGCCTCCAACTCCGTCCGCGGTGTCGCTGAGCCCATCCTCATGGAGAGCGCCTGTTGTGATCGTCTGCACGGTGAGCGCCAGCAGCGCCGCCATCAACGGATCGGCATTAACGGCAAGCAGCGTAGCGAAGATCAGAGCGGCAGGCAGGACGACCAATAGGCCGGCGAGGGGAAAGGTACGGGAAACGCGTGCAAGCTTGCCGTCGTAGCCCTCGAAGAAGGATGTCGGCATGGGAACGCGGCTCAAGAAAGCGACGGCGCGCGCGATGTCGCGCAAATATTCCCGCATTTCTTTCTCTCCCCGCCATACGCGCGACGGCATCGGGCGCTTTTGGAGTTGTTCACGCCGATTCCGAAGACTAATAGAGTCGCACGCAAAGAACCCGATTTGAGACGAAAAGACAAGGAACGCATTCATGAGCGTCAGCGGCCTCCCATTCGACGATTTCCGCGCATTGCTGCGCGACCTTCCGGGGCCGGATGCCCGGGCACTCGTGGCAGCGCGCGAGCGTGATGCGCAACTCACCAAGCCGCCGGGCGCGCTTGGTCGGCTTGAGGAAATCGCCTTCTGGCTGGCTGCCTGGACCGGCCGTCCCCCGGCCGTGAGCCGGCCCCTGGTTGCGATCTTTGCCGGCAATCATGGTGTCACCAAACAGGGAATTACGCCGTTCCCGTCTTCGGTGACCCAGCAGATGGTGGAAAATTTCGCTGCCGGCGGAGCAGCGATCAACCAGATCTGCGTCGCCTATGACCTCGGTCTCAAGGTCTTCGATCTGGCGCTCGATTTTCCGACTGCTGATATCACCGAAGAGCCGGCGTTGAGCGAGCGTGATTGCGCCGCGACCATGGCCTTCGGCATGGAGGCGATTGCCGGCGGCACGGATCTGCTTTGCATCGGCGAGATGGGCATCGGCAACACCACGATCGCGGCGGCTATCCATTATGCGCTTTATGGCGGCAAGGCGGAGGACTGGGTCGGCCCGGGCACCGGCTCCGAAGGCGAGATGCTGAGGCGCAAGATCGCCGCCGTCGAGAAGGCGGTGGCGCTCCATCGCGACCATCTCTCCGATCCGCTGGAGATCCTGCGTCGCCTCGGCGGCCGCGAGATCGCCGCCATGGCCGGTGCCATCCTTGCAGCGCGCATGGAGCGCATCCCCGTCATCATCGATGGCTATGTCGCGACGGCTGCCGCCTCCATTCTCAAGGCGGCCAATCCTTCCGCGCTCGATCACTGCCTGATCGGTCACGTTTCGGCCGAGCCGGGGCATCTGCGCTCCATCGAGAAGCTCGGCAAGACGCCGCTCCTGGCGCTCGGCATGCGGCTTGGCGAAGGCACGGGGGCGGCATTGGCCGCCGGTATCGTCAAGGCTGCGGCTGCCTGCCATTCGGGCATGGCGACGTTCGAGAGCGCCGGCGTTACAAACAAGCATTGAAAATCGGGCAAGCATTGAAAATCGGGGCGGCGAGATGTTGAAATAAGCGTTTCGCCGCTAGATTTCCTGTAGACGATCGGTTTTTCGTCATAAATCTGTAATGAATTCTCGGCGGTCAGGACGGCGTTGCCTTGCTTCCCTCACGATGAGGCGGTATTCGCAACGCATTCAGATTGCAACCGGGACATTACGGGCGGAGCGCGAATGGCTGAGTTCTCAAAGCAAGCGGTCACCAAGGAAACGGGGGTTCGGCATTTTTTAGCCGCCGCCGGCTATTCCTGGGGCGGGTTTCAGCGGCTTCTGCAGGAATCAGCCTTCCGGCAGGAACTCCTCTTCGCCGCCATGGCGCTGATTCTTTTGATTGCGGTCGGCGCGACCATCGGCGAAATTGTCATCGGCATGGTGCTCTTTCTCGGCGTTTTCGCGATCGAAGCCATGAACACGGCGGTTGAAGAGGTCATCGACCGGATATCGCCGGAGATTTCCAATGTCGGCAAGCATGCGAAGGATCTCGGTTCGTTTGCCGTTCTCTGCATGCTGGTCGCTTCCGGTATCTACCTGCTTTATGTCATCGGCAGCCATCTGCTTTTCCGCTAAAGCGGTTCAGCTTTTCACGGAATTTCTGAATCGCTCCAAGTGCCGGAAACCAAGGTTTCTCAATCTCTATTGTCTCAGGCGAAGCTCTTCTTGCGCCGCTCGACGAGAGGAGCGTCTTCGATTGCCGGCAGGCTTTGCAGCACGCGCTTGGCCGGCAATATGGCGATGACTTCGGTGCCTTCCCGCAGCTTGGATTTCAGCACGAACTGACCGTCATGCTTGGCGAGAATGGCTTGCACGATAGGCAGGCCGAGGCCGGTGCCTTGCTCGGCGCTCTTGATGGCGATCGAGCCCTGCCCGAAAGCGGAAAGCACGACCGGTATCTCTTCTTCGGGAATCCCCGGTCCGTTGTCCTTGATCGCCACATATTCCCCACCGCCTGCCGTCCAGCCGACCTTGACGGTAACCTCGCCGCCTTGCGGCGTGAATTTCACCGCATTCGACAGGAGATTGAGGATCACCTGGCGCAACGACTTCTCATCGGCCCAGACCGAGGGCAGCTGCGCTTCGAATTGCGAGGAGATCGAAATGTTCTTGCCGCGGGCACGCAGCTGCACCATGCCGATGCAATCCTCGGCAATATCGAGGAGGGAAATTGCTTCCTCGTTCAATTCGTATTTGCCGGCCTCGATGCGCGAGAGGTCGAGGATTTCGTTGATGAGATTGAGTAGATGCTGTCCCGATCGATGGATATCGGTGGTGTATTCGCGATAGGTGGGATTGTTCAATGGCCCCATGACTTCCGCCGACATGACTTCGGAAAAGCCGAGGATGGCATTCAGGGGCGTTCTGAGCTCGTGCGACATGGAGGCGAGGAAGCGCGATTTGGCGAGATTGGCTTCCTCGGCGCGCCGGCGTGCCTCGTCCGACATGGATTTTGCGACTTCCAGCTCGACGATCAGGTCGTCCTTCTCCGACTGGAAGGAGAGAATCTTGAGGTTGGACTGATACATGCGGGTGGTGATGAAGGTGAAGAATACGACGGCGACGGAGATGGCGGCGGTCAGCGCAATGTCCGATGGCTTTCGCGTGAGAATGGCGGCCACGACCAACGCGACGGTGACCGGCGCAAAGGAGAAGGGTACGGCGCGCGGCAGCATGAAACTGGACATCGCCGTGATACCGATCGCCACGAGCAGGGTCGTGCCCTTGTAGAGCGCGAAACTGTCGCCGCCGCAGGTCGAACAGCCCTGCATGGCGAAGATTGCCCAGCAAAGGCCCATCAGCAATTGCCCGAGCAGCAGGATCTGCCGCCATTTCCTGGCGCTTTCGGCTGATATTTCCTGCTTCCGTGCCTGCCGGCCCAGCAGCATGTTGATGGCGTGCGCCGTCAGGATCGGCACAGTCCAGAAGAAGATCTGCGCGTCCCGCGTCAGGTAGACGCCGAGCACGGCGACGATGATGACAAAGATCGGAACGACCGCAGCGCCCTGCAGCAGCGTATCGATGTGCATGAGCATCATTTCGCGGTCGAAATTGCGGCTATGGCCGTTCTGCAAGCGCTCGCGCGTCTGCCGCACGGCCTTCGACACAGCCCGGTTGCGGTGACTGCGCGATCGGTCGACGATGTTTTTATCTGTCGATGTGCTGACGCCGGTGCTCATGGTTACATTGAAACTTGGCTTGCCTGAGACTACAGGCTAGCGTCCAAACCTTAAGAAGATGCTGCGCTGAAATGATTTGTTTGCCATCTTCGCCAAGGATTTATTCTTAAAGGAGGCAACAACGTGATGCGGTCAGGCCGCCTGTTTCGTGACGGCGTGGCCACTTTCGCTCTGCTCGCCATTGTTGCGTTGCTCGCGTTGAAAATGAACAGTAGACCGGAATTCATTCAAACTGGTAGCTTTTATGTCATCGACGGCGACACGCTTTCCGCCGGTGGCGAACGCCTGAGGCTGAAAGGCATCGATGCTCCCGAATATCGGCAACGCTGTCGGCGCGCCGGCGTCGATTGGGCATGCGGCGAAGAGGCGCGCAAGGCGCTTGCCACACTTATTAAGACCGGGATGCCCGAATGCCGTGGGCGGGAGAGGGATCGCTACGGCCGCATGCTGGTGACCTGCATGATCGGCACTCTCGATATCAACGCCGCGATGGTCAGCAGCGGCATGGCCGTTTCGTATGGCGGCTACGCCGGCGAGGAACGAGCGGCACGACAGGCGAAAGCGGGACTTTGGGCCGGTGATTTCGAAAGGCCGCGCGACTATCGGCATGAGGAGCAATTGGCCCGCGCCAATGGAGGCGATCCGTTAGCGGGATTGTTCGGGTATCTGCGGCAACTCGTCGGATGGACTGTGCCTTGAAGCGAGATTGCGAATTACAGCTCCTGCATTCGGCGATCGCCGCCTGTCGTCTTTGTCGGGATGCGCCGGCAAAAGGCGAGGCGGATCGCCTGCCGCACGAGCCGCGGCCGGTCGCCACGCTGTCGTCGACCGCGCGGATACTCATTGCAGGGCAGGCACCGGGATTGCGCGTCCACGAGAGCGGCTTGCCGTTCAACGATGCCTCCGGCGACCGGTTGCGGCAGTGGCTCGCGGTGGATCGCGAATGCTTCTACGATCCGGATCACTTCGCGATAATGGGCATGGGTTTTTGCTTTCCGGGTTATGATGCGGCCGGGAGCGATCTGCCGCCGCGCAAGGAATGCGCGCCTTTGTGGCGTCAAAGGGCCATGGACGCGATGCCGCAGATCGAATTGATCCTGACGATCGGCCAATATGCGCAGGCGTGGCATCTTGGCGCGGCGCGCATGGGTTCGATGACGGAGACGGTTGCCGAATGGCGGCGATATCTTCTGACCAACCACTTGCCGGCCGTGCTGCCGTTACCGCATCCGAGCTGGCGCAACAGCGGATGGCTGAAACGTCATCCCTGGTTCGAGGCCGAACTGCTTCCAGCATTACAACAACGTGTGAAAAGCCTCCTTCCTTGAGAAAAAGTTTCTTTTCTGTCGCTTAAAATAGGCTATAGAGAGAATATAATTCGAAGGGATGCTTAAAATGGACCGCCTAGACCGCAAGATCCTGCGCCTTCTGCAGGAAGATTCCACTCTGGCCGTGGCCGACCTCGCCAAGAAGGTCGGCCTGTCGACGACGCCGTGCTGGCGTCGTATCCAGAAGATGGAAGAGGATGGCGTCATTCGCCGCCGCGTGGCGCTGCTCGATCCCGAAAAGGTCAACACGAAGGTCACGGTTTTCGTGTCCATCCGCACCAACAGCCACTCCATCGAATGGCTGAAGCGTTTTTCCGAGGTGATCGCCGATTTTCCGGAAGTGGTGGAATTCTATCGGATGAGTGGTGATGTCGACTACCTGCTGCGGGTCGTCGTTCCCGATATCGCCGCCTATGACGCCTTTTACAAGCGCATGATCGCCAAGATCGAAATTCGCGACGTCTCCTCGGTCTTTGCGATGGAGCGGATCAAGTATTCGACGGAGCTGCCGTTGGATTACATGATGCTGGAGAATGCGAGGTCCAACGAAGACTGAGTGCAGCCGATATCTATGAGCAACGCCCGCCGCGATCAGGAACAGGTGCCTGAACTTCGCCGCAGGGGCGTTGCTTCTTTGTCAGCGCGGCATCATTGGCCGTAGGTTGTGGTGATAGAAGCCGAGGCGAGGGCGTTTGCCTGCGTCATGTAGCCGACGAGCGCCCCACTGGCGTTGCCGTCGAGGCCGAGCCTGTCGACTTTCAAGGCTGTTATGGTCAGCCTGTAGCGATGCGCGGGGCCCGGAGGCGGGCAGGCGCCGCCGAAGGCCGAGCTGCCGAAATCGGTTCTTCCCTGGATTGCTCCGGAGGGCAGGCCTTTTCCTCCAGCCGATCCCGCGCCTGACGGCAGCGAGGTGGCGGATGCGGGGATATCGAACACGGTCCAATGCCACCAGCCGGAGCCTGTGGGCGCATCCGGATCATAGAGCGTTACCACGAAGCTCTTGGTTCCCACCGGCGCATCTTTCCAGCTCAGCGCGGGAGAGACGTTTCCACCCTTGCAGCCGAATATATTGGCCACCTGTTCGATCTTGAGCGTACCGCCATCCTTCATCTCGGGGCTGGCGAGCTCAAAGGCCGAGGCTTGGGCTGACGACAACAACGTGGCAGTCAGGGCCGCGGCGATAGAATATTTCATGACAATCTCCGTTAGAGCGACGCTGTCCGTAGCGTCGATGGCGGGAGATTGTCATTCCGCGGGCACGAGTGCTGCGCTGTTTCGATCAGTCTTTGCGCCGTTTCGATCAACTTCACGCTGATGGCCGCGGATTTCGCTCGGCGCGAAATCAAAACGCGCCCGGAAGCGCGCGGTGAAGCGGGAGGCCGAGTCATAGCCGACATCGAGAGCGATTTGCGTTACGGACTTTTCGGTCGTCTGCAGCAGGGTGAGCGCCGTTGTCATCCGGATATCGGCCAGAAGCTCGGAAAAACTCGTTCCTGCCGCCGCCAGCTTGCGCCGTAGACTGGCCTCGCTCATGCCGATCGTCTTCGCCAGCTCCGGAGCGCGCCAGGAATAGGCCGGATCGGAATTGATGATCCGGCGCAGACGTTCGATCGGACCGGGGTTGGCGATCGGCGCAAATCGGTGGCCGAGCGCGCCGAGCCACAACAGGATTTCGTTGACGCGGGATGCGGCGATGCTGTCCGGCAGGAGAGGGCCGCTTCGGATCGCCTCGATCGCCTTGCCATATGCTTCTTCGAAAGCCGGCGGCATGCCGTTGAGAACCTTGATTTCCTGCACTGGTTTGGCTTCGGCGACGGCAAGATTGGCGATCAGGTCTGGCGCGAACTGCAGGGCGAGTGCCTGATAACCTCCGGCGCCGTCGGGCTCGTTGATGATATCCGAGGTGGCGCCTTCGGGGATCAGTACGAGATCGCCGGCGCAAGCCTTCATGTCGACGCCCTGATCGAGAATGATCTTTTGGCCCTTTTGAACGAACACCACGCCCGGAGCCGGCGAGGCAAGGCGCTTGCAGAGCAGGCGCGCGCTTTGGATGATACACGCCGCCGTTCCGGCTCCATCGCGTCGGACGATATCGCGCTGTTGAAAGGCGGAGAAATTATCCGAAATTTGTAACACCAGGCCTCCGCAACTCCTTATCGACTGCATCTGTCAGCAGGCAGCAAACACTGCCTAGCGTAGCGAAGGTCGTCAACTTGCGAAACTACCTTCGCTCATCGCTTGCGGGAAGCATGCGCCACCAGGTCCCTTGGATCAATTGGCGGCGCCTCTCATAGAGCCGACCAGAGCGGTTCAGTTTTTCACGGAATCTCTGAACCGCCCCATCTTTTTGTTTTCTCGCAATTCCGGACGGAAAACCGCTGCGCACTTTTCCTGGAATTGCTCGACGCCGGATTATTTCCGATCCAGGCGCGCGAGCAGCGAGGACGTATCCCAGCGATTGCCACCCATAGCCTGTACATCGCCATAGAATTGGTCGACGAGGGCCGTGAGCGGCAGCTTGGCCTGATTGCGGCGAGCTTCCTCCAGCACGATGCCGAGATCCTTGCGCATCCAGTCGACGGCGAAGCCGAAATCGTATTTGCCGACATTCATGGTCTTGTGGCGGTTCTCCATCTGCCAGGAGCCGGCGGCGCCTTTGGAAATGACCTCCACCACCTTCTCGATATCGAGCCCGGCCTGCTTGCCGAAATGGATGCCCTCGGCCAGGCCTTGAACGATGCCCGCAATGCAGATCTGGTTGATCATCTTGGTCAGCTGGCCCGCGCCGACCGGCCCCATGAGGCCGACCATGCGGGCATAGGCGTCGATGACGGGGCGAGCCTTCTCGAAGACGGCCTCGTCACCGCCGCACATGACTGTCAAAACACCATTCTCGGCGCCGGCCTGTCCGCCCGAGACAGGCGCATCGATGAAGTCGACGCCCTTTTCCTTGGCAGCCTTGTAAAGCTCGCGGGCGACTTCGGCGCTGGCAGTCGTATTGTCGACGAGAACGGAACCCGCCTTCATGGCGGAGATGACGCCGTTTTCGCCCGTGGTCACCGCGCGCAGGTCGTCGTCATTGCCGACGCAGGTGAAGACGAAGTCGGCGCCCTCAGCCGCTTGCGCCGGGGTAGGGGCAAACTTGCCGTCAAATTGTTTGGCCCATGCCTCGGCCTTGGCAATGGTCCGGTTGTAGACGGTGACGTCATGCCCGCCCTTGACCTTCAGATGCCCGGCCATGGGATAGCCCATGACGCCCATGCCGATGAACGAGACCTTTGCCATTTCATAACTCCCTGACCGAATTTGTTCCGAAGGCTTAGCGGAAAGGCCAGGGGGACGGAAGACTGATTTGTCGGGCAACTTGTCACCGTGGCATGAAGTTTGAAATTCAATTTCTTGTTTTCTATCTATTTGGAATTCTATTTCGATTTTGGTGCGAAACTTCATAATATCCTTTGTCGATATAATCTATGGATTTGCGATCCTTAAGCATCGACAACGAGCCGATGCGGCGGAAGCGCCAAGGCCTCACGAAAGGGATCTTCGATGATTTCGCGCAGACAGACACTCGGCCTCCTCGGCGCCACGGCCGCCGCCTTCGCGTTGCCTTCTCTCCGCCCGGCGCGGGCAGCTGCGGCGAAAACGCTTCGCATCGGCTGGCAGAAGAACGGCGTATTGGCGCTAGCGAAACGCAAGGGCGCGCTGGAGAAACGGCTGTCTGACCGTGGGATAGCGGTCGAATGGTCGGAGTTCACCTCTGGTCCGCCGCTGCTCGAGGCACTCGGCGCGGGTGCCCTTGATTTCGGCGCGACGGGCGACGTACCGCCGCTCTTTGCGCAGGCCGCAAATGGCAATCTGCTTTATGTCGGTCTTTATACCGGCAGTCCCGAAAGCTCCGCCATTCTCGTGCGCAAGGATTCGCCGATCCAGACACTTGCCGATCTCAAGGGAAAGAAGGTCGCCTTCAAGCGCGGCTCCAGCGCGCACAATGTCACCGTCAAGGCGTTACGCAAGGGTGGTTTGACGATCAACGATATCCAGGGGCTCGATCTGACGCCGCCGGATGCATCCGCCGCCTTCAAGACGGGTGCCATCGATGCCTGGTCTATCTGGGATCCCTATCTCGCTATCGCCGAGGCGGATCCGGATACGCGCATCCTGACGACGGCGCGCGGCATCGTCGATTCCTTCAGCTATTTCCTGGCGAATGGCGATTTCACCAAGGACAATTCACAGGTCATCGTCGACGTCATCGCTGAACTGGCCAAGGTGGGGGCGGCAGCGCAATCGAATTTGGACGATACGATTGCCGCGTTGTCCGAAATCACCGGCGTTCCAACAAGTGTGACTCGGATCACACTGACGCGTCCGGGTGCTAATCTTGGCGGCGTCTCGACCATCACCGATGCCGCGATCGCCTATCAGCAGGGGTTGGCCGACGAATTCCATAATCTCGGCATCGTTCCAAAGAAGCTGACCGTTACCGATATCGTCTGGCGACCGAAAGCGAGCTGAGGCTGCAATCGCCCGCGGATACGGCCTGCGCCCCGAAACACTACGGGTGCGGGCTCTACCGGCAAAAATATTTCGCCAGACACCGGCGATTAGAAAATCCATATTGTCGATATAATCGATAGTGTATGTCAATATCCGGATCGAGCATCAGGAAACGGCTCCCGACAGCGCGCACCCAGAAGGCAGGAAAATCTCATGACCGCGACCGCAAAACCCATCGATTTCCTCTGGTTCATTCCGACCTCCGGCGACGGCACCTATCTCGGCACGGCCGATCTCAATCGCGGGCCGGAGATCGGATATCTCCAGCAGATCGCGCAGGCTGTCGACCGGCTCGGTTTCACCGGCGTGTTGCTTCCGACGGGCGTCTCCTGCGAAGAGTCTTTCGTAACGGCCGCGGCGCTTTCGGCGCATACGCAGAAGCTGAAATTCCTGGTCGCGATCCGCCCGGGTACGGCGTCTCCGGCCTATTATGCGCGCCTTGCCTCGACGCTCGATCGCGTCTCGAACGGCCGCGTGCTGCTCAACATCGTCGTTGGCGGCAGCCCCGCCGAGCTGGCCGGCGACGGCATTCATCTGGAGCATGACGAACGCTACGCCCATGCGGATGAATTCTTCCATGTCTGGGAGGAACTGCTGGAAACCGGCTCTTCCACCTTCAAGGGCAAGTATATTACCGCCACCAATGCAAAGCTCGGCCTGCCTCCGGTACAATCGCCGCGCCCGCCGCTCTATTTCGGCGGCTCCTCGGACGCCGGCATTGAATTTTCCGTCGGCCGCGTCGACAAATATCTGACCTGGGGCGAGCCGCCGGCGCTGGTGGCCGAAAAGATCGAAAAGGTGCGGGCAGCAGCCGCCAAGCGCGGCCGCGAGGTCAGCTTCGGCATTCGCCTGCATTTCATCGTCCGCGAGACGGATGAGGAGGCCTGGGCCGCGGCCGATAAGCTTATTTCCAAGCTCGACGACGAGACGATCCGCGAGGCGCAGGAGCAATTCGTCACGCAGTCCGACTCCGTCGGGCAGAAGCGCATGGCGGCGCTTCATGGCGGCCGGCGCGACAAGCTCGAGGTGTCGCCGAACCTCTGGGCCGGCGTCGGGCTGGTGCGCGCCGGTGCCGGCACGGCGCTTGTGGGGTCGCCGACGACCGTGGCTGCGAGACTGCGGGAATATCAGGAGCTCGGTATCGAAACGGTGATCGGCTCCGGCTATCCGCATCTGGAAGAGGCCTATCGCGTGGCGGAGCTTCTGTTCCCGGAGCTCGGCCTTGGCCAGGAGCAGCAGCGCGCCGGTTTCCGCAACGAATTCGGTGCGAAGCAGATCTTCGCGGGCGGCAGCCACGGCGGAAATCTGAAGGTTGTTTCCGGCTCGTAACGTCACCTTTGAAGGGAGATCCCCATGTCGGCTTTCGACACATCCTTCGTACGCGTGGGCTCTGAACGCCGCACGCGCCCGGCCAAGGTCGCGCGGCAAACCATCTCGTTTCAGAGATTTCTGCCTTTCCTGCTGCCGGTCGCCGTCATCGCGGCATGGCAGCTCGCCTCGTCGTTTGGATGGATCTCCACCCGCATCATGCCGTCGCCAGCGGAAGTCGTCGTCGCCTTCTGGCAGACTACGATTTCCGGCCAGCTGCCGAACAACATCCTCGTCAGCGCCGGCCGCGCTTTCGCCGGCCTATTGGTCGGCGGCTCGATCGGCTTCCTGCTCGGCATCGCCAATGGCGTGTCGCGGCTCTCGGAGCAATTGACCGATACGACGCTGCAGATGCTGCGCACCATTCCGCACCTCGCCATGGTGCCTCTCGTCATCCTCTGGTTCGGGATCGGCGAGGAATCGAAGCTGTTCCTGACGGCGCTCGGCGTGCTCTTCCCGATCTATCTCAACACCTATCACGGCGTGCGCAATGTCGATCGTGGATTGATCGAAATGGGGAGGGTCTACGGGATGAGCAACTGGACGCTGTTCCGGAAGGTCATCTTTCCCGGCGCGCTTCCATCCATTCTCGTCGGGCTGCGCTTTGCCCTCGGTATCATGTGGCTGACGCTGATCGTCGCCGAATCGATCGCGGCGTCGTCGGGCATCGGCTACATGGCCAACAATGCCCGCGAGTTCGGCATGACCGATGTTGTCGTCCTGACGCTGGTGATTTACGCCATTCTCGGCAAGCTTGCCGATGTCATCGCGCGGACGATCGAGCGCAGAGCCCTGCGCTGGAATCCGGCCTATCGGAATTGAGGAGCCTGCCATGAGCATTATTGAACTCGATCGCCCTCAATCCAGCACGGCAAATACGGCTCCGCAAGTTGCGGGCGCTGCCGCCATCCATATCAAGGGTCTGGAGAAGAGCTTCGGAAACAACCGCGTCCTGCGCGGTATCGATCTCGATATTCCCGCCGGCCAGTTTGTCGCCGTCATCGGCAAGAGCGGCTGCGGCAAGAGTACGCTGCTGCGCATCCTGATGGGGTTGGAAGAGCCGAGCGCCGGTCATCTGCGCTTCGAGGCCGCCGGTCGCGACGAAGCGCAAGCCAATACGCGCATCGTCTTTCAGGAACCGCGCCTGTTGCCCTGGCTTTCGGTTGCCGGCAATGTCGCCATTGGTCTGGGTGAGGGCGTGCCGCAGGATGTGTTGCGGAAGGCGACCGCTGCGGTTCTCTCCGAGGTGCAGCTTGCCGAAAAGGCCGGAGAATGGCCTTCCAGCCTTTCCGGAGGACAGAAGCAGCGCGTGGCGCTTGCGCGCGCCCTCGTCAGCAAGCCCGGTATCCTCGCGCTCGATGAGCCGCTCGGTGCGCTGGATGCCCTGACGCGCATCAGCATGCAGGAATTGCTGAACCGCGTCTGGCGTGAGCTTGGCTTCACGGCTGTGCTGGTGACGCATGACGTCAGCGAAGCCGTGCACCTGGCCGATCGCGTCGTCGTCCTGGACGAAGGCAGGATCGTGCTTGATCTCGCCGTTCCCCATCCGCATCCGCGCCGCCACGGCAATCCGGCGCTGGCCGAGCTCGAAGGCCAGCTTTTGGCGGCGATCCTTGGCGACGCACGGAGCTAGTTCGGCCTGGCGTCGTCTGCCTCGACATAGAGCCTAAGATTGTCGAAGCCGATTTCCGTGCCCATCAGCCGCGAGCCGTTGTCGTTGTAATCGTCGAGGAACACGACCTGTTCGATGAAGGTCATCTTCGTGCCGCCGGGCTCTGGGGCAAAATTGACCGTCGCGAGCGATACCGAAATTCTGAGGTCGTCGAGCATCATGTCGAAGGCATAGATGAAGCGCTCGTTGGGGACGACGTCGATGTAGCGCGCCTGATAGGCATGCACGACGCCCTCCGTCGAGGCGGTCCGATTGCTTTCGCTGCCGCCGGTGCGGAAATCGAGCTGGAAATCCAGCTGCGTCCAGTCGCCGCTGCAGGCAAACCACTGCTGCTTTTGCTCGGGGATTGCCCAGGCGTTGAAGACACGCGACAGCGGCGCCTTGAAGTGGCGCTCTATGGTGATGGTCGTATGCTCTGTCGATCGTTCGCTCATTCGTCCGTCGTCTCCGTCGATGTGTCTGCCAGAAATATGTCGAGCCGGTCGAAGGCCTCGTTCCAGGATGCCTTGCGCTCGGCAATCCATCGCTCGACGGAGGCAAGCGCCTCCTTGCGAAGATGATAGGTGCGCACCCGACCGGCCTTTTCCGATAGCACCAGGCCGCTTGCTTCCAGCACCTGCAGATGTTTCATCACGGTCGGCAGCGCCATGTCCAGAGGCTGCGCCAGTTCCGTGACAGATGCAGATCCGTGTCCGAGCCGGTCGATCATGCCGCGCCGGCTCGGATCGGAAAGGGCCTGGAACATGCGGTCGAGTGCCTGCGGTTCCTCAAGCATTCGGCTTTTCCGGCCGGAATTGTGCCGGCAGTTTCTCGCTATAGGGATAAAAATGGAAGTAGGGCATGGCTTCCTTCAGGACGCGGGCGAAGGACGGTCGCTCGAGGAGACGTCGATAATATGCCTTCAGCCGGCTATGCTCTTCGGCGAAGGGAACGACGGTTTCGGCGTAGAACAAGGCCGGGGCGGCGGCGCAATCGGCCATGGTCAGGCTGTCGCCGGTGATCCAGATCTTCCCATCCAGCTGCTTCTCGATCATTCCATAGGCGGTGCGCAGCAGGGCCTGGGCTTCGGACACACCCTGCGGGCTCCTGTCCTTCTCTGCCCGGCGCACGTCCGCAACGATCCTCTGCATCGGGTCCTGAACATATTGATCGAAGAAGCGATCCCAAAGGCGCACGCACAGGGCATCCGACGGATTCGCCGGCAATAGTGGCGTTGCCCCGGGATAGTGCCGATCCAGATATTCGATGATGATGCTGGTTTCGGGAACGGTGCTGTCGAGCGCTTCGTCGCGCAGCACCGGAAACTTGGCGAGAGGCCAGAGGCGTACCAGAGAGGCGCGCGATCCCTCATTGCCGAGATCGATGATCCGGCTTTCGAACGGCGTCCCGTTTTCATAGAGCGCCATCAGCACCTTATGGCAGAACGAGGCGAGGGGATGCTGGTAGAGGATAAGGGACATGCGACGACCTTTCCGAGATCAAGGTTCGAGCTGATACTTAACTGAATGGCTAAGTATCAGCTCTCGGATTGTCGCGCAAGAATATACTTATCCGTTTGGATAAGTATTTTCGCTTGCAGCCTCAGTCAGCGAGGCGACGGGCGATGATCAGATGGCCCGGCGTCGGCTCGCCGTCTTCCGTTCGGACATTGATGTCGGTGATTTCGACGAGTTCGAAGCCGGTCGCGGTCAGTCGTTCGCGCACATAGGTTTCGGAATGGGCGAAACGCTGATGCGGGCCGACCATATAAGAGCGTCCGGCCAAGGTCGCTTCCGGCAAGGTCTCGGAGGAGAAGATGAAAAGGCCGCCCGGCGTCATATTTTCCGCCGCGCCGAAGAAAAGGGGTTCCAGCGCACCGAGATAGGGCAACACGTCCGTCGCGGTGATCAAGTTGAAGGCGTCTTCATCGTTGTCGTCGAGGAAATCCTCGACCTCGGCGACGAAGAGTGTTTCGTAGATATCCTTTTCATGAGCGACCTCGACCATGTTCTGCGAGATGTCGATGCCGGTAATATCCTCGGCGATATCGCGCAGGGTGCCGCCCGTCAGTCCGGTGCCGCAACCAAGGTCGAGCATGCGCTTGAAGGGGCCGAGGCCGAGCGCCTGCAGGCGCTGGCGAACGAGGACCGGAACATGGTAGCCGAGCTGCTCCACGAGCACGTCTTCGAAAACCTCGGCGTGCTGGTCGAACAGGGTCTCGACATAAGCGTCCGGCGCCTTCACCGGCGTTTCGCCGCGCCCCATCGAAGCAATGCGCACGGCCGCGCCGCCATGATCTTCCGGGTCGAGGGCCAGAACTTGCTCATAGGCCTGAACCGCAGCGTCGATATCGCCCGCCTTCTCCAGCGCCAATGCCCGGTTATAGGCTTCCGCCAGCGCGTCTTCGTCGATCTTCTTCTTTGCCATGGTTACAGGCCCTTCCTTTTGTCACGCAGGCATTAAGGCGCTTGATCGGCTTTTGCAATGCTTGCCGCGCAGGCGCAGAATATGACTTTCGGCGACGGCGAATTGGGGGAGCCATCCAAACAGAAAAATAAGGGAGGAAGAACAATGGACAATGAACTCACCACACCGAACCCGACGAGCAGTCCGGCGGAGCGCGGTCGTCCCTCCTTGCCGTCGACGTCCGCTGAAGTCACCAATACACTGACCCATTACTATCGAGGCGAATTGGCCAGGATGACGAGCTGGCGCGACCGTATCGACAGGACGTCGAATTGGGCGATCACGGTGGTTGCGGCCTTGCTTTCCGTATCGCTTTCGACGCCGGCGTCGCATCACGGCGTATTGCTGTTCGGGATGATGCTGATCACGCTACTGTTGATGATCGAAGCGCGGCGATATCGCTTCTTCGATGTCTACCGTTCTCGGGTGCGGCAATTGGAGCGGCACTACTTCGCGCAGATCCTGGCACCGCAAACGGAACTCAATCCCGACTGGGCGCTGTCGGTCGCCACCAGTCTGCGTTCGCCACGGCTGCTCCTCAGCTATATCGAGGCGACGCAGCGCCGGTTGCGGCGCAACTATTGCTGGATGTATGCGATCCTGCTCTTGGCATGGATACTGAAGATTTCGACGCCAAGGCTCCAGACGGACGCGCTGGCGCAGGAACAGGCGCATTCATGGAGCTACATCATCGACAATGCGGCGCTCGGACCGATCCCCGGCTGGATGGTCCTCATCCTCGTCGCAGCCTTCTATGCCTTCGTCCTCTACGGCACGCTCCATCGGGGGTCGGATGACGGAGATTTCATCCATGGCGAGGCGCATGTCTGACGGCGGCACCGCCGGTCGTGAGGAGTGGCCGACGTGATCTGGCCGGCTTAGTGGAGGATGAATTCCCCCTTAACAGCCCGCCATTCGGTCGCCGAAATCAGCTTGCGATGGACATAGCGCACGGAGTGCAACGGTCCATCCAGCTTCTCCTGCCAGAATTTCAGGAAGCCGTGCATTTCCGGGAAGTTCGGGGCAAGGTCATAGTCCTGCCAGATATAGGTCTGGAGAAACTGCGGGTGATCGGGCAGGCGGTAGAAGATCTGCGCCGTCGTCAACCCATAACCCTGCAACTGCTTTTGCATGTCTTCGTGCATGAGCTTCTCTTTCTGTTCCCGTTTTTTCGTGACTCATGGTCACAGAGATATGGAAACAGCTCACGGTAAACTCAAGCTTTACAAAACTGTCATGAAAGAAAATTATTGCTATAAATCAGTTGTTTAGCAGCGACATCATCTGAGTGCTGCCAAAGCGACGCCCAGCGCGCCGCCTTTTCGGAATCAGCGCTTGAGGTGCCGGGTCAGCCGGCCTTCCATCCGCGCCCAGCCGTTTCGCATGAGCTCGACGATCACCAGATATAAGATCGCCGCCCAGAGATAGATCTGATAGTCATAGGTCCGTGAAAAGGCGTAGCGCGTCTCGCCCATGAGATCATAGACCGTGATGATCGACACCGTCGCCGAGCTCTTGATCAACAGGATGATCTCGTTGCCGTAGGGGCGCAGGGCCACGATGAGCGCCTGAGGGATAATGATCTTGCGCAAGGTGATCCACGTATGGATACCGAGAGAGCTGGCGGCCTCGCTTTGACCTCTCGGCACGCTCTGGATGGCACCGCGGACGATTTCAGCCTGATAGGCAGCCGTGTTCAGCGTCATGGCGAAGACGCCGCAATAGAACGGGTCTTTGAAGAACCACCACACGCCGATATCTTCGAAGAACCAGCGGAAGCTCGGGAAGCCGTAGTAAACCATGAATATCTGCGCCAACAGCGGCGTGCCGCGGAAAAGATAGACATAGCAGTAAGTCAGGGTACTCAGGATCTTGTTGCTCGACATGCGGGCATAGGCCAGCGGGATCGACAGGATCGCACCAAGGACAAAGGACAGCGCCACTAGCTTGACGGTGATCCAGAGGCCGTTGCGAAGTCGTGGCCCATAGGTCTGAAGCTTCTCGACATCCCAACCGGTCACGATCATCGCCAGCAACGCTATGCCGAGAATGGACCACAGGATCAGGAAGAAATAGCCGGCAAAACGGGACTTGGAGAGTTTCCTGGCTGTCTTGGGCGGCGCCGGTTGCGCTGCAATCAGGATTTCGGCATGGCTCATCGACGAACCTCCGCACGTTTGGCCCATCGATCGAGATAGAAGAGGCCGATCGAAGAGATAACGGCCAGTGTCAGATAGAAGAGGCAGGCGATAGAATAGAAGGTGAAGGGCGCCTTGGTGGCGCGTACGGCGATCCCCGTCTGCCTGATGATGTCGGCAAGCCCGATGATCGACACGTAGGATGTGTCCTTCAACAGGTTCATCCAGAGATTTCCAAGGTTCGGCAGGGAAATGCGGACGAGCTGCGGCACGATGATCAGCCGCATGGTGCGCACGCGATGGAAGCCAAGTGCATCACCCGCTTCGTATTGGCCTTTCGGGATCGCTTTGAACGCCGACAGAAGCACTTCCGAGCAATAGGCGGAGAAGACGATCGCCAACGCGACCATGCCCGCGGCGAAGGCATTGATTTCGACAGGCCCGTTATAGCCGAATTTCGCCAGCAGCGATTGCAGCAGGATCTGCATGCCATAGTAGATGATGAATAGCGTGAGCAGCTCGGGCAAGCCGCGGAAAATCGTTGTGAAGACGCCCGCGGCAAGACGCAGAGACTTTTCTTCCGATTGCTGCGCAAGCGCGACGAAGAACCCGATGACGATGCCGAGCGGCAGCGTCAGAACCGAGACGGCAATGGTGATCTTCAAGCCACCGGCAAGCTCATCGCCCCATCCCGCGTCGCCACAGGCGAGCATCGTATTTTGGCCGAACAGAGTGAATAGTCCGGCCGGACCACACAACGGGTCAAAAATCGTACTCAACCAGGTCCACAAGGAACCGAGGGCGGAAAACAATCCGCTCATGCTGTATTTCCCCTAGCGGCTTTTGCCGCGTTTCTGCTTATATTCATCTCGTTGTCAAACAAAAACGGCGGAAGAGCAAGCTTCCGCCGTCGTCTTTTCCCAGGGGAATCGACGGGCGATCAGCCGCCGTAAACGTCGAAATCGAAATACTTGTCCTGGATCTTCTTGTAGGTGCCGTCAGCGCGGATCGCCTCAATGGCCGCATTGAGCTTGTCCTTGAGGGCTGCATCGCCCTTGCGGACAGCGATGCCTGCACCGGCGCCGTTGATGACCGGGTCGTTTTTCAGCGTGCCGAGCATCTTGCAGCAGTTGCCCGCGTCCGACTTTACCCATTCCGACAGCACGACGACATCGTCGATGGCGGCGTCGATACGGCCATTGCCGAGGTCGAGCTTGTATTCGTCAGCCGACGGATAGAGCTTCAGCTCCGCATCCTTCAGGTGGGCGGAGGCATAGTTGGCGTGCGTCGTGGAGGACTGCGCGCCGATCGACTTGCCCTTCAGGGCTTCGTTGGTGGCTTCCTTGATGGTGGAATCCTTCGGAACGGCGATCGCCGGCGGCGTGTTGTAAATCTTGTTGGTGAAGTCGACGATCTTCTGGCGTTCCGGCGTGATCGACATGGACGAGATGATAGCGTCGAACTTCTTGGCCTGCAGGGCCGGAATGATGCCGTCGAAATCCTGGTTCACGAAAGTGCACTTGACCTTCATGTGATCGCAAAGCGCATTGGTTATATCGATGTCGAAGCCGACGAACTTGCCACCGGCGTCGAGCGATTCGAAAGGCGGGTAGGTCGCGTCGGTGCCGAACACGATCGAGTCGCCGTCGGCAACCGCGGCGCCGGCGAAGAGCGACATCGCGGCGAAGGATGCAGCGGCAAAAAGGCGGGTGGAGATGCGCATATTGGTCCTCTCTGGTGGTGGCCGGCAGCTTTTATTGTTGATTGGCGGACGGCTCGAGTGGAGCAGGCCCATGGCCTGCCTTGCGTCGATATTCGTACTTTTTTTTCGAAAAATGCAACTGGAATTACGAAGGCAATCGCCATTGCGTAACCCTTCCGCAACGCAGACGCGCCTCAGGGAAATCTGAACGGGAGCTATCCGGCGCATTCAGCCAAGGTTAATTACGGCCACCTAATAGTTCGGGAACATATAGCGGCCTGCCGCGATTCAGCCTCATCAGAACCGAAAATCGGCCGAGATCTTGAGGCATCGGCATGCGCGCTGAGATTCGTAATTCGGCGGACAAAGATCATAAGAGGAGACCCCATATGGGAAAGCGATCCAGACTATTTGCCAGCGCCGCGTTTCCGCTGCTTTCGCTATCGCTCGCATTCGAGCCGGCGGCAGCAGCTGCGCTTCGTGAACAGCCCATCGCGCCGCTAAACAACGGTATTGCCGAAGCGGTCGCGCCTGCCGGCGCTGCGGGTTACGAGGTGGCGCAGCAAGAAGCACCGGCCGCTCAACCCGACGAAGAGCAGCTCAAGCACAAGAAGCCCGCCCAAGGTGGAGAGGGCGAGCCGCAGGGCCAGAAGCATCACGGCGAGCCCGCACAGGAAGGCGGCGCGCAGCAGCAGCATCAGATGAAGCAGGCCGAGCCCGAAGCCGCTCCGCAGCAGAAGCCACAGAAGCAGCAGCAGGAAGCCCAGCCGCCGAAGGCGGAGCATCAGCAGCCCGCGGAGCAGGAGCAGCCGAAGCCTCAGCGCCAGCCGGCCGCGGAAGCCCAGCCGGAGCCGAAGAAGCACCGCCAGCAGCCGGCGGAGGAGCCTCAGGCTCAGCCCGAAGCCAAGCCGCAACCCAAGGCCGCCGCTCCCGAGGCGGAGCCCGGAGCTCCGCAGCCGAAGCAGAAAGCCAAACAGCCCGAGGCAAAGCAGCCCGCCGAGGCTCCGCAGCCGAAGGTGGAGCAGCAGCCCGCCGAGGAAGTGCAGCCGAAGGCCAAACCTACCCCGAAGGAGCAGCCCGTGCCGGCCCAGAAGGAGGCTCCCGCCGCCCAGCAGCCGCAGAACCAGGAAGCCCAGCCTGGAAAGCAGGCGCAACCGGAGCAAAACGCTCATCCCAAGCAGCAGGGCCAAGCCGGAAACCCGGCGAAGCAGCCGGCCGAACAGCAGCCGGCGCCTGCGGGCGAACCCTCACAGGGTCACAAAGCTCAGCCGGGAACAGAGGCGCAGCCCGGGACACAGGCCCAGCCCGAAGCTCAACCTGGAACGCCGGTAACGCCAGGCGCCCAGCAGGGGCAGAAGCAGGGCGGCGACAAGACTCACGGCAAGCAGCCGCAAAACCAGCAGCAGGGCGAGCAGCCCGGCGTCAATCCGCAGCAGCCGGCCCAGAAGGGCGAGCCGCAGGGACAGCCGGCACAGACCGGCAATCAAGCGGCGCCGCAGCCCGGCAAGCAGCAGCCGACGAACGGCGCCGAGGCGCCGGCCCAGGGCAATGCAGCGCCCGCACCCGCCAATGGCAACGGCCAGCAGGCCGGCGAAATCAAGCTGCCACCGGCCGAGCAGGTCTCGCCGCAGGAGCTGGAACGCCGCAAGAAGATCGCGGAAAACCCGGCTTCCGCCAATGGCCCCGTCATCCTGCCCGTTGAAAACGGCAGTGCGGTTCTGGACAGCCAGAAGGATGCGGTTCGTCGGGGCGAGCATCTGAACAACGGTCAGAATCCCGCCGCGCCGGGCACCCAGGGCGGCGGTGGACAGGCCGGCCAGGGCCAGCAGAAGGGGCAGGCGCAGAATGCTCCGGCCCAGCAGCCGCCACCGACTTACACCAAGCCGCCGACCTCCGACGCCGAGGCGCAGCGCGCGGCGGCAGGCGGTCAGCCGCAGCCGCCGGTCAAGATGGAGGCCGTGACCAGCGAACAGGGCCGCCGGATCGATCGCCGACCGGATTTTGCCCCGCCGCAGGGAACGACGGTCCAGACCATCATCAATCAGGATAATCGCACGGTCGTGAATGTCGACAACACCTATGTCGTTCGTCATGACGATACCGAGCGCTTCATCCGCGGCGGCGAGCGGCCGGTCTACGAACAGCTGCAGCGGGACCGCTATCGCGAGACGATCGATCAGCCCGACGGCGATCGCGTCGTGACGATCCGCAACCGCTATGGCGATATTGTCCAGCGCTCGCGTATCGATGCCAGCGGCCGCGAATATGTGCTGTTCTACTCGCCGGAACTGGAAGATCGTCCCGACAATGACGATTATTTCCGCGACCCGGGCGACGATCTGCCGCCGATGCGCCTGCTCATTCCGTTGAGCAAGTACATCATCGACACGGCATCGAACCGTGATGAGGACTATTACGACTTCCTGCGCGAACCGCCGGTCGAGCCGGTCGAGCGCATCTATTCGGTCAATGAAGTCCGTTATTCGGCCCGCATCCGCGACAAGATCCGCCGTATCGACCTCGATACGATCACCTTCGAAACGGGCAGCGCCGATATTCCGATGACCCAGGCCAGCACGCTGCGCGGCGTGGCCGACGGCATGTCGAAAATCGTCAAGCGCGATCCGACCGAGACCTTCCTGATCGAAGGCCATACGGATGCCGTGGGCACGGCGGAGAGCAACCTGATCCTCTCTGACCGTCGCGCGGAATCGGTCGCCAACGTGCTTACTGACGTCTACGGCATTCCGGCCGCGAACCTGGTCACCCAGGGCTATGGCGAGCAATATCTCAAGGTGAATACGCTTGGACCGGCGCAGGAAAACCGCCGCGTCACCATCCGCCGCATCACGCCGCTGGTGCGCCCGGTTGCCTCCAATCGGTAAGCCTTAGCCTACATATCTATTAAGGGGCCGCCGGGAAACCGGCGGCCCTTTATTTTGCCGGTTTGCCGAGGCCGACTATGGCGGCGATGAAATCCGCGATCGCAAGCGTGTCGTCGAGATCGAAAACAGAGAGCGAGCCAGCGTCTTCCACCGAATGGTCGGCGGCGATGGCGACGATATGGGGATCCTGCGGGGCAAGCGGCTCGCGCTGGACGGCTTCAAGACGGCGGGCTTCGATCTTCGGGATAGGCTCTCGCTTGTAGCCCTCGATCAATACGAGATCGCAAGGGGCAAGGCGGGCCAGTATTTCTTCGAAGCTCGGCTCCGGGGCGCCGCGCAATTCATGCATGATGGCATAGCGGGTGCCGGAAACGATGGTGACTTCGTGTGCGCCTGCCTCACGATGCCGGAAGCTGTCGGCGCCGACCTTGTCGATATCGAAATCATGATGCGCGTGCTTGATTGTCGAAATCCGATAGCCTCGTCGGGTGAATTCCGTCACCAGCCGCACGGCAAGGCCGGTCTTGCCGGAGTTCTTCCAGCCGGCAATGCCGAAAATCTTCGGTCGGGATTTGGTCATGATGCGCTTTCCAATGCCGCAAGCCATGTCTCAGCCTCAAGCAGCTCCGCGGGCGTATTGATGTTGAAGAAAGGGTCGAGCGGACCGATCCGCGTTTCGACGACAGGAAATTCTACTCGCCGGACCCTTTGCCGCGCGAGAAAATCCCTGACGCGCCGTTTCTCGTCCGAAACGATCCATGTTTCCAGATCTGCAGCAGCAGAAACCGGCCAGAGGCCGAAAACCGGATGGTCTTGTCCGAGAGATGCGGCAATTATAATCTCATCGGGACATTCGACGGCATGGGCGAACCGCGCGATGAGGTCGAGCGGGAAGAAGGGGCTGTCTATCGGGATCGTGGCGACGTGCGAGGCCTGCGGATAGTTGCGTGCCGTATCCTGCATGGCGGCAAGCACGCCTGCGAGAGGGCCAAGTTTGCCTAAGATTTCGTCCGGAACCAGCCGCATCCCCATGGTATCAGGCCAATCAGCGTCCGCATTCAAGGCGATTGGCTTGCTTTGCCGCCGTGCGATTCGCGAGGAGATGCGGGCAATCAAGCTTTCGCCACCGAGCAGAGCAAAGGCTTTGTTTGCACCCATGCGGCTCGATCGGCCTCCGGCAAGAAGGACGACTGGAATATCCTCTGCACTCGCGATGAAACTGGGCATGACCGAGACCTCAGGCCGGGACGCGCGGTTCTGATTCCTGCGCGACGGGATCGACACCGCGTCGTTTGCTTTCCCGATAGAAAGTATAGATGCCGGAAGCGATGACAACTGCCGCGCCGAAGATGGACCAGCTGTCCGGCACCTCGTCGAAGATAATCAAACCGAGCAAGACAGACCAGATGAGGCTCAGATAGCGGAACGGTGCGACGAAGGAGATTTCACCGGTGCGCATCGCCAGGATCACCGCTTGATAACCGATCAGCACAAGAACGGAGGCCAACAGGATCTGCATCAGCGACGTCGTGCTCACCGGCTGCCATCCCCCGAAAGGAACGATGCACAAGGCGCCGAAGATGGATATGGAAATTGCGGTGCAGAGGGTGATCATCAGCGACGGCACCTCCTTGTCGATGCAGCGCGTCGCCAGATCGCGGGCGGCGGTCGCAAACATGCAGGCGATGACGAGCAACGCAGCCGTGGTGAAACCCTGCGGACCAGGCCGGATGATAATCAGCACGCCCATGAAGCCGACGCCTATCGCCGTCCAGCGCCTCCATCCCACGGGCTCCTTGAGAAAGATCATCGCACCGAGCGTGACCGCCAGCGGTACGGCCTGCTGGATGGCGGCGGCGTTGGCGATGGGCATCATCCCGAGAGCGGTGATGTAGGTTGCGGCGGCGATTGCCTCACAGGCGATGCGCAACGCGATCATCGGCTGCAATATGACCTTCCAGGAGCGCAGGGCGCCCATCCTGCGGGCCAGCAGATAGACCAAAAAGCTGGTGAAGAGGCCGCGGATGAAGATGATCTCGCCGGCATTCATCGTGGCGATAACCGTTTTGGACAGCGCATCGCCGCAGCAGAAAGCAGCCATGGATGCCGCCATGAAGAGCGCGCCCTGCGTATTCTTGGTCAGTCGCATGAGAAAGATGAGTCCCCGATATCTATCTCTGGATTAGCGCCGTTTTCCGCAAATTGGAATCGATTGTCCGTTTGCGATGGGTGAATTCGATTGTGCATTGCGGTAGAATTGTTGCGCATGGAATGCAGCTTTTTCGGCCCATGGTCGCGGAATGATACGGCGGTTGCAGATTTTTTGCCGATACAACGGCTTTTAGGTGGGCAATTAATTCTTATTCAATCTTATTTTCCGACGCTCGCTGCGGTTTTGCATGAGGCAGAAGCACCTACCGCAGCGCAGCAGGAATGACGATCCCGCCTTCGCTCAAGATTTTTATAATCCAGTTGAGGCGCCGCATGTTTTTCATTGATCGTCTTCTGCAAGGCCGTCGGATCGTCACCAAGGTCCTCATTTTCGTAGTGCCTCTGGTGGTCCTCATCGCCGGCGTCGGTCTGGCGGGCTATCACACGGCCAATATTCTGAACGGTCACATGACCGTGACGCGTGCGACGATTGAAAATATCAGCGACTTCGAGAACCTGCAGGCCGCCCTGCAGGAGTTCACCGCTTCGCCTTCGGAAGAGACGCGCCAGGCGCTGACGGCAAAGATCGATGCCCAGGAGCAGGGCGTGCATCGGCTGAGCGGATTGCTGAGCGACGACCAGCGCGCCAAGATCGTTCCAGTCGGCGAGCTTGCCGCCAAGATGCGCACGCAGCAGGCAACGCTCTGGGCTATCAGGCAGAAGCAGGACGGCGATGTCGGCGCCATCCAGAAGGCGGTGCAGAGCATCGAGGCGACGGCCAAGGCGGCCGGCAAGCAGATCGATATCATCCGCAAGGATTTCAGCGACAAGGAAACCTTCGCCAAGGAACTGCTTTACGATGCCGCCGCCTATAAGGGGCTGTCGGAGAAGATGAGCAATCTGCGCATCCAGGTGCAGATGGCGGCCGATTCCACCGAAGAAATTTCAGACGCGCGTACCTATGCCGATGCCATTCTGAAGCAGGTAAAGGTTTCAAAAGCTCTCGTATCCAAGCGCGGGGCCGCTCTCGTCGCGAGCGCTTCCGATGCCGCCGACAAGCTTGATGCGGTGCTGAAGGGGTCGGCCACGCCCGATCAGAAGGTAGAGGCGATGGGGCCGATCCTGCAGAGCTTCGTGAAAATCGAAGGCGAGATGACCCTGCAGTCGGCTAAGAACAGCGACACCGCGGCCGATCGCTTTGTCAGCCTCGACAAGATCATCGATGGTCAGAAGGAGCTTCTGGACCACGTCGACCAGGCGCTCGGCATGGTCGATCGCCTGACGCTGCATGCATCGCGCATGGAAAATGTCCGCGACGCCGCCTCGCGCGATCCGGTGCTTGCCGACCTCAAGGACCTGCAGGCCGTCGCGGCCAGAATTTCGGAGCTCGGCCAGACCAACGCCACGATGCGCGATTTCGCCGCCCACATGAAGCCACTGATCGACGGCCTGACCAACGGATCGGCCGATCTTCTGCAGACCTCGGCTGACTGGAAGACGACGCGCGTTCAGTCGAACAGCCTGCTCGCCGATGCGATGACCTCGTTGCGCGTCTTCGTCGCCCAGGCACAGGAACTCGGCAAGGAAGACAGCGAACGCTCGGCCAATGTCTCGGTCATTGCCATGATCGTCGGCACGCTGCTCGCCATCATCGGCGGCCTGATGCTGGTGGAAACCCTGCGCGGCCCGCTGAAGCGCGTTGCCGAAATCATGACGCGCCTTGCAAGCGGCGATCTGGAAGTGGCGATCGACGGGCGCAATCGCGGCGACGAGATCGGCGACATGGTGCGCTCCGTCAGCGTCTTCCGCGATGCCGCGCTGGAAAATGTCCGGCTGGAGCGAGAAGCGGAGAGCGCCCGCGCGCTGTCTGCTGAAGAGGCATCCCGTCGCGCCGCTGAGCGCGCCCGCATCGAGGCCGAGCAGAAGCAGGCGCTCAATGCGCTGGCGGACGTTCTCGCCAAGCTTGCCGACGGCAATCTGGAAGAGGGCATGCGCGAAGACCTCTCCGCGGACTTCGTGGAAATGGCTTTCACCTACAATCATGCGGTCGAGGCGCTTCGCGAGACCCTGACGGACGTTCGCTACACGGCCGAAGAAATCAAGGGCGGCACCGGCAACCTCGCCATGTCGGCCGACGATCTGGCGCGGCGCACCGAGCAGCAGGCGGCCGCTCTCGAGGAAAGCTCGCGGGCTCTGCGCCGCCTTAGCGACCTGGTGCGCTCGACGGCCGACCGTGCGCGGCAGACGGCGACATCGGTCAACGAGACGCAGGCCTATGCGACCCAATCCGGCGAAGTCGTCGCCAAGGCAGTGGGCGCCATGAGCGAGATCAATCGGTCGTCGGAGAAGATCGCCACGATCATTGGCGTCATCGACGAAATCGCCTTCCAGACCAATCTCCTGGCGCTGAATGCCGGCGTCGAAGCTGCCCGTGCCGGTGAAGCGGGCCGCGGCTTTGCCGTGGTGGCGCAAGAAGTGCGCGAGCTGGCGCAGCGTTGCGCCAATGCGGCGAAGGAGATCAAGGGCCTGATTTCGGCAAGCTCCGCCCAGGTGCGCAACGGCGTTCATCTGGTCGAGCAGACAGGTGCTGCGCTGGCTGACATCATCGACCACGTCACCGGCGTCCAGAAGCTGGTTGCCGATATTTCGTCTGCTACCACCGAGCAATCGACCGGTATCGAGGAAGTCACCCGCGCGGTGTCCGAGGTGGAGCTTATCACGCAGCGGAACGCGGCCATGGTCGAGGAGAACAATGCCGAAATCCATGGCCTGCGCCAACGCGTCGACATGCTGTCTGAGAAAATCGATCGTTTCCGGACGGGAGAGGGCGAGGTGGAATACGCGCCTTACAGCAATGCAGATACGCGCCATCGTGCTGCTTAAATCTGTATATTAGAGAAAATCTATAATCCATTGAAAGCGCCGGCCAACGAGCCGGCGTTTTCTATTGATCACGACAAGTCCGGAGATAGACGAACCTGCTCTTCGCGCCAGCGCTGCCAGCGGCGGCGCAATTCGCCCGACCGCAAACCGATAGGCTCATCGAGTATTTCTGCTGCGACGATGCGGTCGGTGCGGAAATGGCGGAAGCCCTGTCGTAGCTCGCACCAGGCGACCAGCAGGCTGCTCGTTTCGGCATAACCGAGGATCACCGGCCAGACTATTCGTTCGGTCTCCTCGCTTGCCTCCGAGTTGTAGCGTAGCCGCAGTTTGATGCCGTTGCGGATTGCCGATCGGAGCAGCGATGCATCGACACGTTCCTCAGGTTTGCCACTTGTCGGTTTTGCGCCCACGCTCGGCTCGATGACGAAAAGGCGAAGGCGCTCGGGAACGACGGCGGCGATCTTTGCCACGACATCGCGCGCAGCATTGGCGAGCACCTTGTCCGAATGGGCGGAGACCCATTGTGCGCCCAACACTACCGCCTCCAACTCGTCAGGTGCCAGCATCAGTGGCGGCATGTCGTAGCCGGCGGCGAGCAGGTAGCCCAGCCCAGCCTCACCCTCGATCGGAACTCGCTGGCCAATCAGGTCCGCCACGTCGCGATAAACGGTGCGCTTCGAGACCTCGAGTTCCGCCGCCAGCGCGCTCGCTGTCACCGGCCGGGTCGATCGGCGCAGAATCTGGATAATCTGAAACAGTCGGTCGGCACGGCGCATCGCATACTTACTCCTGCTGACAGTATGCTGGCAGCAGGGTCGTGCGACAAGGGGTCCTGCGAGGCCGCGAAGGCTTTGCGGTCAATCGAAAGGACTAGTTATGAAGTTAGCTTCCACCCGTCTCATCGCAGGCGATGTCAACGCCATGGTTGCCTTCTATGAGATGGTAACCGGGCTCCAGGCCCAATGGCTCGCCCCGGTCTTTGCCGAGATCGAGACCCCGGCGGCAACCTTGGCTATCGGTTCTGTCGAGACTGTCGCGCTTTGGAAAGAAGGTAGCGCCGAGCCCGGCGCCAATCGCACCGCCTACCTCGAATTCCAGGTCGAGGACATCGATGTGGAATATGAGCGCCTGAAGGACAAGGTTCCTCTCGTTCACGAGCTGAAGATAATGCCCTGGGGTAACAAGACCTTCCAGTTCCGCGATCCTGAGGGAACGGCAGTTTCGCTATATATGCCGGCGACCGACGAGGCGAAAAGGCGCTTCGGGTCGCGCTAGGTTGTCGGAGCGGATCGTCGCGTTGTCCTGCTGTTGGCACGAGTTCGGACCGCCAATCGGGCTGTCTGTCGAGATTCGATCAAATCATCGACCCAAGGCAAACATTTCACCGTCGGCGGGTATCAGCAGCCGCGACGGATCGAGACCAGCCACATTTGCACTCCGGCGCAGATCGAGGCGTGTGACGGTTGCGTGATCAAGCGCTTCCATGTGGGTTGCGATGACGGTCGCCTGCGGTGCGAGGCGGCTGACTTCGAGCGTCTGGTTGTCATCCATGACGATCAGATCCCCGTCCCAGCGCGCACCGCAGGAATGCGTGACGATGATGTCAGGCGAGACCTGCTGGATCGTTTCCACGACCGGAGGATAGAGCACCGTGTCGCCCGCCCAGTAGACGGTGGGTTCGCCATCAGCCTCCAGGGTGAAGCCGATGACCGACCCCATTTTCTCCACGACCGGCCCGACGCCATGGCTGCCTTGTCGCGGCGTGATCGTCACTCCCTGCCATACGGTCGATTGGGAAAGGGGCGTGACATCCGCGAAACCGGCCTCGCGGATTTTCTGCTCGTCGCCCGGCTGGCAGAGGATCGGCAGAGATTTCGGCAGGCGCTCTTTCGCCACGGCATCGAAATGATCGGTATGCAGATGCGAAACGATCACCAGCTCGACGCCCTCAAGGATGTCGTCGATTGCGCGCGGCAATTCGGTCATCGGGTTGGGAGAACGGCCGGTAAAGGACGGGAGACTGTGGCGTGGCGCGAAATAGGGGTCGATCAGCAGAATATGGCCGCCATAGGTGACCTTCAGCGTCGCGTTGCGAATAAGCTCAAGCTGCATGGTTGATGTTCTCGGTGGGATTTAGCCGCCAGTGACGCTCATGTGGCGCGCGACCGCTGGTCGGTTGTGCGTGCGGTCGATGATGAAATCGTGGCCCTTCGGCTTGCGGGTAATCGCCTCGTCGATTGCGGCATGGAGGAGCGCGTCGCTCTCGCTGGCGCGCAGCGCCGTGCGCAGGTCGGCCGCATCGTTCTGCCCAAGGCACATATAGAGCGTGCCCGTGCAGGTGAGCCGCACACGATTGCAGCTCTCGCAGAAATTATGGGTCATCGGCGTGATGAAGCCGAGGCGGCCGCCGGTCTCCGTGACTTCGACATAGCGGGCCGGGCCGCCTGTCTTATAGGGAATGTCGGTCAGGGTGAACTGACGCTCCAGATCGGCGCGCAACTGTGAAAGCGGCAGATACCGGTCGGTGCGATCCTCATCGATCTCGCCCATGGGCATCGTTTCGATGACGGTTAGGTCCATGCCGCGACCGTGGGCGAACCGCAGCAGGTCCGGAATTTCCGTTTCGTTGAAGCCCTTGAGCGCGACGGCGTTCAGTTTGATCTTCAGGCCGGCTCTTTGCGCCGCGTCGATCCCCTCCATCACCTTGGAGAAGTCTCCCCAGCGCGTGATGGTTCGGAATTTATCGGGATCGAGCGTATCGAGAGAAACATTGATGCGCCTGACGCCGCAGTCGTAAAGTTCGTCGGCATGGCGCGCGAGCTGCGATCCGTTGGTCGTCAGGGTCAGCTCGTCAAGTTCGCCGTTTTGGACGTGCTTGCCGAGTTCGCGAACGAGAAACATGATGTTCTTGCGCACCAGAGGCTCGCCGCCAGTGAGCCTGATCTTGCGCACGCCCTTGGAAATGAAGGCGGAACAGAGCCGGTCGAGTTCCTCGAGCGTCAGCAGATCCTTCTTGGGCAGGAAGGTCATGTTCTCGGCCATGCAGTAGGTGCAGCGGAAATCGCAGCGATCCGTGACCGAAACGCGCAGATAGGTGACTGCGCGCCCGAAAGGGTCGATCATGGGGGCTGCATCCGCCTGAAGCGGTGATGCGTTGCCTATGCTGCCGACGATGCTGTTCACTCATGCCTCCGTTAGACTTCTAATGTGGGCATAGGCGATTGTTGCGTCAAGGAAAATGCTTCTCGATTACACTTGCGTGTGAACGAGCGGCGGCCTAATTCTCCAAAAGACACTGAAAGGCATGGAAAAATCGATGAGCGACGTTTGGCCGACCGAATTGCGGGTCTCGAAGGACCGTCATCACCTCAAAGTGACATTCGACGATGGCGCGAGCTTCGAGCTGCCGGCGGAAATGCTGCGGGTGCTGTCGCCTTCCGCCGAGGTGCAGGGGCATGGACCGGGGCAGAAAGTCACCGTACCCGGCAAGCGCAATGTCGGCATCATGTCCATGACGCCGACCGGCAATTATGCCGTGCGTATCGGATTCGACGACATGCACGACACCGGCATCTTCACCTGGACCTATCTGCGCGAACTCGGCGAGAAGGGTAGTGAGCTTTTCGCGGCTTATGAGGCCGAATTGAAGGAAAAGGGTCTTAGCCGCGATGCGGCGGGAAGGCCGCATTGATATTGGGATTATAAACTTGAGAAGGGCGCAGGCATGATCCTTGGGGGTAGGGAAAACTGGCTTCGCGCCAAGGGCAGCAAGAACGCAAGCAAGGTGTCTTTCGTCGAGCTGTTTTTCGATCTGGTGTTCGTTTTCTCGATTTCGCAACTTGCGCATTCGCTGGCCGAGCATTTCACGCCGCTCGGCGCGCTCGAAGCCATCATGCTGATCTTCGCAGTCTGGTGGGTATGGGTTTTCACGGCTTGGGTCACAAACTGGCTCGATCCGGATCGGTTGCCGGTGCGCATCATGCTGTTCACGCTGATGTTTGCCGGGCTTATCCTCTCCGCCGCGATCCCCGAGGCTTTCGGCGAGAAGGCGATCTATTTTGCTGGGGCCTATGTCTTCATGCAGGTCGGGCGCTCGCTGTTCACGGTCTACGCGCTCAAAAATGCGAGTGCCGCCAATCATCGCAATTTCCTGCGCATCACCAGCTGGCTTGTCCTTTCCGGCGTCTTCTGGATCGCAGGCGCGCTGATGGAGGGCGAGGCACGGCTCGTAGTCTGGCTGATCGCTCTCGTCATCGAGTATTCCGCACCCGCGCTAGGCTTCCGGGTGCCCGGCCTCGGCAAATCCACTCCCGCGGACTGGGACGTATCGGGGGCGCATATTGCCGAGCGCTGCGCGCTGTTCATCATCATCTGCCTCGGTGAGGCGGTCCTGCAGGCGGGCAAGATCTTTGCCGAGCAGCCGGTCACGCCCTTGATCGTCACGGTGTTCATTACCGCGTTCGTCGGCACGGTCGCCCTTTGGTGGATCTATTTTCAGTTCGGCCACGAACGGGCGGCGCATCGCATCGAGCATGACGATACGCCGGGAAGCCTGGCCCGTCAGGCGTTTACCTATGCGCATATTCCGATCCTCGCCGGCATCATCCTGAGCGTCGTCGGCGACGAATTCCTGTTCGCGCATCCGCACGAGCCGGCCGATCTGCACGCGGCTGCCGCCATTCTCGGCGGTCCGGCGGTGTTTCTGATCGGAAATCTATGGTTCAAGGGTGCGACCACCGGCCGGCCGCCGCTGTCGCATATAGCGGGTCTCGTCGGATTGGCGCTGCTGCTCTTCACCCTGCCGATGGTGGTGGTCTACCAGCTTGGCATTCTCGCCACGGCCGTGCTTATCGTCGTGGCGATCTGGGAGTTCGCGTCTCTGAACCGGGTTGTCCCCTCGGCGCGATCGGCCGGCGATCACTGATCGCCTGCGGGCTCCAGCGGTTGCCGCTCTTCCTGTATCAGGAGACCGACGATCCGCTCCATATGCACGGCAATGGCCTCGCATTCTTCGATCGGCGCGTCTGAGAGCATCCGGTCGATGAGGGCGGTTTGAATGGTCATGGCTTCTTCCGTGACGCGCCGGCCCTCTTCGGTCAGATAGAGGCGCAACACGCGCTTGTCGTGCTTGTCACCGCGCCGTTCGATCAGTCCGCGATTTTCCATCTGCGGCAGCAGCATGCTCATATTGGAGCGACCGACCAGCAGCTTGCGGGCAAGTTCCTGCTGCGAAATCCCTTCGAAACGAAACAGGTTGACGAGAATGTCGAGATGCGGCGGCTTGATGTCGAGATGCGCCAATGCCCGCGCCAGCGATTGCTGCATCAGCTGGCAGGCGCGCGCCACGGCGATCCAGCTTCGAAAACGCGGATGGTCCCAGGGAAGGGGTTGATTTTTGTTCATCGTTGTACTTTATTGTTCATAGTTGAACATTATCGGATTCCCACTATGCCATCCTTTGCGCTCAAGGTCACCCGGTCGGGTCTGTCCGGCCTTGGAAGGTTGTCTCCGCAGCTTGCCGGCAAGGCCGCGTTCCGGCTTTTCTGCCTGACGCCCTCGCGCCGTCCCCGCGGCGCCAAGGCCAGGGCGGCCCATATGGAGGGCCGGGAACGCCTTCTGACGGCGGAGCAGGTCATGCTGCCGTTCCCAGGCGGCCGGGCAATGGCCTATCGCTTCAATGGCGGAGCGAAGGGGCCGCGAAAGCGCTATCTCGTGGTGCATGGTTGGGGCTCCAGCAGCGAATACATGTCGGAGCTGACGGTGTTCCTTGCCGGCAGCGGAGCGGAAGTGATCTCGCTCGATCTTCCAGGCCACGGCCGCTCGGGCGGACGGTTCCTGAACGTGCGTTTGGCCGTTTCCGCCATTGCAGCCGCGTTTGCTCGCTTCGGCGGCTTTGACGCCGCCATCGGGCACTCCTTCGGCGGCGCATCTCTGGCGCTGTCCTGCGCGGGCTTTCTGCCAAATGTCGACGCGGTTCATCCGGGCAAATTGGTATTGATCGGCGCACCGAGTGCCATGGGATGGCTGTTCAAGGATTTCGGGCGCTTGATGAGGCTTAGGCCCGCAACGCAGGCCGCTTTAGAGGACGAGGTTCGCCGGGTGACGGGCAGGACGCTTGCGTCCTATGACCAGAAACGCGGCATGCTTGATTCTAACCGGCCGGTCCTTGTCATCCATGCCGAGGACGACAAGGAGGTGAGTGCCGAACATGCACACGCCTATGCCGCCCAGGGATCGCATGTGCGCCTGTTATGGGCCAACGGCTTTGGGCATCGCCGTATCGTCGCCGCCGCTCCGGTGTTCGAGGCGATCGACGCTTTTCTGTCGCAGATCGCGAACACGGAAAATCCACTCGAAAACGAAGACGGTGCGGTGCTATCGTTCTACCGAACCCCGCAGCGTCGCTCCTCCTAGCAGAACTTGCGCCGCGCGGACTTTGGGTAAGTCGCTGGAAAACCGCGAGGCAGCATGCGTATCGTCACGTCAGTCGAGGAACTAAAAGAGCTCTATGGTGATGCGGGCGAGGCGTCGATCACTAAGGTGACGAAGGTACTGACGCCGCTTTATCGCCGCATGATCGAAGCCTCTCCCTTCATGGCGCTGGCAACGGTGGGGCCGGAAGGGCTCGATTGCTCGCCCCGCGGTGACTTGGGCGGTGTCGTCCGCGTCGCGGACGAAAAGACGCTGCATCTCCCTGATTGGCGCGGCAACAACCGCGTCGATTCGCTTGCGAATATCGTGCGCGACCCGCGCATCGCGCATCGCGCTGATGCTTCTGGTTCCAGGATCGAATACGACGATGCGGCTCAACGGCCGGGCGGCGGTCTCCATCGAGCCTGCCTTGCTGGACAGTTTCGAGATGGATGGCAAGCATCCGCGCAGTATCGTTGTGATCACGATCGAGGAGGTGTATTTCCAGTGCGCGCGAGCGGTGATCAGGGCCGAGCTGTGGAATGCGGAGCGGTTCGCCGATCCGTCCAGCCTGCCAAGCCCTGGCATGATGCTCAAGGCGGCGAAAGACGATTTCGATCAGGAAACCTATGATCGCGAAGCGCCGATGAGGGCTGCCAAGACGCTCTGGTAAGCCCAAGACGCTCTGTTAAGCAAAGCCGCCGGCCTGCGTGGGAAGGCAGGGCCGGCGGTTGGTTGGCTGGGCTTCTAGTTCTTGTAGATCAGCCAACTTTTGGTGAAGTCCTTCTGCATGCCCTTCTGGTAGACGCTATAGCAGTTGCGGCCGGCATTCTTGGCGCAATAGAGTGCCAGATCCGCCTTGTTGTATAGCTCGCCGGAATTGACGGCTTCCGAGGCCATGCAGGCGCCGAGCGACAGCGTGATCGGACCGTAGTCGACGCGTGTTCGGGAGTTTTTGAACGGCGTCATTTCGAGCGTACGACGGATCCGCTCGCAGACCATCATGACTTCCTCGACATTGGTGGCTTCCAGAATCAGAGCGAATTCCTCCCCGCCGACGCGGGCCACGAAAACGTCGCGTCGGACGTTGGCGCGGATGATGGAGGCGACGGTTGCCAGAATCTTGTCGCCGACCGGATGGCCGAACGTATCGTTGATCCGCTTGAAATGATCGATGTCGGCCAGCACCAGTGCCGTTGTCGGCCGGGTCAGCTGATTGTCGAAGATGGAAGCCAGGCGATCTTCGAAAGCGCGCCGATTGGCAAGCCGCGTCAGGGCATCGGTATTGGCAATGCGCTTGTATTCATCCAGCTCCTTGCGGACCTGATCCATCTCCTGGCTGCGCTGGACGACGTTCTCCACCGTTTTTTCGCCCTGCGCCATGGTATCGCCGGTTGCCGCGGTCAATATGTCGATGGCCCCACGCAGCAACTCGGCGCTGTTGTGGCTTCTGGAGCTTATGCGTTCACAGGTCTCGTCGAGCAGCCGGTTATAGGTCTGGAGCGTGGCCTGCTCCTGCCGCAATGCGCGCAGGACGGCATCGAGCTCGGTGGTCAGGCGGGCGTGTGCGTCATCGAAAACACGGCCGGCGTGATGCGAAAAATACTTGGCTCCGATCGCATCCAGTTCCTCCTGGGTAGCGCTGCCGCCGAGTGCCGCCAATTCACGCGTGAGAGCGGGATTGGAGCCGATATAGGCTTCATAGAAAAGCTCGTAATTGCGCGGAATAGATGCGATCCCCATGGATCGCATGGCATAGGTAATTTGCCCTACCACGTCGGGATTTTGCGCCCTTGGCGCAATCGCCGTACTCATCGTGAGCTCCGTAACATGTATTGGTTAAATCCCTTTTTTATTTATACGAAGAATCTTTGAAAAAATATTAAGCACTTGATAGTGAGAAATTGTTGATCCGTAAAGTTTTATTCAAAAGTATTACAATTAAAGCATGTTTTTACATGCGAAGGCGCTGCCGGCGCCTTCGTTCGAGCCAGGCAAGAATAGGCCGGAATATTACCCCAGGTTGAGTTCTTGGAAGAAGTCGTTGCCCTTGTCGTCGATGACGATGAAGGCTGGGAAATCCTTCACCTCGATCTTCCAGACCGCTTCCATGCCAAGTTCGGGATATTCCAAAACATCGACTTTTTTGATGCAATCCTGAGCGAGGCGGGCGGCCGGACCGCCGATCGAGCCGAGATAGAAACCGCCATGCGCCTTGCAGGCCTCGCGCACGGCTCGCGAGCGGTTGCCCTTGGCGAGCATCACCATGGAGCCGCCGAAGGACTGGAACTGGTCGACATAGCTGTCCATGCGGCCGGCCGTCGTCGGACCGAAGGAACCGGAGGCATAGCCGGCGGGCGTCTTCGCAGGCCCGGCGTAGTAGACCGGATGGTTCTTCAGATATTCGGGCATGCCTTCGCCCTTTTCCAGACGCTCGCGGATTTTTGCATGCGCCAGGTCGCGCGCCACGATGATCGTGCCGGTGAGCGACAGGCGTGTCTTGACCGGATGCTGTGACAATTCGGCCAGAATGTCGGCCATCGGCCGGTTGAGATCGATGCGCACCATCGATTCGGAGAGCTTTGCCTCGTCGATCTCAGGCATGTACTTGGACGGATCGGTTTCGAGCTGTTCGATGAAGATGCCGTCGCGCGTGATTTTGCCCTTGGCCTGGCGGTCGGCGGAACAGGAAACGCCGAGGCCGATCGGCAGCGAGGCGCCGTGGCGGGGCAGGCGGATGACGCGCACGTCGTGACAGAAATACTTGCCGCCGAACTGGGCGCCGACGCCGAGGCTCTGCGTCAGCTTGTGGATTTCCTTTTCCATTTCAATATCCCGGAAGGCGTGCCCGCTTTCGGAGCCCTCCGTGGGAAGACAGTCCAGATACCGCGTCGAGGCGAGTTTGACCGTCTTGAGGTTCATCTCGGCCGAGGTGCCGCCGATGACGATAGCGAGATGATAGGGAGGACAGGCGGCCGTGCCGAGCGTCAGGATCTTCTCTTTCAGGAAATCCAGCATGCGGTCGTGGGTCAGAAGCGACGGCGTGCCCTGATAAAGGAAGGTCTTGTTGGCAGAGCCGCCACCCTTTGCGACGAAGAGGAATTCGTAGGCGTCGGTGCCTTCCTCGTAGATGTCGATCTGCGCCGGAAGGTTGTTCTTGGTGTTCTTTTCCTCGAACATCTTGATAGGGGCTAGCTGCGAATAGCGCAGGTTCTTCTTCTCGTAGGCATCGAGCACGCCCTTGGCGAGCGCTGCGCTGTCGCCGCCTTCGGTCCAGACGCGGCGGCCCTTCTTGCCCATGATGATGGCGGTGCCGGTGTCCTGGCACATCGGAAGTACGCCGCCGGCGGCAATATTGGCATTCTTCAGCAGATCATAGGCGACGAAGCGGTCGTTGTCGGTGGCTTCGGGATCTTCGAGGATCGAGGCGAGCTGCTTCAGGTGGCCGGGGCGCAGCAGGTGGTTGATATCGGTGAAAGCCGTCTCGGCGAGCAGGCGGATACCCTCGGGATCGACGGTCAGGATTTCCTGGCCCTTGAAGGTGTCGACGGAGACGTAATCACCGGAAAGCTTGCGATAGGGAGTGGCGTCATCGCCGAGAGGAAAGAGATCGTCAGCCATTTGGGAAACCTTTCAAGCCGGGTGGCGGAGGAAGATGTTTGGAAACGATCTAGATCCGGCTGAAACCAAATGCAATTGTTTGGCTGCTATCTCGAAATCTCAAAATGGAAGTTTGTTGACAGGGTATGCGCGGGTCGGGCGGGTCTTCCGATGCTGGAATTTTGTACCCGGCCCCTCACCCTAGCCCTCTCCCCGCATGCGGGGAGAGGGCTAGGGTGAGGCAATGGCCGTTCCATCTGGGGAAGTTCATCGTTTAAAGAGATAAGCTCCCTCGCCCCACATAAGCGGGGGAGAGGGTTGGGGTAAGGGGCCAGGCAGATCGTCGCGTTACCGGCGGACGTGCCTGACGATCATCGAACGAGGAACTTACTTCGGCCCGATCATCGTTTCCGGCCGGACGATGGCATCATACTCTTCCGAGGAAACCAGTCCGCTCGCCAGTGCTTCTTCCTTGAGGGTCGTGCCATTCTTGTGGGCCGTTTTGGCGATCTTGGCGGCATTGTCGTAGCCGATCTTCGGGGCAAGCGCCGTCACCAGCATCAGCGAGCGCTCAAGGCCGGCCTTGATGTTGTCCTCGCGGGCCTCGATGCCGACGACGCAATTGTCCGTGAAGGAGACGGCGGCGTCGCCGAGCAACTGCACCGACTGCAGAAAGTTGTAGGCCATCATCGGATTGTAGACGTTGAGCTCGAAATGACCCTGGCTGCCGGCGAAGGTGAGGGCGGCATTGTTGCCGAAAATGTGAATGCAGACCTGCGTCAGCGCTTCGCATTGGGTCGGATTGACCTTGCCCGGCATGATCGACGAGCCCGGTTCGTTTTCCGGCAGGGAGAGTTCGCCGAGACCGGAGCGCGGGCCGGAGCCGAGCAGGCGGATATCGTTGGCAATCTTGAAGAGCGCTGCCGCTGCCGTGTTGATGGCGCCGTGGCTGAAGACCATCGAGTCATGGGCGGCAAGCGCTTCGAATTTGTTCGGAGCGGTTACGAAGGGCAGGCCGGTAATTCCGGCGATCTCGTCGGCGACCTTCTCGGCAAAGCCGATCGGCGCATTGAGGCCGGTTCCGACCGCGGTGCCGCCCTGGGCGAGTTCGCAAAGGCCCGGCAGCGTCAGCTCGATCCGCTTGATCGAGGACGCGACCTGGGCGGCATAGCCGGAAAACTCCTGGCCGAGCGTCAGCGGCGTTGCATCCTGCGTATGGGTGCGGCCGATCTTGATGATATGGGCGAAGTCGGCGACCTTCTTTTCCAGTGCCGCATGCAGATGCCGCAAGGCCGGCAGCAGGTGATGGACGATCTGCTCGGCGCAGGCGATGTGCATGGCTGTCGGATAGGTGTCGTTCGACGACTGGCTCATGTTGACGTGGTCGTTCGGATGCACCGGCTTCTTCGAGCCCATGACGCCGCCGAGCATTTCGATCGCGCGGTTGGAGATCACCTCATTGGCATTCATGTTCGACTGCGTGCCGGAGCCGGTCTGCCAGACGGCGAGCGGGAAATGCTCGTTGAGCTTGCCGTCGATGACTTCCTGCGCCGCGGCGACGATGGTCTTGCCGAGCGTCTGGTCGAGCTGGCCGAGTTCCATGTTGGCGCGGGCGGCTGCCTGCTTGACGATGCCGAGGGCGCGAACGACCGACAGTGGCTGCTTTTCCCAGCCGATCTTGAAATTGCCGAGCGAGCGCTGCGCCTGCGCGCCCCAATAACGGTCGCTGGCAACTTCGATCGGGCCAAAGGTATCGGTTTCGATGCGGGTGGACGTCATGTTGCTGGTCCTGCTTTCCATTGAGACGGATAGCAGCCATATAGGCCCGAACGGCGCCTATGAAAACATCAAAGCATTATTTCATGATGAAAATAGTCATGTTTTTCGTACTCCGGCGTGCCCTTTTTGACACGCTCTCCATATATTCGCTGGAGCGCATTTCCCCATGCTTAAAAAGCCCGGGAAATTTCAATAAAAGATTAACCAATAATTTCATAATTTTGTGTGAACTGAGCCGCGGAAAACGCCGCTGCTTCGTAGCGTGAAGTTGAGGCATTGAACGAAAGGCGGGTTTCGCCGTTTTCATTCTAGTGGGTATACGATGTCTCAAGACATCGCGACCGAGTTGAAAACAGCCCCGCCAGGCTCGAAGTTACCGCAAGATACAGGGACCGATTAGAGAATGAAACTTGCCATCAAAGCCACAGCATCCGTCCTGGCTCTTTCCTGTTGCCTTTCTTCCGTCGGTGCAACCTCGGCAAACGCGATGACCCTCATGGATTTCATCCGCGGCGGTCAGGGGCGTCAGGAGAGCACGCAGGTTTCGGCCCCGGTTCCCGTCAATCCGGCTCAGACGCTGAATTCCGATGAGCCTCCGCGGGTAAAACAGCCGCTGCCGACGGTCGATGCGCCGAAATACTATACTTACAAGGCCGACGCGATGCGTCTGGTTTCGACTGCGCATTTTGCCGACCCGATGGTGACCGGCGCGGTCGCCGACGCCTCTTCGACGCCGGTGGCGGTCGATACCGAGGTTTCGCAGCGTCGCTATCTTTCCGATGCGCGCGTCATGGCAACCAATGATATCGCCAAGGCGATCGAATCCTACTACGCCGATCAGAGCAAACCGCTTCTCTGGGTTGCCGATCACGCCGTCAGCGACAAGGCGAAGGCCGCCATGGCGCTTCTTGCCGATGCCGGTTCCGTCGGCCTCGATCCGTCCGACTATGCTATAACGCCGCCAAGCGCCGATGTTGCAAATGCCGACCCGGTGATGCGTGATCGGGCTTTCATGCAGTTCGAGCTGGCACTCTCCAGCAAGGTGCTGATGTTTGTCCAGGATACGATCCGCGGTCGTCTCGACCCGAACAGGATCTCCGGCTATCACGACTTCAAGCGCAAGGACGTCAACCTGACGGCAATGCTCGACGTGTTGCGCTCCAGCCCGGATGTCGCCGCCTATCTCAACAGCCGCAGCCCATCCAATCAGCAATTCGTGGTGTTGAAGGCGGAGCTGGCGAAGCTGCGCGCCGAATCCGGAGCGGATGGCAGCCACATCTCCATTTCCCTCACCGGTATTCTGAAGCCAGGCGGCAGCTCGCCGGAAATGACCAGTATCGTCAAGGCGATCGAGCATCGCGGATCGGATGCGCTGAAGACTGCCCATGCCGATCTTTTCGGCGCCTATCTGGGCACGCCTGACTACACGCCCGAGCTCGTGTCGCTGGTCGAAGACTTCCAGAGGGAGAAGGGGCTGACCGCCGATGGCGTGATCGGCCCGTCCTCCGTTCGGGCCATGGTCGGCGAAAACAACGATATGAAGATCCAGAAGCTGGTCGTTGCCATGGAGCAGCTGCGCTGGCTCCCGGCGGAGCTCGGACCGCGCTACGTCTTCATCAACCAGCCGGCGTTCATGGTCTATTACCACAACAATAACCAGGAACAGCTGTCGATGCGTGTCGTCGTCGGCGGCAAGCTGCACCAGACCTTCTTCTTCGAAAATCAGGTGCAGACGGTCGAGTTCAATCCTTTCTGGGGCGTTCCGCAGTCGATCATCATCAACGAGATGCTGCCGAAGCTGCGCGCCGATCCGAACTATCTCGATCGCATGGGCTATCAGGTGGAAGTCGGCGGTCGCGCGGTCGCATCGTCGAGCGTCGACTGGTACGGCTCGACGAAGAGCATCTCGGTTCGCCAGCCGCCGAGCAGCGACAACGCGCTGGGCGAGCTGAAGATCCTCTTCCCGAATTCGCATGCGATCTACATGCACGACACGCCGCAGAAGAGCTTCTTCAAGAAGGACATGCGCGCACTCAGCCATGGTTGCGTCCGCCTTGCCGATCCGCGCGCGATGGCGGCGGCCGTGCTGAACACCACCGTCGATGACGTTGCCAAGCAGATCGCAACCGGTGAGAACAAGGGCGTTCCGGTGCCGCAGAAGTTCCCGATCTACATCGCCTACTTCACGGCCTGGCCGAACAAGGACGGCGTCGTCCAGTATTTCAACGACGTCTACGATCGTGACGCGGCAACGCTGAAGGCGCTCGACGCCACGACAAAGGCGCGCACGGCTCAGATCTGAGCTTCATGCGGCGGAAAACAAAAAGAGCGGCCGAAACGCCGCTCTTTTTTGTTGGAGAGATCGAATATCTCAGGCGGCAAGCAGCCCCTCGACCAGCTCCGGCGTGAGCTCGTCGTAGTGATAGATGATGCGGTTCGGGCCGAGCGTTTCCACGCCGACGTCGGAATAGCCGAATGGGACGGCGACCGAAGGCACGCCGGCGTTGCGGGCGACGAGGATGTCGTTGATGCTGTCGCCGATCATGACGGTGCGGGCGATATCGCCGCCGGCGCGCTCGACGGTGCCGATCAGATGTTCGGCATGCGGCTTGCGCACGGTGAAGGTGTCACCGCCGGTGATGGCCTCGAAATATTGGGTCAGCTCGAGCCGGTCGAGAAGCGTGCGCGCAAGCGATTCCATCTTGTTGGTGCAGACGGCCAGTTTGTAGCCTTTGTTCCTTAGCGTCGTGAGGGCGGCCAGGAGCCCGGGATAAGGCTGTGTGACGCCCGGCATCGTCTCGGAATAATGGGTTATGAAGCGCTGCAGGAGAGCCGGCAATTCTTCCGACGTCAGCGCATAGCCGTGCAGCTTGCAGGCCCGTTCGATCATCACCTGCGCACCGTTGCCGACGAGATGCGTCACGTCGTCGTAGCTGACCGGCGGAAGCTCGAGCGCGGCAATCGTATGGTTGAGGCTGACGATGAGGTCCGCATGCGTGTCCAGCAGCGTGCCGTCGAGATCGAATACGACAAGGGGAGATTTCACGAGGAATCGGCCTTTGCAGAGAAAAGAGTACGTCTTCCGGAGTTAAAAGATCGCGCGGGCAATTGCAACCGAAGCACCCCGGAAGTCCCGGTGAAGAGGGGGCGGGGATTTCTATATCATGCCGTTATTTTGGCTTTCGTTTGGCTGGAGAGCCGTGTAAACAGCAGACCAACGTAACAACGGGAGCAGGTGGCGCATGGACGCCCGCCAGATGAAGATTGAGGCTGCGAGGGCGGCTCTGACCTATGTCGAAAGCGGCATGCGGCTTGGGATCGGCACCGGTAGCACGGCGGAGGAGTTCGTTCGACTGCTCGCCGAGAAGGTTGCTGCGGGCCTCGTGATAGAGGGCGTTCCGACCTCCGAACGGACGGCCAAGCTTTGCGTGGAGCTCGGCGTGCCGCTGAAAACGCTCGATGAACTCCCCGAGCTTGACCTTGTCATCGATGGCGCCGACGAAGTGGACGGCGCCCTGCGGCTCATCAAGGGCGCCGGCGGTGCGCTGCTGCGCGAAAAGATCGTCGCATCCTCCTCAGCGCGGATGATCGTGATTGCCGACGAAAGCAAGGTCGTAGAGACGCTCGGAGCGTTTCCGCTGTCGATCGAGGTCAATCCCTTCGGCCTCGTTTCCACGCGGATCCAGATCGAGAAAGCGGCCTTGCGTCTTGGCCTTTCCGGCGCGCTCAATCTGCGCCTCTCTCACGACAAGGCCTTCGTTACCGATGGCGGTCATTACATCGTCGACGCATCTTTCGGCCGTATTCCTGATGCAGAGGCGCTGTCGAGCGAGCTCTATTCGATTCCCGGCGTTGTCGAACACGGGCTCTTTATCCATATGGCGACATTAGCGATCATTGCCGGCCCCGCCGGTGCGCGTACGTTGCAGGCGAACAATACATAGGAGCACTCATCTCATGATCAAATTTGCGGGTCTTGGCCGTCTTGCCGCTGCAACCATCCTTCTTTCGGGCATTGCCTTCGGTTCCGTGAACGCTCAGGAAGTTTCCGAGGATCAGATCAAGGCTGCGCGCGCTGCGATCAATTCTCTGGGCATCACCAACCAGTTCGACAATATCCTGCCGAATCTCGCCGAGCAGCTGAAGAGCACGATGATCCAGGCAAACCCGAATTTCGGTGATGCGATCAACTCGACCGTCGATGCCACCGCTCTGGCGCTTGCTCCGCGTCGTGCCGATCTCGAGCGCGAAGCTGCGATCACTTACGCCAAGGCCTTCTCGGCCGACGAACTCAAGGCGATTGCCGATTTCTACAATTCGCCGGCTGGCAAGAAGCTCCTCAAGGATGGCCCGCTCGCCACCCGCGAGCTTTACAAGGCGGCCGACATCTGGAGCCAGGGTATTTCGCGCGATCTCGCGAAGCAGAGCAACGACGCTCTGCAGAAGGTCGTCAAGCAGCCCGTCGCAGCGCCGGACGCTGGTGCCGCCGCAGCGCAGCCCGCACAGAAGCCCGCACCGAAGCAGTAAGCAGCGGTTTTATCGTAGCAAATTCGAAGCCCGGACAGAGATCCGGGCTTTTCTTTTTGTATCGCGGCTCCCTATATGAGTGCGAACCCCCAATGATGCTTTTGCGCATGTTCATTTCGACAGGAGCCACCGATGCCTTCGTTTGATTTCGACCTTTTCGTGATTGGCGGCGGCTCCGGGGGCGTGCGTGGCGCGCGCGTCGCGGCTTCACTGGGCAAGAAGGTTGGTATCGCCGAGGAATACCGCTACGGCGGCACCTGCGTCATTCGCGGCTGCGTGCCGAAGAAGCTGTTCGTCTATGCGTCGCAGTACAGCGAGCATTTCGAGGATGCGGCCGGTTTCGGCTGGACAGTCGGCGAAAGCAGTTTCGACTGGAAGAAGCTGATCGAGGCGAAGGACAAGGAGATTGCCCGGCTGGAGGGCCTTTATCGCAAGGGGCTCGACAATGCCAAGGCCGAGATCTTCGACACCCGCGCCGAGCTGGTGGACGCCCACACGATCAAGCTTTTGAAGACCGGCCAGACCGTCACGGCGGAAACCATCGTGATCGCCACCGGCGGCCGGCCGAACCTGCATACGGCGCTGCCGGGACATGAGCTTTGCATCTCCTCGAATGAAGCCTTCCACTTGAAGGAACTGCCGAAGTCGATCCTGATCGCCGGCGGCGGCTATATCGCCGTCGAGTTCGCCAATATCTTCCATGGCCTCGGCGTCGAGACGACATTGATCTATCGCGGTGCCGAGATCCTGTCGCGCTTCGACCAGGACCTGCGTAAGGGCCTGCATGAGGCGATGGAGGAGAAGGGCATCCGCATTCTTTGCCACGACATCATTACGAGCGTGGAGAAGGTGGACAATGGGCTCAGCGTCCGCACCAAGAACGACAAGTCCCTGACGGTCGATACCGTCATGCTGGCGCTTGGCCGCACGCCGAATACCGAAAATCTCGGGCTTGAGGCAGCCGGCATTGCAATCAACGAACAGGGTGCCGTCGTCGTCGACGAATATTCGCGCACTTCCGTTGCGAACATCTATGCGCTTGGTGATGTCACCGACCGGGTACAGCTGACGCCGGTCGCAATCCACGAGGCCATGTGCTTCATCGAGACCGTCTACAAGAACAATCCGACCCGGCCGGATCATGAGCTGATCCCGACGGCCGTCTTTTCGCAGCCGGAGATCGGCACGGTCGGGTTGACGGAAGAAGAGGCGGCCAAGCGCTATCCGGAACTGGAAGTCTATCGCGCCCAGTTCCGGCCGATGAAGGCGACGCTTTCGGGCCGCGGCGATAAGATGATCATGAAGCTCATCGTCAATGCCGCCGACCGCAAGGTGATCGGCGCGCATATTCTGGGCCACGATGCCGGCGAGATGGCGCAGCTTCTCGGCATTCCCGTGAAGGCCGGCTGCACCAAGGACGATTTCGATCGCACCATGGCCGTGCACCCGACGGCCTCCGAAGAATTGGTGACGATGTATTCGCCGAGCTATCGCATTCGCAACGGCGAGCGCGTGTAAAGCGCCCGGCTTTCCGCAGGTTATCGGCTGCGTCACAAAAGATCAGCACAGTAGTTCGTGCGCCTTTGCAAGCGGGCGGCAAAGGTTTATAAGCGCGCGTTATTTACGATGACGGGACGCCCGGCCGTGACCGGGCGCACAAGCAGGTGAGTGAGATGGCACAGAATTGGACACCGAACAGTTGGCGGCAGAAACCGGTCCAGCAGGTGCCGGATTTTCCGGATAAGGCAGCGCTTGCGGAAACCGAAGCGCAGCTTGCAAGCTATCCGCCGCTCGTTTTTGCCGGTGAAGCTCGCCGCCTGAAGGCACATCTTGCCAACGTCGCAGAAGGCAACGGTTTCCTGCTGCAGGGCGGCGATTGCGCTGAAAGCTTCGCCGAGCACGGCGCGGACAACATCCGCGACTTCTTCCGCGCCTTCCTGCAGATGGCCGTCGTGTTGACCTTTGGCGCGCAGTTGCCGGTCGTCAAGGTCGGCCGTATTGCCGGTCAGTTCGCCAAGCCACGGTCCTCGAACATCGAAACGCAGAACGGTGTGTCTCTGCCGAGCTATCGCGGCGACATCATCAACGGCATCGACTTCACCGAAGAAGCGCGCATTCCCAATCCGGAACGTCAGTTGATGGCTTACCGCCAGTCTGCCGCGACGTTGAACCTGCTGCGCGCTTTCGCCATGGGCGGCTACGCCAATCTCGAAAACGTGCAGAAGTGGATGCTCGGCTTCGTCAAGGACAGCCCGCAGGGCGAGCGCTACCGCAAGCTTGCCGATCGTATCGGCGAGACCATGGATTTCATGAGGGCGATCGGCATCACCGCCGAGAGCAATGCGAGCCTGCGCGAGACCGATTTTTTCACCAGCCATGAGGCGCTGCTGCTTGGCTATGAAGAAGCGTTCACCCGCGTCGATTCCACGACCGGCGACTGGTATGCGACTTCGGGCCACATGCTCTGGATCGGCGACCGCACGCGCCAGGCCGATCACGCCCATGTCGAATATTTCCGGGGCATCAAGAACCCGATCGGATTGAAGTGCGGTCCCTCGCTACAGGCGGACGATCTCATCAACCTGATCGATATTCTGAACCCTGAGAACGAAGCCGGCCGCCTGACGCTGATCTGCCGTTTCGGCCATGACAAGGTTGCCGACAACTTGCCGCGTCTCATCCGCGCGGTCGAGAAGGAAGGCCGCAAGGTCGTCTGGTCCTGCGATCCGATGCACGGCAACACGATCACGCTCAACAACTACAAGACGCGTCCGTTCGAGCGTATCCTGTCGGAAGTGGAAAGCTTCTTCCAGATCCACCGCGCCGAGGGCACGCATCCGGGCGGCATCCATATCGAGATGACCGGCAAGGACGTAACCGAATGTACGGGCGGCGCCCGCGCCGTCGGCGCCGAGGATCTGCAGGATCGCTACCACACGCATTGCGACCCGCGCCTAAACGCCGACCAGGCGCTTGAGCTGGCCTTCCTGCTTGCCGAGCGGATGAAGGGCGGCCGCGACGAAAAGCGTATGCGAGCTCACGGCTGAGCGAACGCGGAGCCGACATTCATCAGACGGGCTGGCCTACCGCCGGCCCGTCTGCGTTTGTGGCGGATCAATCCGGCTGAAAGACGTTTCATTTCTTTGAGATTGACCCGGAGATCATTCTCGGGAAGGCTCCTCGGAAAAAGGGGAGCGATCATGACAGACGAACACGGCGGAGCCTGCCTTTGCGGCGGCGTGCGTTTCCGGACACGCGGCAAATTGCGCGAGGTGGTGGCCTGCCATTGCTCGCAGTGCCGCAAGCAGACCGGGCTCTATTACGCCGCGACCAACGTGCCGATCGCCAGCCTTGCGATCGAAGGGGAAGACGCGATCACATGGTATCGCGCCAGCGCGTTCGCCCGCCGTGGCTTCTGCAGGATCTGCGGCTCGGCCCTATTTTGGGCAGCCGACGGTGTGGACGAAATATCGATCATGGCAGGGCTGTTCGATCAGCCGAGCGATCTTGAGATCGCCTATCATATCTATTGCGCCGACAAGGGTGACTACTATGAGATCAGCGATGGACTGCCGCAGTATCGGCAGGGGCGACCCGGATTGCTGACGGCCGGCCCCTCCGACTGACACTCAGATGCCGCTTTTCTCGGCAACAAGCTTGCTCAGCTTGGCGATGTCTTCGCGCACGACCGCAAGCTCCGTCAGCACCTGCATGTCGATCTTCTGGTGCAGGGACAGCACTTCCAGTTCCGCCTTGAGATTGACCTCATAATCCTTGGCGGCCTCGAATCGGTCGCGTTCGGCCTGACGGTTCTGCGACATCATGATGATCGGTGCCTGGATGGCGGCGAGCATCGAGAGGACAAGGTTCAGGAAGATAAAGGGGTAGGGGTCGAAGGCGCGCGTGGCGAGAAGAATGGTGTTGACGATGCACCAGAACACCAGGAACACCAGAAAGGTGATGATAAAGGACCAGGAGCCGCCGACGCGGGCGATACCGTCCGCCAGACGCTGCCCCGTGGAAGCTTCCGCCGAGAGGGCCGCGTTGATGTCGGTGGATATGATTTTTCGTTCATGCGCCTTCTTGAGAACGCGCTTCTCGATGTCACCCAGTTCATCCGCCGTCTTGTCGAAATGCAGATGAACGAAGTTGGGAAGGTTATACATGGCGGGCTCCGAGGTCCTGGTGGCATTGGGCGCAACTATTCGACCAAAACGCAAAAATGCAATAACGGATGAGTTTCCACGGCTAGCTAGCCTGTGACATCGTCGTATCACGGAGCGATGAGAACCGGCCGGCGACGCGAATTGCCTTCGGTTTGGTCCGCGGGCAAAGCCGATTTTCGGTGTCCGTGGTTCATGGTTAGTATATGTTGAATTTTCTGGTCCGTCCGATCCACTTCATGGAGACAGTTGGGTCATGCCCGCGCCTGTTGTTCACTTCGAGATAATCGGCAAGGATCCTGTTCGACTGCGCCGTTTCTACAACGCGCTTTTTGGCTGGGATGGCGAAATTTCACCAACCTCCGATCTGGTATCCGATGTTGGCCAATACACCTTCATCGATCCCCTTCCGGTTCCCGATGCGCCAGGCCCCGCCGGTGGCATTGGCGGCGGGCCGAACTTCGCTCCGAATATTCTGTTCTATGTTGCGGTCCCGGATGTGGGCGTCGCCCTGAACCGGGTTGAAGAGCTGGGAGGATCACGCCTTCTCGGGCCTGCGCCAACACCGGGCGGGCAGCTTGTCATCGGGCGCTTCACGGATCCAGAAGGCAATCTGGTCGGTGTCGCCGGACCGAAGTGAAGGGCTGCCTGCCATGATCGACCACACCGGCATTGGCGTCGCGGATGTCGCTCGCTCGGCCGTGTTCTATGATGCCGTATTCAAGGCACTCGGAATCCGCCGGTTCATGCAGCTCCCACCCGAAACGGGCGCGGACGCGGTGGGCTACGGCAACGACTTTCCGATCTTCTGGATCGACCGCTTTCACCCACACAGTATCAAGCAACATACGGCCTTCGTCGCGCGGAGCCGCGAACAAGTGGACGCATTCCATGCCGCCGCATTAAGGGCTGGAGGCGCGGATAACGGAGTCCCGGGCCTACGCGAGGCACCCGTAGGCACAAAACCACCGGGCTACTACGCCGCCTTTGTGTTCGATCCGGACGGCAATAATATCGAGGCCGTTTTCAGGTTTTGATAGGTCCAGATCCGGCTCCAAGCCGTCATCCGGGTCTTTCGCTCAGTTTATGGGTTCTGACCCTAGAGCAGCGGACTTCTGTCTCGCTGCGCCGATCTTCTGGAAGAGGGCAAGCCTACCCGATAGGGCGGACTCGATGACCAGTGCGATCAAAGCTTTCTCCAAATGCTATAAAGTATTCATATAATTGTCATGCTTCTGTCGTGAACAGCGAATGGACCGCAAGGCAGGCTTAGTATTTTTCCGTGTAGAAATACGGCCTATGCGCGTTGCGCGATCTTTGATGCCTGCGGGCGGCGGAAGTCGGTTGCGGAAGGAAGATGCCATCGCTAAATGTATGGCATGACAGAGCAAAGCCCGATCACCAACACCATCCGTATCGCCGTCGCGCAGCTCAATCCGACGGTCGGTGACATCTCAGGCAATCTCAGCAAGGCGCGTGAAGCGCGCGCCGAGGCGGCGCGTGAAGGCGCGCAGATCGTCTTGCTGACGGAGTTGTTCATTTCCGGCTATCCGCCGGAAGATCTCGTGTTGAAGCCGGCCTTCATTCGCGGTTGCTGGAAAGCGGTGGAAAGCCTGGCGGCCGATACCGCCGATGGCGGCCCCGGCGTCATCATCGGTTTTCCTCGGCAGGACGAGACCGGCCGCTATAATTCGATTGCCGTGCTCGATGGCGGCAAGGTGATTGCGGTCCGCGACAAAGTGGACCTGCCGAATTACGGCGAATTCGACGAAAAACGCGTCTTCGATCAAGGCTCTATGCCGGGTCCGGTCAATTTCCGTGGCGTGCGGCTGGGTATCCCGATTTGCGAGGACATCTGGGGCGAGCTCGGCGTCTGCGAGACGCTGGCCGAAAGCGGCGCGGAAATCCTGCTGTCGCCGAACGGCTCGCCCTATTATCGCGGCAAGGTCGATGTGCGCCATCAGGTGGTGCTGAAGCAGGTCATCGAGACCGGCCTGCCGATGATCTATGCCGCGCAGCTTGGCGGCCAGGACGAACTGGTTTTCGATGGCGCGAGCTTCGGCTTCAATGCCGACAGGACTCTGGCCTTCCAGATGAGCCAGTTCGAAACCGCGCTGACGGTGACGACTTGGAAGAAGAATGGCGGCGGCTGGCATTGCGCCGAGGGTCCGAAGGCGCATATTCCGGAAGGCGAGGAAGCCGATTATCGCGCCTGCCTGCTGGGCTTCCGCGACTATGTGAACAAGAACGGCTTCAAGTCGGTCGTGCTCGGCCTCTCCGGTGGCATCGACTCGGCGATCTGCGCCGCGATCGCCGTCGATGCGCTCGGTGAGGAGCGTGTCCGCACCGTCATGCTGCCCTATCGCTATACGTCGCAGGATTCGTTGAAGGATGCGGCCGATTGCGCCAAGGCGCTCGGCTGCCGCTACGATATCGTGCCGATCGAGGATCCTGTCACCGGCTTTGCCACGGCTTTGTCCGATCTGTTCGAGGGCACAGAAAGCGGCATCACCGAGGAAAACCTGCAGAGCCGTGCGCGCGGTACCATCCTGATGGCGATCTCCAACAAGTTCGGCTCGATGGTGGTGACGACGGGCAACAAGTCCGAAATGTCGGTTGGATACGCCACGCTCTATGGCGACATGAATGGCGGCTTCAACCCGATCAAGGATCTCTACAAGATGCAGGTCTATGCGCTGTCGCGCTGGCGCAACCTGCATGTGCCGCCCGGCGCGCTCGGTCCGTCAGGCGAGGTGATCCCTTACAACATCATCGACAAGGCGCCTTCCGCCGAGCTGAGGCCGAACCAGACGGACCAAGATTCGCTTCCGCCCTATCCGGCGCTTGACGATATCCTCGAATGCCTGGTGGAAAAGGAAATGTCGGTCGAGGAGATCGTGGCGCGCGGCCATGATGTCGCGACCGTGCATCGTGTCGAACACCTGCTCTATCTCGCGGAGTATAAGCGCCGCCAGTCGGCGCCGGGCGTGAAGATCACCAAGAAGAATTTCGGCCGCGACCGCCGCTATCCGATCACCAACCGGTTCCGCGATCGCTGATCGCGCCTCCGACGCAGGAAGAGGACGAATGCGCAGCTCGGTCGAGATCTACAATATCCGCACCGGTGAGAACCGGGTGGTCTGGCAAACGGACGAGCTGGTCGAGGCGCCGAACTATTCGCCTGACGGACGCTATCTGCTGCTGAATGGAGAAGGATTGCTGTATCGGCTGCCTCTGGACGGCAGCGGCGATGTTGCGCGCGTCGACACCGGCTTTGCGACGCGATGCAACAACGACCACGGGATTTCGCCCGATGGCTCGCTGATTGCCATTTCCGACAAGACCGAGCATGGCAAGGCCTGCATCTATGTGCTCCCGGCCGAGGGTGGCACGCCTCGGCAAGTTACGACCAATCTGCCGTCCTATTGGCATGGCTGGTCGCCCGACGGGCGGCGCTTCTCTTACTGCGGCATTCGCGATGATGTTTTCGATATCTATACGATCTCGATCGACGGCGGCGAGGAGACGCGCCTGACGCATGGCGAGGGCCGCAATGATGGGCCGGATTTCTCCGCTGATGGGCAATGGATCTATTTCAATTCGAGCCGCACCGGCCTGATGCAGATCTGGCGCATCCATCCCGACGGCACCGGGCTGCAGCAGGTGACCCATGACAATTACGGCAACTGGTTTGCGCATCCGTCGCCTGACAACAACAAGGTCGTGCTGATCTCCTATGACCCCGATGTCTTCGATCACCCGCGCGATCTGAATGTGCGGATGCGATTGATGGACATGGATGGCGGCAACCTCACGACGCTGTTCGAGCTCTTCGGCGGGCAGGGATCGATCAATGTGCCGAACTGGTCACCGGATGGTGATGCCTTTGCCTATGTACGGTATGAGCCGGGCTGATCTCTGGACAGATTGCAACCGGCGCTATAGATCTGGATGCGTTCACAGGGCGCATCCGATCCGCGGGAAGGGCAAGGCCCACCTGATGCATGTAGAATGAGACTGCCACACCTCTTTTCAGTCTGTGGGCGCGGATACCGGACGTAAATGGAAGGAGGTCTACCGTGACTACGCGCTCTTTGGCCGTTGACGCCACTCTCGATTCCCTGAAAAAGCAGGCCAAGTCTTTCCTCAAGGCCGTACAGGCCGGAGATGCTTCGGCACGCAGCCGCGTTGCGCCGTATTTTGCCGACATCGCCAGCGTCGGGCTCCAGGACATTCAGCTCGTTCTTGCCCGCGAATTCGGCTTTTCGAGCTGGACCAAACTCAAGGCGCATCTGGAGAGCGGCGATCGCAAGCAGGTTTCGCCAGATCAGCTCGCCAACCGCTTCCTGTCGCTTGCGACGGTTTCCTACTTTGCCAATATTCCGGCCGATCCCGCGCGGTTCGATGAGGCGCTACAACTGCTGGAGGCAAACCCGGAGATCGCCGGAGAAAGCATCCATGTCGCCGCCGCGCTCGGCGATGCGGACGGCATCGGTCGCTGGCTTGATCGCCAGCCGCAACTTCTTGACCGCAAGGGCGGGCCGCATGATCTGACGCCGCTGATGTACGCCGCCTACGCTCGCGTGCCGGGTCGTTCCAGCCTGCCGGCCGCCCGCGAGCTTGTCAGGCGCGGGGCCGACGTCAACGCGTTTTTCCTCGATGGAGGACAGTACCGGTTCACCGTGTTGACCGGCGTCTTCGGCGAGGGCGAGGCGGGGAAACTCCGCCAGCCACAGCATCCGGAGTGCGAGGCGTTCGCGCGGCTGCTGCTGGAAGCGGGTGCCGAAGCCAATGACAGCCAGGCGCTCTATAACCGGATGTTCGAGCCGGACAATACCTGCCTGGAATTGCTGCTGGAATACGGCTTGTCGGCGAAGGATACCAACAATTGGCTGGTGCGCGAGGACGGCAGGTTTGTCGCCAACTCGCAGACCGTTTTCGATTATCAGCTCGCATGGGCGCTGGAACATCGCATGGGCGCGCGGGTGCGCCTGCTGGTGGACCATGGCGCCGATGTCCTGAAGGCCGTCAACGGCCGAACGCCGTTCGAATGGGCTCGCCTGGGCGGTGATAAGGAGTTGATGCTGCATCTCGTGCGGAAGGGGGCGGTGGCGGTTCGCCTGAAACGCGAGGACTGGGTCTATATTCAAATTCGGCAGGAAGCGCGCGATGCAACGGCCGATCCGGCGACAATTGTCGAGCACATAAAGAGAATGGCGCATGATCTCGACATTCCCGAAGCGATGCGCCGATCTCATCCCGCCATGTTGCATGAGGCGGCCGGTGAAAATAACCTGCGGGCCGTTCGCCTCATGCTGGCTTTGGGTCTCGACGTCGATGCGATGACCAGCCGCACGCCGCTGCATGAGGCAGCGCTTCACGGTCATATCGACATGGCCAGGCTGCTGATCGAACATGGGGCCGATACCACCATTCGCGATCCCTATTTTTATTCCGGCGCGATCGGCTGGGCCGAATATAATGGCGAGCCCGCGATGGTCGAGTTTCTGAAGGCATATCCGCTCGATATGTTCGCCGCTGCTGCCTACGGTCAACTCGACCAGTTGGCCGAATTTCTTGACGAGCACCCGGAACAGCTGAATATCCGCTTTGGCGATTTCCGTCCGCGCGGGCAGGTCTCTGATCGCGATTGGATGACGCCCCTCGGCTTTGCCATCGCCAACGGGCGTGTCGACACGGTGCGCCTCCTATTGGAGCATGGCGCGGATCGCTCGGTCAGAGATGCCTCCGGACGGTCCTATCGTGATCTCGCAGAGGAAGAGGGAGACGAGGCCATCGTCTCTCTGCTGCGCCAGCCCGGAATGGCCTGAAGGCGATAAGGTAGAGCGGCCAAGCGAGACGCCCGGCCTATTCGGTCGGCTGCGGGCCGGCTGCCTTCGGATGCTTTAGGTCCATGCTGCCCTGATCGGTCGCGAGAAATTGCGGCCCGACCTGGCGGACCTTGTTTGCGGACGGATCGTAGGGCCGGTCCGGCGGAAACTGCTGCGGTGCGGCTTGTGTCACCGCCGGCGCTTTCGCTGCCGGCGCCTGCTTCTGCTCCAGGCTGGAGTTCTTCTGGAGCCTCGGCGTTTCGATGACGGTAATGGAGCTTTCCGGCCGCGCCAGGGATTGCTGATCCGGCGCATAGGCATCCAGCTTCGTGCGGGTATCAATAACGATATCCGGCGTTGCCGAAGCCGGCAGGCTGCAGCCGTTCCGCTGCATCGCGTCCAGCAGCTGCCGGCGCTGCATGGCGACGTCATCGACGCGGCCGACGCTTTCCTCGCGTTGATCCATCAGCGTGGCGAGATCATCCCGCATCTGTTCCAAAGACATTCGCTTGTCGTCGCAGGCGCCCTGATTGTCCTGCCCGCCGAACGTCGTATCATCATCCTCCGCGCAGCCCTGGTTGCGCAGATCGCTCATCGTCCGGCGGATCAACAGGTTCTGCTGCACGATCGCCCGCGAGAGCTGGCGTGTTTCCTGGCTCGCGCCGATCACTTCATCGATGTCTACATAGCGGCCGCGCAATTCGTCGCAGAAATTCACCTGCGCGACGCTCGGCGTGGCCGTCAGCAGGGACAACAGGGCAATGGAAAAAAGGTTGGTGCCGCGGTTCACGGTTCGGCTCTCGAAAGCGGTTGGACGTCGCTCAAGATTACACGCTGTAGCTTAACAACGTATCCATGAAAACGCATGGATTTCGAGAGGATTTTTACCAAATTGCAGCTCGCAGCCGCCCGATGACGGCTGCGAGAATTTTGCCTGGAGCATCCGGCGCTAGACGAGCTGCGATGCCTCGACCACGGCGAGAGCCGCCATGTTGACCACGCCGCGGGAGGTGACCGAGGGCGAGAGAATGTGGGCCGGAAGCGCCGTACCGAGCAGGATGGGGCCGACATGCAGGCCGTCGGTTATGGTTTTGACCACGCCGAGCGTGATGTTGGCCGCATCGAGGTTCGGGAAGACGAGCAGGTTCGCCTCGCCCGAGAGCGCGCTGTCCGGCATGACATGGCGGCGCAGGCTTTCGGAGATGGCGCTGTCGCCATGCATTTCACCATCGACTTCCAGCTCCGGCGCTGCCTGGCGAACGAGAGCAAGAGCATTGCGCATTTTGGTGGCGCTTTCCGATTCCCGCGAGCCGAAGTTTGAGTGCGAGACGAGGGCGGCGCGCGGCGTGATGCCGAAGCGCTTGATCTCCTCCGCCGCAAGCACCGTCGACTCGGCGATTTCCTCGGCGCTCGGATTGAACGTCACGTAGGTATCGGCATAGAAGGTTGCGCCGCGCTGCGAGATGAGCAGGCTGAGCGCGGAAAAGTCCCGGACATCCGGCCGCTTGCCGATAATCTGGCGGACGATGCGCAGATGGCGCTCATAGCGGCCTTCGAGGCCACAGATCAGCGCATCGGCTTCGCCGCGCTTCAGGGCCAGCGCGCCGATAACCGTCGTGTTGGTACGAACGATCGTTCTTGCAGCCTCGGGAATGACGCCGCTGCGGCCGACGAGCGAGAAATAAAGCTCGACATATTCACGGAAGCGCGGATCGTCTTCCGGGTTGATAACGGCGAAGTCGGTATGCGGACGGATCTTGAGGCCGTAGCGCTTCAGGCGGGTCTCGATGACGGAGGGCCGGCCGATCAGGATCGGCACCGCAGTGCCTTCTTCGAGCAGAACCTGGGCGGCGCGCAGCACGCGCTCGTCTTCGCCTTCGGAGAAGACCACGCGCTTGCGCTCAGAAATCTTCGCGGCGGCGAAGATCGGCTTCATGATAAAACCGGAGCGGAAGACGAAGCGGTTGAGCTCGTCCATATAGGCGTCGAAATCGGTGATTGGGCGCAGCGCCACGCCGCTTTCGGCGGCGGCTTTCGCCACAGCCGGAGCGATGCGCAGGATCAGGCGTGGATCGAAGGGCGAGGGGATCAGGTAGTTCGGCCCGAAGACCAGCGTTTCGCCGGTATAGGCGCGGGCGGCCACGTCCGAGGGTTCCTCGCGAGCGAGCGAGGCGATGGCGCGAACGGCGGCCATCTTCATTTCCTCGTTGATCGTCTTGGCGCCGCAATCGAGCGCGCCACGGAAGATGTAGGGGAAGCAGAGTACGTTGTTCACCTGGTTGGGGAAATCCGAACGGCCGGTGCAGATCATCGCGTCGGGACGAGCAGCGCGGGCGAGGTCGGGCATGATTTCCGGTGTCGGGTTGGCGAGCGCCATGATCAGCGGCTTTTCCGCCATCTGTTCCAGCAGTTCGGGCTTCAGCACGCCCGCGGCCGAAAGGCCGAGGAAGACGTCGGCGCCGGGAATGGACTCGGCAAGCTCACGCTTGTCGCTATCCTGAGCGTAGACGGACTTCCATTCGTCCATCAGAACGTTGCGATCCTTGTAGACCAGGCCCTCGATGTCGTGGACCCAGATGTTCTCGCGCTTGGCGCCGAGTATGACGAGCAGGTTCAGGCAGGCGAGCGCGGCAGCACCGGCGCCCGAGGCGACGATCTTGACCTCTTCGATCTTCTTGCCGGCCAGTTCCAGCCCGTTGAGGATGGCGGCGGCGACGATGATGGCGGTGCCGTGCTGATCGTCGTGGAAAACCGGGATTTCCATCTTTTCGCGCAAGCGACGTTCGACATCGAAGCATTCCGGCGCCTTGATATCCTCAAGGTTGATGCCGCCAAAGGTCGGCTCGAGTGCCGAAATCGTGTTGACCATCTCGTCGACGGTGGGAGCGGCGACTTCGATGTCGAAGACATCGATGCCTGCAAACTTCTTGAACAGAACGGCCTTGCCTTCCATCACGGGCTTGGAGGCGAGCGGACCGATATTGCCGAGGCCAAGGACCGCCGAACCGTTGGAAATCACGGCAACGAGATTGGCACGCGACGTGTAATAGGCTGCCGTCTCGGGATTGTCGCGAATGGCGAGGCAGGGTGCGGCAACGCCCGGCGAATAGGCAAGTGCCAGATCGCGCTGGTTGCCAAGCGGCTTGGTGGCCTGGATTTCGAGCTTGCCGGGGCGGGGATAGCGATGAAAATAAAGCGCCTGTTCGTCGAAATCGCCACTTGCCATGTTCTTGGCTGCCTTCGAAGTGTCGTGCGTATTATCCATCTCGCGGTCTCCATTCCTGCCTGCGCTTGAGTCCCTCCATACAACAATCGTTTGGCGTTCACAGTATGCAATTGACGTCCTGGAGCGTTTTGCAGCGACAAAGTCTTTGATTGGCCGCCGCAGCGTCGCGTTGTCGCAAGCAGGATTGGCCGCCCGCGACGTCACAAGGGGGTCACCGCGCGGGCTTATGAGGACCGCAGGCAGAGGATCTCCAATGACTTTTATTGCTTCTCATCGCGGCGGCGCGCATCTGTGGCCTGAAAACACCAGGCTTGCCTTTTCGAAAACAGCCCAGCTCGAAGTCGATCTTGTCGAATTCGATGTCCACCAGACACGAGATGGCAGACTGGTCGTCCATCATGACGCGCTGATCGACAGGATGACGGACGGCAAGGGTGCCATCGCCGATCTCACTTACGAGGAATTGACCCGTTATGTGGTGATAGGAAGTGGCGGCGAGACCATTCCTACCCTCTTGGAAACAATCGATATCTTCGGACCATCCGTTGTCGATCTCCGGTTGGAGATCAAGACGAAGGCGGACGGTAAGCCCTATGAGGGGATGGAGGGCCGCATCGTCGACGAGCTGATCGCAACCGGGATGCTGACGCGGACGATGGTGACCAGTTTCGCTCTGCCGCGTCTTGAGGCGTTCGTTGCGGCGCTCAATGAACGAGGCTTGAATGCCGGAGAGCTGCTCGGTTTCATCTTTCTTTGCTCGCCTCAGACGGCGGCGCAGCTTGGATGGCAGGGGATCATCGCCGCTCTGCGCATCGGCGGCGTGCGTGAGATAGCTGTGCGTGCCGATGCTTTGGACGCAGGGCTCGTGGAGTTTTTTCGGAGCCGCGATGTGACGGTGCATGGCTGGGCGGCACATACGAGCGAAGCGGCGCATTCGATGTTTCGCCTTAGTATTGCCAGTTTTACGACCGACCGACCGGATCTCGCCATAGCAGCAAAACGTGGCTGATCTGGCCCGATATGCCGCCAAACACAGGGTTTGTCATCTTCCTGAAACACGAGTCTGGTCTTGGATTAGTCAAGGTAGGATAGGGCACGGACAAAAAGTTCGTGAATGAAAACATGGACACCCGGCGATTCCGAACACTGTTCATCTCTGACGTGCACCTCGGCTCGAAGGCCGCCAAGGTGGACTTTCTGCTCGACTTTCTGCGCCATCACGAAGCCGACACCATCTTCCTTGTCGGCGATATCATCGATGGGTGGCGCCTGAAGCGAAACTGGTATTGGCCGCAGGATTGCAATGACGTGGTGCAGAAGCTTCTGCGCAAGGCGCGCAAAGGCACGCGCATCATCTATATCCCCGGCAATCATGACGAATTCCTGCGCGATTTCCCCGGCACGCATTTTGGCGGCATCGAGGTGGCGCAGCGCGCCATGCACGAGACTGCCGACGGGAAGAAGTATCTCGTCCTGCATGGTGACGAATTCGACGTCGTCGTCCGCAACGCGCGCCTGCTCGCCTATCTCGGCGACTGGGCCTATGACATGGCCATCCTGATCAACATCGGCCTTGCCGCGGTGCGTCGTCGCTTGAACATGCCCTACTGGTCGTTCTCGGCCTGGGCAAAGCTGCAGGTCAAGCATGCCGTTAACTTCATCGGCGAATTTCAGCGTGTCGTTGCCGATGAGGCCAGACGCAACGATGCCGATGGCGTTATCTGCGGTCATATCCACCATGCCGTCATCGAGGATCTCGGCGGCGTGCGCTATATCAATACCGGCGACTGGGTGGAAAGCTGCACTGCGATCGCCGAACATGAAGACGGCACGTTCGAACTGATCACTTGGCGGAGCATTCTCGAGACGCAGCCGGCCGGCTCGCCTGCCGAGGAAATGCCGCGGCCGCTCGGTGCTCAGGCGGCCTGAGCCGCCTCTTTTCACGGGCTTGATACTGGCCTGTCATAATTATTGATCGTCGCGGAGCGTCTGTAGCTTCGGATTTTCCGAAACGTTACGGTTTTGGCCATTTCTCGCCATAGTCGTATTCTCGATAGCATGATAGGGACAAATCAGTTCCCCTTCAGGTCTGTCATGATTCCCGCGATCAAGTCCTTCCAGGGCGAGGGTGCGCCTCCCTATTTCCGCTTGCGCACCGCCTTGTCCTATTGCGCACCGTTATTCGTGAACGGAATTGCCCTGCCGTTCTTTCCCGTCTGGCTGGCCGGGCTGAATTTCAACGACCACGAGATCGGTCTCGTGATCGCGATCCCCATGGTCGTACGCGTCCTGGTGACGCCCGTCATCGCCGTGCTTGCGGATCATATGACGGAGCGTGCCGATGTGTTGCTGTGGTCCGGCGCTTTGTCGCTTCTGACGGCGATCGCGCTCTACTGGGCCAGCGACTTCTGGCCGGTGCTTCTGGTCTACGGCATTCAGGGTGCAACCTATGCGCCATATGTGCCGGTGGTGGAGTCCATCGCCATGTCGGGTGTGCGCCGCTGGGGCTTCGACTACGGCTCGATGCGGGTGTGGGGATCGATCACATTCATCCTGTCGACCCTTCTTGGCGGTCAATTGATCGGCATGTGGGGCGGCGCGACGGTACTGCCTGTCATGGTGGCCGGTTTCATTCTGACGACGCTGATGGGCCTGTTTGCTCCGCGCATCGGGCCGACGCGCCGCCGCAACCAGCCGATCAATTTGCAGCCGCCGACCGGAAACTTGCGGTCCCCGCAGCTGCTCGTCACCATGATCGGGGTATCGATACAGCAGTCGAGCCATGCGATGCTCTATACGTTCGCGTCGATCTATTGGCGCAAGCTGGGCTTTTCCGGCGCCGAGATCGCCATCCTCTGGAGCATCGGCGTTGCGGCCGAGGTGATGGTCTTCTTCCTCTCGAAAAAGCTGAGCCGACGGTTCAGCGCGTGGACGCTGATCTTTTTCGGTTCGACCATGTGCATCCTGCGCTGGGTTCTGTTTCCGATCAATTTCGGTTTCATGGGCTATTTCGCCTTGCAGTGTTTTCATTCCTGCACCTATGCCTGCGTCCATACCGGCATCCAGCGCCGCATCGTCGCCTCGGTCCATGAAACGCAGGAATCGTCGGCTCAGGGCGCCTATTACTTCTATAATGGCATGTTCCTCGGCCTGATGACGCTGGCATCCGGCTATCTCTATGCCTGGCTGGATCTCGAAAGCTATTACGTCATGGCCGGCATTGCCGCTTTAGGCCTGGGCATGGTCATTTTTGCCTATGGGCTGCGGGCGGGGAAGCCGGCGATGGGCGGGGGCGCTCACGGCGTGTCGTAACGCGGTGCAACAAATTCATTTGGATATCAAAAAGCCGTGACATATGTTGGCGCCGGCGCGAGATGGAGATTCCCTGCCTAGTCGGTGTATGAAGCATTGACCATGCGGGCTCTCCGAGTCGGCGCATGTTGTGCCAGATTTGAAAGACGCGTGAATTTGAAAGCGGCCGAACAAAAGTCCGATGCACCGAGGATCGACGATGCGCCCGAGGGCGCGGGTCATCGCTATCGGCTGGAGGGCAATTGGCGTAGCGCCAATGTGCACGGCGTGCTGCGGCAGATCGAGCAGCTGTCGAAGCGCAGCTCCGGCGGCGAAGTCGTGATCGATCTTTCCGGGCTTTCGGATGTCGACACGGCGGGTGCGCTGCTGATCCGCCGGCTCAAGGAAAGCCAGGAAGCACATAAGGCCCACGTCGCGATCGAAGGCTCCAATCCGCATATCGACGAATTGCTAACGGCATTCGATGAAGATCCCGATGCTGAGGCCGGAGAGCCAAAACCGAAGACATCGTTGGCGGAGCGGATTCTCGCGCCGATCGGCAAGAGCGTCTACGAGATCTGGGGCAATCTTGTCGCCGCCATGTATATATTGGGTTCGGCCGTGCGCGGTGCGCAGCTCAAATTCGGGCGCGGCAGCGGCGTTTCGCCGGCGTCGATCGTCAACCAGATCGACCACATGGCGGTGCGCGCGGTTCCGATCATCCTGCTGATGTCATCGCTGATCGGCGCCATCATCGCGCAGCAGGGCGCTTTCCAGCTGCGCTATTTCGGCGCTGAAGTCTTCGTCGTCGATCTGGTCGGCATCCTGCAATTGCGCGAAATCGGCGTGCTTTTGACCGCGATCATGATCGCCGGCCGCTCCGGCAGCGCAATCACCGCGGAAATCGGCTCGATGAAGATGCGCGAGGAAGTCGACGCGCTGAAGGTTATGGGCCTGAACCCTATCGGTGTGTTGATTTTCCCGCGGCTGGTGGCATTGACGGTGGCTTTGCCCTTGCTGACGGTCCTTGCCAACTTCGCTTCGCTTTTCGGCGCCGCGATGGTCGCCTGGGGCTATTCCGGCATCACTTTTGCGACCTTCATCTCCCGCCTGCATGAGGCGATCAGCCTGTCGACGGTCATTTCGGGCATGATCAAGGCGCCGTTCATGGCGCTGGTTATCGGCATCGTCGCGGCGGTGGAGGGACTGAAGGTCGGAGGCAGTGCCGAATCCCTTGGCCAGCACGTGACCTCGGCGGTGGTGAAGTCGATCTTCGTCGTCATTCTGATGGACGGGCTCTTTGCCATGTTCTACGCAGCAATCGACTTCTGAGGAATGGCAGGGATGAGCGCGCTTCACTCGGAAATTCCGCTGCAGAAAGATGAGCATGGCCGCGATATCGTGCTGTCGGCACAGGATGTCACCGTCGCTTTCGGATCGAAAGTCGTTCTGGATAAATTGAACCTGAATATTTATCGCGGCGAAATCCTGGGTTTCGTCGGGGCTTCCGGCGCGGGCAAATCGGTGCTGCTGCGCACGGTGCTGCGGCTGCTGCCACGGCGCTCGGGCAAGATCGAGATCCTCGGTGAGGACTATGACACGCTCTCCGAGCCGGAGCGAAACCAGCTCGACATGCGGCTAGGCGTCCTCTTCCAGCAGGGCGCGCTGTTTTCGTCCCTGACGGTGAAGGAAAACATCCAGGTACCGATGCGGGAATATCTCGATCTGCCGCAGGAGATGATGGACGAACTGGCGCTGATGAAGATCCGCATGGTAGGTCTCGCCGCGGATGCCGCCGACAAATATCCTTCCGAGCTTTCCGGCGGCATGATCAAGCGCGCAGCGCTGGCGAGAGCCCTGGCGCTCGATCCGGACCTCGTTTTCCTCGACGAGCCGACGTCCGGCCTCGATCCGATCGGTGCCAGCGAATTTGACGAGCTGATCGCCAGGCTGCGCGACACGCTCGGCCTGACCGTTTATATGGTGACTCACGACCTCGACAGCCTGTTTTCCGTCTGCGACCGTATTGCTGTCCTCGGACAGAAGCGGGTATTGGTGGAAGGTACGGTCGAGGACATGCTCGCCTGCGATGACCCCTGGGTGCAATCCTACTTCAGGGGAAAGCGCGCACGTTCGATCGTGCCGCGGGAAGACATCAGGGGGCACAACGACGACAAAGGCGCAAGCGCCAACGGCCGCGAGAAGTGACTGGAGACAATGGAAACCAAAGCGAATTATACGATCGTCGGGTTCTTCACGCTGCTGGTTATCGCGGCGGCCTTCGGTTTCGTCTACTGGATGGCCGAGTACGGCCGCGGCGGTCCGATGGTCGAGCTCGTGGTGCGCATTCCCGGTTCGGCAAACGGCTTGAGCGTCGGTTCGCCTGTTCGCTTCAACGGCATCCAGGTCGGCTCGGTGCAGGGTCTGTCGATCGATGCCGACGATCCCAATTATTCTCTGGCTTTCACCCAGGTGCGCGCTGACGCGCCGGTCTATACCTCGACCAAGGCCATCCTGGAAATTCAGGGCCTGACGGGTGCCGCCTACATCGAGCTTTCCGGCGGCCGCAACGCCGACGAGAACATCCTGAAGCGTTCGGTCGATACCGGCAAGCGCGCGGTGCTGCTTGCCGATCAATCGAGCGTGACCAACCTGCTGGCGACGGCCGACAAGATTCTCAACCGCGCCAACGACACGATCGGCGACATCCAGGGATTTGTTTCGGATTCGCGCGGGCCTTTGACCGACACGGTGCGCAACGCGCAGAAATTCTCCAAGGCCGTCGCCGACAACTCCGACAATATCGACAGGTTCCTGGCAAGCGTCGGACAGCTGTCCGATACCTTCAAGACGGTCTCGGTCCGCGTCGACTCGACGCTGGATGCGATCGAGAAGCTGGTGCGCGCGGTCGATGCCCAGAAGGTCAACGACGTCATTGCCAATGCCGACAAGATTACGGCGAACGTGGCGGACGCCACGACCGACCTGAAGGCGACCGTTGCGAGCTTCAAGCAGACGGCCGATACTTACAATGCTTTCGGCCAGAAGGCGCAAAAGACGCTCGAGCAGGTCGACCAGATCATCGCATCGATTGATCCGGCCAAGGTCAGGGGATCGGTCGATGACGTTGCCGAGGCGACGAAGCAGGCGCGCGCAGCCGTCGCGTCGATCCGCGATGTCGCCAACTCCGTCGCCTCCCATCAGCGGGATATCGATCAGACGATCGCCAATGCCCGCGATATCTCCACCAAGCTCAATGCGGCGTCCGGCAAGGTCGACGGCATACTGACGAAGGTCGATTCCCTGCTCGGTAGTGACAGCACGCAGTCGCTGTTTGCCCAGGCCAAGGAAACGCTCGAATCCTTCAAGAAGACGGCTGACAATCTCAATTCGCGCATCGGCCCGATCGCCGACAATCTGCAGAAGTTCTCAAGCGGTGGCCTGCGCGATGCGCAGACCCTGATCAATGACATGCGGGGCACGGTTGACAATCTGAATAGTACAATCACAAATTTCGACCGCAATCCGCAGCGCCTGATTTTCGGCGGCGATACGGTCAAGACATATGATGGCCGCGCGCGGCATTGATGAATAGCGATATCTGATTTCCAGGGGATAAGCGGAACATGGTCGGTTGCGTGTCGAGTGAGCGTCATCAGGTGTGGAAAGCTGTGATCGCATTGCCGGTGCTCGCAGCCTTGCTCGGAGGCTGTGGAACCGCCTCCAACAATGACACCTACGATCTTTCCGCTTCGGTGAAGGCGAACGGGCCCTCGATCAAGAACCGCCAGATCCTCATCCCGCCACCGACGGCACTGCAGGCACTGGACAGCAACCAGATCGTCATCCGCGTCTCGCCTTCGGAAATCCAGTATCTCGGCAAGTCGCAATGGAGCGACAAGCTGAGCAGGATGGTGCAGTCGAAGCTGGTGGAAGCCTTCGAGAATACCGGTAAACTCGGCGGCGTCGGCGTGCCGGGGCAGGGCCTTGCGATCGACTATCAGATCGTTACCGACATCCGCTCCTTCGAGATCAATACCTCCGGCGGCCAGAAGACGGCGACGGTCGAAATCTCGGAAAAGATCCTGAACGACCGCACCGGTACGGTGAAGGCACAGAATGTCTTCCGCAAGGTCGTGCCGGTGACCGGCGGCGGCAACCCGGATTTCGTCCGCGCGCTCGACGCGGCGTTTGCGGGCGTGGCCGGCGAGCTCATCGATTGGACGTTGCGCTCGCTGTAAGGGCGCCTGGAGCTGTTCAGTTCTTCGCGGGATCTCGGTGCTGCTCTATCTCATTGGAATTGCTTCAGCGCTCCATAAGCTCTTTCAGTGTCTTCAGATCCTTCATTATGTGCGCGGCATCGGCGGCAAACTGTTCTTCGGTCATGCCGGGTAGCTGGAGCAGGGTGAACATGACCTCGCAACCATCGCCATTCGGTACGACGCGCAACGCATTGTGAACCTGCAGGCCGGATTCGAGCGTCACCCGATGATCGATGACGCCGAAGTCGTTGCGGGGCGAGAAGCGCACGCGAGCGGTGCCGAGGGGACCTTCCGCGACCCATTCGTCTCCGTCCTGCGTCAGTCCCGATGCCAGGCCCGAAGCCCAGAAAGGCATGTTTTCCGGACGGCTGGCGTAGCCATAGACTTCCTTCCAGTTACGATCGACGGAGATATGCACGATCTTCGTATTCATGGTCGACATGGTGTTTTCCTCCTCTATATCCCTCATGGGCTGACGATCGGTCAGGCAATGCGGCTTCGGGAAATGGATAAATCACGAATCCAGCAACATTCTTGCACAGTCCTGCAAAGGGGACGATTCACGGCTCGCGAAGGCTTGCCGTTTTCCGTCCGGAGTGCAACAACAACGCCGAACGTAGGGCCGTCGCAGGTCGCGTCGAGGGCATTGCGTCATATCGGATGTTGATGCGTCTTCCGGGTCTTCAGGGTAGGGCCGGGCGCAGTCAAAGACTCATTGGAGGATTGTCGTGGAAAAGGCAGAAATCGGGCTGATCGGTCTCGCGGTAATGGGATCGAATCTGGCGCTCAACATTGCCGAAAAAGGCAACAAGATCGCGGTCTTCAACCGTACGCCGCAAGTAACGGATGAATTCTACGCGAATGCTGGCGCGCTCAAGGACAAGATTATTCCCTGCAAGACGATCGAGGAGTTCGTCGATGCGATCCGTCCGCCGCGGCCGATCATCATCATGATCAAGGCCGGCGAGCCGGTCGACCAGCAGATGGCGGCGCTGCAGCCGCATCTCGACAAGGGCGACATCATGATCGACGCCGGCAATGCCAATTTCCGCGACACGATCGCCCGTTTCGATCGTCTGAAGGATACCGGCCTGACCTTCATCGGCATGGGTGTATCCGGCGGCGAGGAAGGAGCCCGTCACGGCCCGTCCATCATGGTCGGCGGCACGGAAGACTCCTACAAGCGCGTCGAGAAGGTCCTGACCTCGATTGCCGCCAAATACAAGGATGACCCTTGCGTTGCCTGGCTCGGCAATGACGGCGCCGGTCATTTCGTCAAGACCATCCACAACGGCATCGAATATGCCGACATGCAGATGATCGCCGAGATCTACGGCATTCTGCGCGACGGTCTCGGCAAGAACGCGGCTGAAATCAGCTCGATCTTCGGCGACTGGAACAAGGGCCGCCTGAATTCCTACCTGATTGAGATCACCGAGAAGGTTCTGGCCGCCAAGGACCCGGCGACCGGTAGCGCCATGCCTGATGTCATTCTCGACAAGGCCGGCCAGAAGGGCACCGGTAAGTGGTCTGCCATCGAAGCGCAGAACATGGGCATTCCGGCAACCGCGATCGAGGCGGCCGTTGCCGCCCGCAGCCTGTCGGCCATCAAGAGCCAGCGCGAAGCAGCCGAGAAGATCTTCGGCACGCCGGACTACAAGTTCCCGATCGGCTTCGGTCCCGACTTGCTGAAGGATCTCGAGCTTGCGCTATTCGCCGCCAAGATCGGCGCCTATGCGCAGGGCTTTGCAGTCATGGCGGAGGCCTCGAAGGAGTTCAACTGGTCGCTGCCGATGCCTGTTATCGCCAAGATCTGGCGTGCCGGCTGCATCATCCGGTCGCAGTTCCTCGACGAAATCACCAGCGCCTTCACCAAGACCCCGGATGCGGCGAACCTGATCGTCACGCCGGCCTTTGCCGATATGGTCAAGGAATCGATCCCGTCGCTGCGTCGCATCGTTTCGGCTGCGACCGCTGCCGGCCTGCCGGTTCCCGCTCTTGCTTCGGCGCTGACCTATTTCGACGCCTATCGCCAGGCTCGCGGCACCGCCAACCTGATCCAGGCGCAGCGCGACTTCTTTGGTGCGCACGGTTTCGACCGTGTCGACGGCAAGGATATCCATCACGGCCCATGGGGCAGCGGCGCGAACGGTTAAAAGAAACTGCAGAATCTGAAATGAAAAGGCTCGCCGGAGAAATCCGGCGGGCCTTTCGTTGTCAGCTGTTCGGCCAGACGGGCGGGCTGATGCTTTGCAGCAGTTTCGGCTCCACCCCGTCGATACGGGCGATGACTGCCTTGGCGAGTTCCCGGCCGGCATGGCGGAAATCTTCCGACACCGTGATGATCTCGGGCCTGATCCAGCTCAAGACATCGGCCGATTGCTTGGCGACCATGTCGATGTCGCGGCCGAGGCGGAAGCCCGCCGCCTCGATGCCGGCATTGACGGCGATGGCGCCGCCGCTGCTGGAGCAGATGATCCCGTCAGGCGCATGCGGAGAGCGCATCAGCGCTTCGGTCGTGTCCTTGATATCGGCAAGCGCGTTGTCGGTGGTTATCCTGAGCGGGACCTCCTCCGCACCATATTGATGTAGGCCGGTCTGGAAGCCGATGCGGGTATGGGAATAGTAGGTAAGCTTGCTGGAGGGCTGCAGCAGCGCCAGGCGACGCCGCCCTCTCGCAACCAGCGCACGGACGGCGTCGTGCGCGAAGGCTTCGTTGTCGAAATCATGGAAGGGGTGGGTGATGCCCATATCCGTGCGTCCATGCGTGGCGAAAGGCATGTTGCGATCATGCATGAGCTCGACGCGCGGATCGTCCGGCTCCGTACGCGATATGATGACGCCGTCGGCGGACCCGGTGTCGAGAATATAGCGCACCGGCACCAGCGGATCCTTGCTGTGCGAATGCGGCGTGATGACCAGGTGATATTGCGTGCCGGCCAGGACCTCGGAGATGCCGAAGACGATGTGGCTGGTAAAGCCCATGATTTCTTCGTCGATGCTCAGCACCAGGGCGATGACGTTGGTCTTGCCGGTTCTGAGGCGCACGCCGGCGCGGTTCGGCTGATAACCCAGTTGGCGGGCGACCATGCGCACGCGCTCCTTGGTTTCGGCGCCGATGTCGGGCGCATCTTTCAGCGCGCGCGAAACGGTGGTGATTCCAAGCCCCGTCATGAAGGCGATCGTCTTCAGTGTTGGCCGCTCGGGCCCAGACTGCGTGCCGCCGCCTGAAGTTTTCTTATTGTCCATTCCGTTCAAGCTTGCCTCCCGGCCGCCTCCCGCGGCCAATCCGCTTATATTGCCCACGCCTGCATCGCAAGCACAGGCGAAACGCCACGTCTCCTCCGCTCAAGATAGAAACTGTAACGATACAGTACGAATGTCGAGTACTATTTTAGACGGGTATTTCGGCGGTATTTCTAAGAGTTGTATCCACGCCTGCCGGCAAATCGCTTTCCATCCATGGTATGGCATCAAAGATGCCGTCGATGCATTTTCATAATTATATTATTTATAATCAACGATATACAAAATCATGCCATGATGCCAACCTGTTGAAAAGCGGGTGTCGTCGACTTGATTTTGCAGGCGATAATTTACTCATAGGTTGTATAATCACCCATTGTCGAAAAAAATCCAGAGTTGGCGGTTGCGCGGCGAAAATGATTCGACTACGTTTTTCCGGCAACGTTTCAGTGAGGGAGGAGAACTCATGAATATTCGTTTAATGGCTGCCGCTTTGCTCGCATCTGTCGCGGCTCCGGCTTTTTCGGCAAATGCGGCCGATCTTGAGGTTACGCATTGGTGGACCTCGGGCGGCGAAGCAGCCGCTGTGGCCGAGTTGGCAAAGGCTTTCGACGCCACCGGCAATCACTGGGTCGATGGCGCGATCGCCGGCTCGGGTGGGACTGCGCGTCCGATCATGATCAGCCGCATTACCGGCGGCGATCCGATGGGCGCCACCCAATTCAACCACGGCCGCCAGGCCGAGGAACTGGTGCAGGCGGGCCTCATGCGCGACCTGACCGATGTCGCTACGAAAGAGCACTGGAAGGACATCATTCGCCCATCCAGCCTGCTCGATTCCTGCACGATCAACGGCAAGATCTATTGTGCGCCGGTCAATATCCATTCCTGGCAGTGGCTCTGGCTTTCGAACGCAGCCTTCAAGAAGGCCGGCGTCGAGGTTCCAAAGAACTGGGATGAGTTTGTCGCCGCAGCTCCCGCGCTGGAGAAGGCCGGGATCGTTCCGCTTGCCATAGGCGGTCAGCCCTGGCAGGCGACCGGCGCCTTCGACGTGCTGATGGTCGCCATCGCCGGCAAGGACACCTTCCAGAAAGTATTTGGCGACAGGGATGCGAAAGTAGCGGCTGGGCCGGAAATCGCCAAGGTCTTCAAGGCCGCCGACGATGCCCGCAAGATGTCCAAGGGCTCCAACGTTCAGGATTGGAACCAGGCCACGAACATGGTCATCACCGGCAAGGCCGGCGGCCAGATCATGGGCGATTGGGCGCAGGGCGAATTTGCCCTCGCGGGTCAGAAGGCCGGCACGGACTATACCTGCCTTCCGGGTCTCGGCGTCAACGAAATCATCTCGACGGGCGGTGATGCGTTCTACTTCCCGCTGCTGAAGGACGAGGCCAAGTCGAAGGCTCAGGATGCTCTCGCCAAGACGCTTCTCGATCCGAAGACGCAGGTTGCCTTCAACCTGAAGAAGGGCTCGCTGCCCGTGCGTGGCGACGTGGATCTCACGGCCGCCAATGATTGCATGAAGAAGGGCCTGGAGATTCTGAAGAAGGGTAACGTGATCAAGGGTACGGACCAGCTTCTTTCTGCCGACACGCAGAAGCAGAAGGAAGACCTGTTCTCCGAGTTCTTCGCCAATCCTTCGATGACGCCGGAAGCGGCTCAGAAGCGCTTCGCCGAGATCATCGCTGCTGCCGACTGATCTCTATCTTCTCGCTGTAGTGATACCGGCCTCGCGTTGCGGGTCGGTATCACGGCCGGGACATGCCCTGTGATCCGGCTGGCTACAGCGCCTCTTGGGCGGCGGACCCACAGGGATGTGACGTTCGGCCGTGGATGAGGAGGGAGCGACAGGAACCGCGGTGTAGCCCAGTTCCTGATCATCGAAGCAGTCGCGCTTCAGAAGGAGCTACAATGACGGGTCACGCGAAAGCCGGCCGGCCAAATCAATTTCTGCGCAATCTGAACTCGAAGATTGCATCCATTCCAATGATCCTGACGGCCGTCGTCATCTTCCTTGGCGGCACAATCTGGACGGTGGTTTATTCCTTCACCAATTCAAAGCTGCTGCCACGTCTCAGCTTTGTCGGACTGGACCAATACTACCGTTTGTGGGCAGCGCCGCGTTGGGTCATGTCCATCGAGAATCTCGCTGTTTACGGCATTCTTTCCATGATCTTCAGTCTCGTCATTGGCTTTATGCTAGCTGCGCTGATGGACCAGAAGATCCGGTTCGAAAACACGTTCCGCACGATTTTCCTCTATCCTTTCGCCCTCTCTTTCATCGTCACCGGCCTCGTCTGGCAATGGCTGCTCAATCCCGAATTCGGCATCCAGTCGGTGGTGCGTTCGCTCGGTTGGACGACCTTCGCTTTCGATCCGCTCTACACGCCGAGCATCGTCATCTATGGCGTGCTGATCGCAGCACTCTGGCAGGGAACAGGCCTCGTGATGTGCCTGATGCTCGCCGGCCTGCGCGGCATCGACGAAGATATCTGGAAAGCGGCGCGCGTGGATGGGATACCCATGTGGAAGACCTATCTGTTCGTTATCATTCCGATGATGCGCCCGGTCTTCATCACGACCCTGGTCATCATCGCCAGCGGTATCGTCAAGGTCTACGACCTCGTCGTCGCGCAAACGAGCGGCGGACCCGGCATCGCTTCGGAAGTCCCGGCGAAATACGTCTACGACTACATGTTCCAGGCACAGAATCTCGGCCAGGGATTTGCAGCTTCCACCATGATGCTGTTGACCGTCGCGATCGTCGTCATCCCCTGGGCTTACCTGGAATTCGGCGGAGGGCGCAAACGTGGCTGATACTATTACTCTCAAGAATGCGAACGGCGATGTTGCCTCGAAGGACAAGACGCTCTCGGGACCGAGTGGCCGCAAGCCGCGCCGGGTGATTTCCGGCCGCAACATCATGCTCTACGGCACGCTCTTCGTTGCCGCGATCTACTATCTGTTGCCGCTTTATGTGATGATCGTCACCTCGCTGAAGGGAATGCCGGAAATCCGGCTCGGCAACATCTTCTCGCCGCCGCTCGAGATCACATTCGAACCATGGGTGAAAGCCTGGGCAACGGCTTGCACCGGCCTCAATTGCGACGGTCTTTCCCGCGGCTTCTGGAATTCCGTCCGCATTACCGTGCCGTCCACGATCCTCTCGATCGCGATTGCTTCGGTCAACGGCTATGCGCTCGCCAACTGGCGGTTCAAGGGCGCGGATTTCTTCTTCTCGATCCTCATCGTCGGCGCGTTCATCCCCTATCAGGTGATGATCTATCCGATCGTCATCGTCCTGCGCGAAATCGGTATCTACGGTACGCTCAGCGGGCTTATCCTGGTGCACAGCATCTTCGGCATGCCGATCCTGACCTTGCTGTTCCGCAATTATTTCGCGTCGCTGCCTGCGGAGCTTTTCAAGGCCGCGCGCATCGACGGCGCCGGCTTCTGGCAGATTTTCCTGCGCATCATGCTGCCCATGTCGCTGCCGATCTTCGTCGTCGCCATGATCCTGCAGATCACGGGTATCTGGAACGACTTCCTGTTCGGCGTCGTCTTCACCAGGCCTGAGTACTATCCGATGACCGTCCAGCTCAATAACATCGTCAATTCTGTCCAGGGCGTGAAGGAATACAACGTCAACATGGCGGCAACGATCCTTACCGGCCTTGTTCCACTTATCGTCTATTTCGTCTCCGGACGGCTTTTCGTTCGGGGCATCGCCGCCGGCGCAGTGAAGGGGTGATCCATGAACAGCAGCGTTTCCATCAAAGACCTGTCGCTCGATTTCGGCGCGGTCACCGTTCTGAAGAACCTCAATCTTGAGATCAATGACGGCGAATTCCTGGTGCTGCTCGGTTCGTCGGGCTGCGGCAAGTCGACCTTGCTCAACTGCATCGCCGGCCTGCTCGATATCACCGAGGGGCAGATCTTCATCAAGAGCAAGAACGTCACCTGGGAAGAGCCCAAGGATCGCGGCATCGGCATGGTGTTCCAGTCCTACGCCCTTTATCCGCAGATGACGGTCGAGAAGAACCTGTCCTTCGGCCTGCGCGTCGCCAAGGTGCCGCAAGCGGAGATCGACAAGCGCATCGCGCGGGCGGCCGAGATTCTGCAGATCCAGCCGCTCCTGAAGCGCAAGCCGGCCGAGCTTTCGGGCGGCCAGCGCCAGCGCGTCGCGATCGGCCGTGCCCTGGTGCGCGATGTCGACGTCTTCCTCTTCGACGAGCCGCTGTCGAACCTCGACGCCAAGCTGCGCTCGGAGCTGCGCGTGGAAATCAAGCGGCTGCACCAGTCGCTGAAGAACACGATGATCTACGTCACCCATGACCAGATCGAGGCGCTCACGCTTGCCGACCGCATCGCGATCATGAAGAACGGCGTCATCATGCAGCTCGACGATCCCACGACGATCTATAACGAGCCGCGCAATCTCTTCGTCGCAGGCTTCATCGGCTCTCCGTCCATGAACTTCCTCAAGGGCGAGTTGGTGAACCGCGAAGGCAAGGTCGTATTCGCGACCAGCGACGTGCTGTTTTCTCTCGATGGCTACAAGGCCGGCGAGGCGCTGCAGGCAGGCCGTAAGGTCGTGCTGGGCGTCCGTCCCGAGCACATCAAGGTCAATGAGGCGGCTGCGTCCGGCGCCGAGGTCCACAATGCCACCGTCGATATTGAGGAGCCGATGGGCGCCGATAATCTGCTGTGGCTGAATCATGCCGGCCATACGATGTCGGTTCGCGTCAACGGCGCGAGGCGCTTTGGCCCCGGTTCGGCCGTAAAGCTTGGCTTTGACATGTCTCTCGCATCGCTCTTTGATGCGCAGACAGAACTCAGAATATGATCACATGCCCGGAGGCGGTCTGACCGCCTCCTTCTTTGCAGCGGTCCGAGGAGGTCCGATGTCGTCTTCGATCAATGATAATTTCACCGTCGATCTGGCCGGGTCGTGGAGGCTGACCTCTCCCGACAGCGACGATTCGGTTGCCATGTCGCTGCCCGGCGATGTCCACTCGGCGCTGCATGCGGAAGGGCTTATTCCCGATCCCTATTTCGGCCGCAATGAAGAGGTGGTGCAGTGGGTCGCCAAGCAGGATTGGGAGCTGACGCGCAGCTTCACGCTCGATGATATCAGCGGCGACTGGTATCTCGATATCGATTATCTCGACACCGTCGCAAGCGTCTATGTCAACGATACGCTCGTGCTGGCGGCCAACAATTGCTTCCAGCGCTATCGTCCCGATGTGTCCAAGGCGCTGAAGACCGGTGAGAACACCATTCGCATCGTCCTGCATTCGAGCATCGCGGCAGGCGCCGCCCTGCAGGCGAAGCAACCTTTCTACATTCCCTACAGCACGGGCAATTCGCCGATCCCGAACGGCAACATGCTGCGCAAGCCGCAATGCCATTTCGGCTGGGACTGGAACATTGCGATCGCACCGCTCGGCCTCTACGGCACGATCGCGCTGAAGAGGCTCGAGATCGCGCGCATCGAGACGATCGTCACCCAGCAGCTTCACAACGACGACGGCTCCGTCGATCTCAAGGTGACGGTGGCGCTGTTTGCCAAGGGAACTGGGATCGCGCAGCTCTATTTCTCGCTCGACGACGAGCGGGTGCGCCTCGATGTCGGCGTCAATGCTGGCGAAACCTCGATCACCCATGTCTTCCATGTCGACAAGCCCAAGCTCTGGTGGCCGGCTGGCAATGGCGAGCAGGCGCTCTATGCGCTCTCCGTGGAAACCAATTTCGAAACCGTCACGCGGCAGATCGGCCTGCGCACCGTCGAGCTGATCACCGACGAGGATGAGGCCGGAAGCCGCTTTGCGCTGAAGGTGAATGGCCGCGAGATTTTTGCGCGCGGGGCGAACTGGATTCCGGCCGACGCGCTGTTTTCGCGCTCCAATCCGGCCGCGACCGAGGACCTCCTGCAATCGGCGGCGGCGGCCAATATGAATGTCATCCGTGTCTGGGGTGGCGGCTTCTACGAGCACGACTGGTTCTACGACACCTGCGACCGCCTTGGGTTGATGGTGTGGCAGGACTTCATGTTCGCCTGCAATCTCTATCCCTCGACGGGCGATTTCCTGGAGAATGTCGAAGCAGAGGTGGACTATCAGGTTCGCCGGTTGGCAACGCATCCCTCGATCGTTCTCTGGTGTGGCGACAATGAGCTGGTGGGCGCGCTCACCTGGTTCGAGGAATCCCGTAAGGATCGTGATCGCTACCTCGTCTCCTACGACCGCCTGAACAGGACGATCGAGCGGGCGATGAAGAAGGCGCTGCCGGACGCGATCTGGTGGCCGTCGAGCCCGGCGTCGGGCTATCTGGACTTCGGCGACGCCTGGCATGCCGATGGCTCCGGCGACATGCATTACTGGTCGGTCTGGCACGAGAACAAGTCCTTCGACAATTATCGTTCCGTGCGCCCGCGCTTCTGCTCGGAATTCGGCTTCCAGTCCTATACCTCGCTGCCCGTCATCAAGACCTATGCCGAGGCGAAGGATATGAACATCGCCTCTCCGGTCATGGAGCTGCACCAGAAGAATGCCGGCGGCAACGAGCGCATTGCCGGCACGATGTTCCGCTATTTCCGCTTCCCGAAGGATTTCCTGAATTTCGTCTATTTGAGCCAGGTCCAGCAGGGTCTCGCCATCAAGACGGCGGTGGAATATTGGCGCTCTCTGAAGCCGCATTGCATGGGCACCATCTACTGGCAGCTCAACGACACCTGGCCTGTGGCCTCGTGGTCCAGTCTCGACTACGGCGGTCGGTGGAAGGTGATGCATTATCTGGTGCGACGCTTCTTCCAGCCGGTATCGGTTGCGGCAATTCCCTCCGAAGACAACAAGACGATCCGCTTCTCCCTGGTCAATGACACCAATGCCGACGTCACGGCCGATATTTCGGTATCGCTGCTCAGGCTTGATGGTGAGCGCGTGCCGCTGACCACGGCGCATGCCGTCTGCACGCCGGATGCGGCGGTGACGGCACTGTCGATCGATGCCGATCAGGTGCCGGCCGATTGCCTGCTGGCGTGGCGTTTCAGCGCCTCGAACGGCATGGGCGGCGAGGGGCATTATGTCCACGGCACCTACAAGGCCCTGGAGCTTCAGCCCGCTGGCCTGACGGTGCTGAGGGAAGAGAAGGCGGAAAACGGCACGGTGGAACTCACCGTCACCGCCAAGGGACTTGCGCTATTCGTGATGATCGAGAGCGAGGTGGAGGGGCGTTATTCCGACAATGCCTTCGATCTTGCCGCCGGCGAAAGCCGCCGCATCATCTTCACGCCGACAAAGCCGCTGGCGGGCGGCGTGCCGGACTTCCGTATCTACGATCTGCAATCCAGCCAGTCGGTGGACGGCCAGTAGGTGGGATTGATCTATCGCGCCGTTAAGGCGGCGCTTTCGGGGCCACAAGCCCAAGACAGACGGCCGGAAGGCCAATGGAGGACTATCGATGACGAAACTTGGATTTCAGCTTTATAGCGCCCGCAATTTCCAGCCCTATTCGGAGATTTTCGTAAAGCTCGGCAAGGCCGGCTACGCCGAGGTCGAGGGCTTTGGCGGCATCTATGCCGATCTGGACGAGACGGGCCTGAAGAACCTGCGCGCCGAACTCGACGCGAATGGCCTGACGATGGCGAGCGGCCATTTCAGCCCGGATTTCCTCGATGGCGAAGTGCAGAAGTCGCTTACAATCGCCAAGACGCTGGGCATGGATTCGATCTATGCGCCGCATATCGGCGCTGACCAGCGTCCGAGCGATGCCGCCGGCTGGCGCGCATTCGGCAAGCGCCTGCATGAAATGAGCAAGCCTTACAAGGATGCCGGCTTCGAGTTCGGCTGGCACAATCACGACTTCGAATTCGTCAAGCAGGCCGACGGTTCGATGCCGATCGAGCAGATCTTCGAGGCCGCTCCGGATATTTCCTGGGAAGCCGACATTGCCTGGGTGATCCGTGGCGGCGGCGATCCCTTTGCCTGGATCGAAAAGCTGGGTCCGCGCATTACCTCCGTTCACGTCAAGGACATCGCGCCGGCTGGTGAGAACAAGAACGAGGACGGTTGGGCAGATGTCGGTCACGGTACTGTCCCGTGGGCGAAGCTGCTCAAGGCGCTGGCCGGCACCAAGGCCAAGCACTTTATCGTCGAACATGACAATCCGAGCGACGTCGATCGCCTGATCACCCGCTCCATCGCATCTTTCAAGAGCTTTTGAGGCACTTCCACATGGCTAAGGAACTTGGCGTCGGCATCATCGGATGCGGCAATATCTCAACGACCTATTTCTCGCTCTCGCCGCTCTTCAGGGGCCTGAAGGTGCTGGCATGCGCGGATATCAACATGGATGCGGCGCGCCTGCGCGCCGAGGAATACAAGGTCAAGGCCCAGACCATCGACGAGCTGCTCGCCAATGACGAGCTCGACGTTATCGTCAACCTGACCATTCCGGATGCGCATTTCCCGGTTTCCAAGCGCATCCTCGAAGCGGGCAAGCACGTCTACTCCGAAAAGCCGCTGGTGCTGACGCTGGAGCAGGGTGAAGAGCTGCGCCGTATCGCCAAGGAAAAGGGGCTCGCCGTCGGCTGCGCTCCGGATACCTTTCTTGGTGGCGCGCATCAGCTCGCGCGCAAATTCATCGATGACGGCGGCATCGGCCGTGTTACCTCGGGCGCATGCTACGTCATGAGCCCGGGCATGGAAATGTGGCATCCGAACCCGGACTTCTTCTTCCTTCCCGGTGGCGGCCCGATCCTCGATCTCGGTCCCTATTACGTGGCTAACCTGATCAACCTGATCGGTCCGGTGAAGCGCGTCGGCGCGATGACCTCGATGGCGTCGCCGACCCGCACCATCACCAGCCAGCCGCGCAATGGTGAGAGCATCCCCGTGAAGACGCCGACGACGATCCAGGCTCTGCTGGAATTCGTCAGCGGCGCAAGGATCACGCTGACGGCGAGCTGGGATGTCTGGTCGCACCGCCATGCCAATATGGAGCTCTACGGCACCGAGGGCTCGCTCTACGTGCCCGATCCGAACTTCTTCGGCGGCACCGTCGAGGCGAGCGGTCGCGACAAGGACATCAAGCCGCTGGAAAACTGGGCGCATCCTTTCGGCATCCCTAACCAGGAAAGCCCGAGCGGTTCCCGCGCCAATTATCGCACGGCCGGCCTTGCCGACCTTGCCGCGTCGCTGATCGACGGACGGGATGCGCGTTGCTCGCTGGACCGGACGCTGCATGGCGTCGACGTCATGACTTCGATCCTGAAGTCCGGCGAGGAAGGGCGTTTCATCGACCTGAGCACGACCTGCACGCAGCCGGCGGCACTCGGCATCGAAGAGGCGCAGGCGCTCTTGAAGTAAGCGCTGGAAGAGCTAGTTTTGCGCGCGGGTGGGCAATCCGCGCGCTTTTTCATCTCGAAGGAATCCATCATGGCCTGGCAACCGGCATCCGATCGTTATTCAAAAATGAAATACAACAGGACAGGCCGTTCCGGTCTGAAGCTGCCGGCGGTCTCGCTGGGGCTCTGGCACAATTTCGGCGGCGACACGCCGCATGACCGCAAGATCGACATGTGCCGCACCGCCTTCGATCTCGGCATCACCCATTTCGATCTCGCCAATAATTACGGCCCGCCTTCCGGCAGCGCCGAGACCGCTTTCGGCGAGATCCTGCGCACCGAATTCGCCGGCCTGCGCGACGAGCTGATCGTCTCCTCCAAGGCAGGCTACGATATGTGGCCGGGTCCCTATGGCGAATGGGGCAGCCGCAAATATCTGATCGCCTCCTGCGACCAGAGCCTGAAGCGCATGGGCCTCGACTATGTCGATATCTTCTATTCCCATCGCTTCGATCCGGACACGCCGCTCGAAGAAACCTGCGGCGCGCTCGATCATATCGTCCGTTCGGGCAGGGCGCTTTATGTCGGGATTTCCTCCTACAATTCGCAGCGCACGCGCGAGGCGGCCGCAATCCTGAAGGAACTCGGCACGCCATGCCTGATCCATCAGCCGAGCTATTCCATGCTCAATCGCTGGGTCGAAGATGACGGCCTGGTGGACACACTGGAAGATCTCGGCATCGGTTCCATCGTCTTCTCGCCGCTCGCGCAGGGCATGCTGTCGACCAAGTATCTGGGCGGCATTCCGGACGACAGCCGCGCGGCACAGAACCACTTCCTGAAGCGCGACTTCATTCGTCCGTCGATCATCGACAATATAAGAAAGCTCAATGAAATCGCCGAGAAGCGCGGCCAGACGCTGGCGCAGATGGCGATCGCCTGGGTTCTGCGCGGCGGTCGCATCACATCGGCCCTGATCGGCGCCAGCCGCTCGTCGCAGATCGTCGACTGCGTCAAGGCGCTCGACAATCTCGACTTCACGGCGGAAGAGCTGAAACAGATCGATGTCTATGCCAAGGAGGCGGATATCAATCTCTGGGCCAGGTCGGCCGAACGGGACTGACTATCATAAAACGCCCGGAACCTGGTTCCGGGCGTTCTATTTTACATCGCCGCTTGTCGTAGTCTCTGGAGGAGAGAGTTTCATGATCCGCAATCCGATCCTGCCGGGCTTCAACCCCGACCCATCCATCTGCCGTGTCGGCGAGGACTATTATATCGCCACCTCGACATTCGAATGGTATCCGGGCGTGCAGATCCATCATTCGCGTGATCTCGTGAACTGGACGCTCGTCAGGCGGCCGCTGGAGCGTGCCTCGCAGCTCGACATGCGCGGCGAGGCCGACAGCTGCGGCATCTGGGCGCCTTGCCTCTCCTACGCGGATGGCCTGTTCTGGCTCGTCTATACCGACGTCAAGCGCTATGACGGCAACTTCAAGGATGCCCATAATTACATCGTGACGTCACCGACCATCGAGGGCGAATGGTCCGAGCCCGCTTATGTCAATTCATCCGGTTTCGACCCCTCGCTGTTCCATGACGATGACGGGCGCAAGTGGTTCGTCAACATGCAATGGAACCATCGTACCGAAAGCTATGGCGGCTCGCCGAAGACGCCGGCCTTTGACGGCATCCTGCTGCAGGAATGGGACCCGGTGGAGAAATCCTTGAAGGGGCCGATCAGAAACATCTTTGCCGGCACGGAACTGGGGCTGGTCGAGGGGCCGCATCTCTTCAAGCGCAACGGCTGGTACTATCTGACCACGGCGGAAGGCGGCACCGGCTATGATCATGCCGTGACCATGGCCAGATCCCGTGACATTGCCGGACCCTACGAATTGCATCCGGAAAAGTATCTGATCACCTCCAGGGATCATCCGGAGGCGGCGTTGCAACGTGCCGGCCACGGCCAATATGTCGAGACCCATGACGGTCAGTTCTATCATACGCATCTTTGTGGGCGGCCTTTGCCGCCTCATCGTCGCTGCACGCTCGGCCGCGAGACCGCTCTGCAGAAATGCGTGTGGAAAGAGGATGGCTGGCTCTATCTCGAAAACGGCACCAGCGTTCCCGATGTCGAGGTGGCTGGCTTGAACGGTGCCCAGCGCATCGAAAAGCCACGGCGCAGCGGCTATAATTTCGATGAGCGCGAATTGCCGATGGATTTTCAATGGCTGCGCACGCCGCAGCCGGAACGCATCTTCAACCTGACGGAACGTCCTGGCCATTTGCGGCTTATCGCTCGCGAGAGCATCGGCTCCTGGTTCGAGCAATCGCTTGTCGCCCGCCGCCAGGAGCACCACAGCTTCCGCGCCGAAACGGTCGTCGACTTCGAGCCCGACACTTACCAGCAGGTTGCCGGCCTGACGCATTACTACAATCGCTTCAAGCTGCACGCCATTGCTGTGACCTTGCACGAGAAGCTCGGCCGCTGCGTCACCATCATGACCTGTCCGGGCGACTATCCGAACGGTCGCCTGAGTTTTCCGATCGAGGGCGGGGTCGCCGTGCCCGATGGGAGGATCCAGCTTGCCATGGAAGTGCGCGACAACGACCTGCAGTTCTTCTGGCAGGCGGAGGGTATGGGAGCATGGCAGGCCATCGGGCCGATGCTCGACGCCGGCGTCATCTCGGATGAGGGCGGGCGCGGCGAGCATGGCTCCTTCACCGGCGCTTTTGCGGGCGTGTTTGCCTTCGACACGTCGGGTCGGGCGAAAACGGCGGATTTCGACTGGTTCAACTATGATGAATTGTAAGTTCGGCGATGGCTTGCTGTGATGTGACGCGAGGCTGCATCAGCCGATCCCGCCCATTACCGAATTGTAATTCGACTGTCAGATTCGTTTCATGTCTGTCACGATAAGTTCGCGCGCAGATTCTGAAATGAGGAAACAACCAATGAGAAAAATCTTCACCGTCCTTCTTGCGGCGTCCGTTCTGGCGATGCCGCTGGCTGCGACAGCGCAGGTCAAGCCGGCTCCGGCCGGCAAGCAGGCCGTCATGCAGAAAGAGGTGGTGAAGAAGAAGGTCGTCGTCCGCAAGGGCGGCTGGGTCAAGGGGCGCCGCCTGTCCGCATCGGATCGGCACCGTGCGACGGACATCGATTATCGCGCCTATCAGTTGTCCGCGCCGCCGCGCGGCTATCACTGGGTTCGCATCAAAAGCAATTTCCTGCTCGTCGGCATTACGAGCGGCCTGATCTCGAAGGTGCATGACGCCCGATAGATCGGGCACAATCTTCGCCAAGTGACGTAAGGGCGGCCCTCTGGGTCGCCCTTTTCCATGCCGTCAATATAAGGCGTATCTTGAATCAAAATCCCCGGCACTTGGGCCGGGGATTGGGCATTCGTCTCTTATCTATCTCAGCTCAGGCGGCCGGCTGCGTGGGCCAGCATCGTGTAGACCTTGCCGGTGTCGGAGGTGAGGTAGGATTGCGTGACGGTGCGATCGTGGTCCGTACGCTGGACATCGGCGAGTAGCTTTTCGAAATCGGCGATGTAGCGGTCGACGGCGGTGCGGAATTCCGGTTCGCGGTCGTACTTGCGCTTGATTTCGTCAAAGGTCTGCTGGCCCTTCAGCGTGTAGAGGCGACGGGTGAACACATCGCGTTCGCCGCGCTGGTAACGGCGCCATAGGTCGACGGACGCGTCGTGATCGATCGCGCGGGCGATATCGACCGAGAGCGAGTTCAGCGATTCCACGACATGGCGCGGGTTGCGTGCGGCGGGTGCAGCTGCCGGTTCCGCCGGCGCTTTCGATGCCGGCTGGCGGGCCGGCTGCAGGCCGGCGTTTTCGTCACGCGAGGCGCCGCGAAGCAGATCGCTGATCCAGCCGCCGCCTGCCGCTTCCTGGCGGGCAGGGGCCGACGTTTCGACCGGACGCTGCGGCTGAGCCACCGGACGTTCCGCGGGGATGGAGCCGCGCAGGCCCAGGGACTCGATCGATGGCTGCTGCGGCTGCGGCGCCGGCTGCTGCATGGTCTGCTGGGGTGCAGGCTGCTGCATGGTCTGCTGGGGTGCAGGCTGCTGCGGAGCGGGCTGCTGCGGCCGCGGAGCGGCGGCAACAGGTGCCGGGGTCGGCGCTGGAGCCGTAGGCCGTGGGCGCTGGGCCGGCTGTGCATCCGCCAGCGCGCGTGCCGCAGGTTCGGAAATCTCCAGCTGCTGCGTCGAGCGGCCGACGATCTGCGAGATGTCTTGCAGCGCCTTGATCTGCTCGGCAACGGCGCGGCGCATGGCCGCGGCGCTTTCCTTTGCCTCTTCCGGAAGGTCGAAGGCACCGCGCTTCAGTTCGCTGCGGGTGAGGTCGAGTTCGCGGCGGATATCGCCGGCCGAGCGGCGGATCTCGTCCGTTGCCCCGGCGAAGCGGCCGATGGCGTCATCGACGGCGACACGCAGCGTCTCGCGCAGCTGCTGCGCGGCCGTATCGGAGGTTTTACCGGCGTCGGCAAGCATCTGCTCGACCTCGGACAGCGAAGCTGTGAGGCCGCCGCGCAGGCGGTTTGTCAAGTCGTTGGAGCGGCGCTCGGCGCTGGCGAAGGTGTTTTCGACAGCCTGGCTCGCTTCCTCGCCAGCCTTGTGCAGTGCGCCGCGCATGTTTTCCGCAGCATCCTCGGCGCGCTTCTCCGTTTCGGAGAGGACGCGACCGATGTCCGCGAATGACGACTGGACGCTCTGGCGCAGATTGCCAGTGACCTGGTTGGAGCGCTGCTCGGCACGGTCGAAGGCGGTTTCCACCATCGTACCGAGGGAACGCATGGTGTTCTCGATCTCTTCCGAACGCTGGACGAGGCCGACGGCGAGGTTCTGCAGTGCGGTCTCGCGTTCTTCCAGCGTCGACACGAGGTTCGACTGTGCCGCGCCGAGAAGCTGGGAAGCCTGCGTGAGAACCTTGGAGTGATCGTCGAAGCGACCGACGATGCTGCCGACCTGCGACAGGGTCTGGCCGGTGATTTCGGACAGCTTGTCGACCTTGCCTTCCAAGAGGCGGCTGGAAGCTGAAACCATCTCGCCAGCCTTCGCCGCGGATTCGGCGAAGCGCGTCGAGGTTGCGCTGAGACGATCGTCGACGGTTGCGAACTCCGTGGCGGCATTGGTCAGCAGGCCAGTGATCGCGGAGTTGTTCTCGGCGAGGCGGGCGATGATGCCGTTGACGCTTGCCAGCAGGTTGTTCTCGAGCGCGCTGACCGTATTGACCGCATGCTCCGTGCGCGACGCGATGGCGTTGATCAGGGTGGCGTTTTCGGCGCGCAGACGTTCCGTGCTTTCATGGGCCGCGGCGGAGATGAGGGCTGCCGCTTCCTGACCCGTTGCCGCATAGCGATCGACGATCGGGCGGGCCTTTTCGTCGATGAGGCGGGAGAGCTCGGTGGAGCGTCCGGCCAGCATCGAATTGAGCTCGCGGGTGCGCTCGTCGAGCGACGTGCGGATGGATGCGCCGCGCGCTTCCAGCGCGTTGTCGACACCGGTAAGCGTTGCGTCGATTTCGCGGGCGCGCTGTTCCAGGGAGGTGCGGATGGCCGTGCCGCGCTCGTCGAGCGCACGCTCGACCTGCGCCATGGTGGAGGCGATCTGCTCGCTGCCGCCGGTCAGCGTATTGCGAATGGCGGCACCCCGGGCTTCCAGCGACTGTTCCGCCGAAGACAGAGCCTGCGAGATCGTGTTGACCTGGTTGCTGACGAGGCCTTCGGCTTCGGAAACCTTGTTGACGATCGCGTTGCCCGCTTCCGAGAAGGTCTGGGCGACGGCCGCAGCCTGGCTTGCCAACCGGTTCTGTGTTTCCGAGACGCGATTGACGAGATCGTTGGAGCGCTCGGTCATGGCGCTTGCGAACGCATCGCTGTGATTGCCGAGGTTCTCCGCGAACTGCTGGCCGGTATTGGCAAGCAGATCGGCCGTGCGTGTCGCCTCCGTGTCCATGCCCTGTGCGGCATCGGCAACGGCCGTGCGTAGCGTCGTCGCGAGATTGGCGGCCTTGCCCTCGATCGTGCGGTTGACGGCTTCGAGGCCGATATTGAGCGCGCGATCCATGGTCGACAGGCGTTCTTCGATGCGGGCCGAGGCCTGGCTGCCGCTGTTGTCGATCTGGGCGGCGCCGCTCGCCAGCGTATCGGAGAGACGGTTGCCGGCCGCGTCGACCTGGGCGGTGACGCCGGTGACGCCTTCGTGGATGCGGTTTTCAAGAGCCGACAGGCTGGCCTCGACGCGGGAGCCGGTCTCGGCGAAGCGGCCGGTCATGCCTTCGATCGTCTGATTGAGGTTGGACGAGAAGGTTTCGGCCGAACGGGCGATATCGCCCGCGGCCTGCTGGATGCGGCCGGCAACGTCGCCCGCGCCGCTGTTCAGGCGCTCTTCCAATGTCCTTGCGCTGGCATCGATGGTCTGACGCAGCGATGCCTCGCGATCCTCGAGCGACATTTCGAGCATGCTGGCGCTGGTGGCGATGGAGGTGCCGATGGCTGTCGTCTGCTCCATCAGCGTGTTGTCGATCTGCTCATGGGCGTCGCGCAGAGCAAGATTGATCGCGCTGCTGCGATCCTCCAGCGTCGAGCGCATGCGCTCGTAGGCGGAAGCCAAGCTCTCGTCCATCTGCGACAGACCGGCGCCGAGCGTGTTTTCGAGCTGGCGCGTCGTCGAGCCGAGAACGGTTTCGACACGATCGCTGCTGCTGCCGAGCAAGCCGGACAGAGCTTCTGTATGGACCGCAAGCGAGCGATCGAGGCGATCCTGATTCTCGCTGTAGGCGGCACGGATCGCGTCCGCCTTGTCGCCGAAGGCGCCGGCAACCCGCGCTTCAGCGCCGGAGACGCTATCGAGCAGGGCATTGGCGCGTTCTTCCAGCGTGCTTTCGAAACGGTTCTGGTTTTCGGCGAGCGAGATTGCGAAGGCCATGCTCTTGTCATCGAGCGTATTGGTCAATGCTTCGTGGCCGCTGGTGACGGTGTGGGCAATGGCCTTGGCGCTGTTCTCCAGGGTTTCCTCGAGCTTCGCGTGGTTTTCCGAAAGGGCGATTGCCAGGGACATCGTCCTGTCGTCAAGGCTGTTGACGATCCGGTCGTGCGTTCCGGCGACGGTTTCGGAAAGGGCGTCCAGCCGGCTCGATACGGCATCCTCGAGCCGAGACTGCGTATCGGAGAGCGAAATGGCCAGAGCCATCGCCTTTTCATCCAAAGCATCGGCAAGAGCGGCGTGATTGCCGGTGAAGGCGTTGGTGATCGCTTCGGCGCGGTTGGCAAGCGTCGCCTCCAGGCGGGACTGGCCCGACGTCAGCGCGTCGGAAAGTGCCTTCGTCCTGCCGTCCATCGTATTGGCGACCCGCTCGGCGTGGCCGGCGACGGTATCCTCCAACCGTGCCTGACCTTCCGAAAGGGCGATGGCCAGAGCCATCGTCTTGTCGTCGAGCGTGGTGGTGACCTGGTCGGCATGACCCGAGATTGCGCCCTCGAGGCGAGCCTGGTTTTCCGAAAGCGCAATGGCAAGCGCCATCGTCCTGTCGTCGAGAGCATCGACCAGAGAAGCATGATTGCCGGCAAACGCCTTGATGATTTCCTCGGCGCGATTGGCAAGCGTTGCCTCCAGGCGGCTTTGCCCGCTGGTCAACGCGGCGGCAAGTGCGCCGGTCTTGCCATCCAGCGTGTCGGCGACACGTTCGGCATGGCCGGAGACGGTTTCTTCCAACCTTGCCTGGCTTTCGGAAAGAGCAATGGCAAGTGCCAGCGTCCTGTCGTCGAGGGCGTTCGTGACGCTTTCGGCGTGACCGGAAACGGTGTTTTCCAGACGCGCCTGACCTTCGGCAAGCGCGCGGGCGAGTTCCTTGGTCTTTGCGTCCAGGGTGCCGGCGACATAATCGGCGTGGCCGGACACAGTGTCTTCCAGCCGGGACTGGCTCTCGGAAAGCGCGATGGCAAGCGCCATCGTCTTGTCGTCGAGCGTGTCGGCAAGCTTGCCATGCGTATCGGCAACGGCGCTGGTGATGGCGTCGGCGCGGCTTGCCAGCGTGTTTTCGAGGCGGAGCTGATTTTCCGCCAGCGAAATCGCCAGCATCGAGGTGCGTTCGTCGAGGGCGGCGGTCAGGTGCTCGTGAGAGCCGCTGACGGCATCGGTGATTGCCTGCGAACGCTCGGCAAGCGTCTGTTCAAACCGCGACTGGTTGTCGGTCAGCGCGCCGAAAAGCGCGCCGCTGCGCGCGGCCATGACGGCATCGATGCGTTCATGCGCGGAGCCAAGCGCCTGGGTGATCTCGCTCGTCCGGGAAGAGAGCGTGTTGTTGATCTCGTTGGCGCCGCCGGCAAAGGCCGTCGTGAGTTCTTCCGTGCCGCTCTGCAGCGCGGTCGAGACATCCCGCGTGACGCCCTGCACAGCCGAGGTGAAGGCGCCGGCATGCGAGGCGAGCGTGGTGTTCAGTTCGTTCGTGCCCGATGCCAGGGCGGAGGAAATTCCGCTGGTGGCGTTCTGAAGCGCCGAGGTGATCTCGCCGGCCCTTGAGCCGATAGCGCTTTCCAGCACTTCCTGACCGGTCGCAAGAGTGGTTGCCAGCGCGAAAGACTGATCGGTGAGGTGCAAGCCCAGACGTTCGATGCTGGAGGTCAGAATGCCTTCCAGCGCGTCCGAGTTGCTGCCCAGGCTCTGATTGATGCGGGCAAGGCTTTCCGACAGCTTGCTGTCCAGCGTCCCGGCGCGCTTGTCGAAGGCGGAGGTGAATTCCGATACGCGGTCGTCGAAGGTGGTCGAAAGCTGCGCGATCGTCGACTGGAAGCGCTCGTCGAAAAAGCCGGAGCGCAGGTCGATGTCCATGATGGCGTCATCCGCCGTCGACTGCAGGCTTTGGCGGAAGCTCGCGCCCTTTTCGTCGAGGGCGGTGTTGAGGCGGGACAGCACATTGTCGAGCGTACCCGTAATGGACCGCTCGCCGCCGGTAAGGCTTTCGCTGATTTCCTTCGTGCGAGCAACCAGCGTTTCGTTGAGCTGGCGGGCACGTTCATTGAGCGCGGAGTTCAGCTTTTCGGTATTCGCGTCAAGCGTCGATGCGCGCGTTTCGAAGTGGCCGAGCAGTTCCTTGCCCCGTTCGGAAAGGGTCGACGACAGCGATTCCAGGCGGGTGTCGAATTCGTGGCTCAGCGCCAGGCCGGAGGCGTTCAGATTTTGCAGCAGACTGTCGGTCTTGGCGGCAAGCAGCGTGCCGAGCGCCTCGACCGCGGAATCCGACTTTTCCATCAACACGGCCGCGCGCATATCGATCATCGAGGCGAAGGCTTCGCCCGACGTGGAGAGGCGCACGGTGATCTCTTCGGTCGCGAGCGACAGGTCTTCCTTGATCTGATCGTGCACACCGACGATCGACGAGCGGATCCGCTCGGCGTGATTGATGATCGCGTCGCGTTCGGCGCCCAGCTCATGGACGAGGCCGCGCACGCGCAGTTCGTTGTCGGCGTAGCTGCGCTCCAGGGCGTTGACTTCGGAATGGACGAGGGTTTCCAGCTCGGTGGCGCGCGCAATGGTGCGCTCGATGCCCTCGTTCATTGCCGAGACTTCACGCCGTACCGCCTGGCCGACCGTCATGATGCGTTCGGAAGCGACCGTTTCCGGCTCGACGAGACGCAAGGCGACTTCCGCCATGGAGCGGGCCGCGTTGCGCATATCATGCGCACGCGAGATCATCATGCCGAAAGCATAGAAAAGAAGGACCGGAACGATGATGCCGACGATGCAGGCGATAACGCCGGGCAGGGCGGCCAGATCGGCGAAAGAATGGATGTTTCGGATCTGGGTGCCGTAAAGAAGGAAGGCGAGGCCGGCGCCGCCGATGATCCAGAACAGCGAGAAGATCGTGGCATTGCGTACCGCATGGCTCTGAGAGCCGCTGCCCAGCGCCTTCAGGATGCTGGCGGAGCTTGCCCTGTTGCCATCATTGGCCGCCGCAAGGTTCGGGTTTCTCGGTGCCTCGGCGGAGCGAGGCGTGGCGGCAGGGGCCGCAGTGCTGCGCGTGCCGCTGGTATTGCGGGCTGCATCATCCCTGCTCTGCTTTATCGGCTGTTTCGGCGGCTCAGACACTTTTCGCTCCGGGATATCGGGCGTAGGGGCACTGCGAGACTCCAAGCTCTCGTCACTGAAATCGATCTGCAGAGCTTCGTCCAATGCCTGGAAGGCCTTGTCCTCGACCGACTCGATGTACTTTTTGTTCGCCATGCGGTTACGCCTCGTTACAACTCACTCGGGCTTGCCGTGTCTTTTCCGGTAATTCCGCCGCGTCCGGAAAAGACGAACCCTGCCTCCCGTTGGGTCCTCCGCTTTCGATCTATATCGAGGTTGGATTTCCCGTTACATTTCAGAGTGGATAACTGGTTTTTCAAACGGATGTTATGAAAACATTACCATCATCCACTTCCTGGGCAAAGACATGTGCCATGAGCCCAATTTACCAGTATCGTAGTGACACATTCCCCCAGTCATGACAATTAATTCCACCTTAAAGGCAGTGGATCGTTAAGGTGCCATTAACCCTGTTTGCCTGTTCAACACCATGAAAACTCAAGATTTTGAGCATGTTTAACGGACGTTAACCATGTCTGGAGTTTTCGGCCCTGAATGTGCCAAAATTTAACTGGATGGCCATGTCCGAGCCGCAACTATGCGGCATGTCCGTAAAACAGTCATAGATAAATGACGGGAGCATTGGCACATGGCAGCTTTGAATATCGCATTTGAATCTCCGGATAATTCGCGGGGCGCGGCCCCATCGCGGGAGCGGGCGATCGATCTCGTCCATCTCGGCAGGCAGACGATGGGCGACAAGGCGCTTGAGGTCGAGGTGTTGCAGATGTTCGCCAGTCAGGCTCGTTCCTGCCTGCAGGAGATCGGCAGCGGCGACCCCAAGCGCATCGAGGCGGCATCGCACAAGCTGAAAGGTGCGGCCGGCGCCGTCGGCGCTTTCCGTGTCGCCGACGCAGCCGGAGCGCTCGAGAGCGATGTCGGCGATGCCGCACGCATGGCGGCGGTCGCGACCTGTGTCGTCGAGGCCGAGAATTTCATTCTGAAGCTGTCGCGCTGAACCGATCCGCCTGAAGATCGATTGAATACGACGCCTGCGCCGCCAGATAGGTAAAACCGTTTCGGCGGCGCAAATGTTGACTGCCCCAGCGTTTTGTTGGAAGTAAAATTCCGATCGTCCTTCATTCACGAATATCGGAATTCACCCACATGACCAAATTGACCATCGTCGCCTTCGACGGCACGCGCTTTGACCTCAATGTCGACGAGGGATCCACCGTGATGGAAAATGCCGTGCGAAACTCCGTTCCCGGCATCGAAGCAGAATGCGGGGGCGCATGTGCCTGCGCCACCTGTCATGTCTATGTCGATGAGGATTGGACCGCGAAGGTCGGCGGTCCCGAGGCCATGGAAGAGGATATGCTGGATTTCGCTTTCGACGTCCGGCCGACCTCTCGTCTTTCCTGCCAGATCAAGATGAAGAGCGCCCTCGATGGGCTCGTCGTGCATGTGCCGGAACGCCAGGCCTGACGGCGTCTCCCGGGCGTTTCCTCCGCAGAAGGCTTGATATCAGCCAGACAATCTGTTCCGAGCCCAAAAAAAGCCCCGCTCAGCTAATCAGCGAGCGAGGCGAGGCGGGCGCATCACCGACAGGCAAGGGAGGAAACACCTGCGGCTTCAGGACGCGCCAGGAGAACACTTAGCGCATGCTTTGAAAAACAAACCCCGACTGCGCCGAAGAGCGAACAGACCCGCCGACGCAGGCACTCTCAATCGATCTTTTTCGAGATCCCACCCAGTATTCTTCGAATCATCTGGGGCGGTTATCTCTGTAATCGATAGGGAAAACCCATTTCAGATTCTCGTAAAGTTCAAAAGAACGACGCAGCCGGACGATTCACAGATATAGTGGCGATTTTCCCACAAATGGCGTTCGTCCCTGGGCTATTTCCCTGAAATGATGGGGGACACGATCTATTTCCGGTCGCCGTGACGGCTGCGGTAATACAATAACCGCTGTATCCGGTTCTGGAAATTGATCGCCTCGATCCGGTCGAAGCGTCCCTGGTCGGCGTCGTGCCGCTCGGTTTCCCGCGTCGTGACGTCGTTTGCCTTTTCCTGGAGCGCATCGCAATTGCTCGCCGATGGCAGGGACAGGATTTGCCTCTCCATCTGTCGTGCATGCTGGCGGGCGATATCGACGTGCCGGTCCTCGTGGCGCCGGATGTCGGCGGCCAATGTGTCCCATATCGTCGAAAGCTGCTTGCTGGCGTGCCGCCGGTCGCGCCAGCGCGGCAGGATGATTTCGGTATCGACCGTGACCTTGACGCTGGAGATATGGCAGCGCCCATTCGCCTCGCTGTAGGTCGCGCTGCCGCCGAAGCGGATTCTCGTCGCGCCGGGATGATGGCTGCTGGAACCCATCGCAAGCGGCCCGCGCTGATTGAGAGCCGCATCGAGCTCGTCGGCAGTGCTGCCCTTGATATCGAAATAGGAAATGGATTTGCGGGCGATGACTTCGGCATCGGCCACATCGGGCATGCAGAACGCGAGCAACAGAGCACACGAAATACTTATCTTATGGAACGCAAGCGGCATTCGTGTCGCTACCATGTTGAACTTCGACGAACCTTGCGGCATAGGCACTGTGAGCGCAATATCAAGCGCAAGGTTTTTTCATTTTCAATGGGATGGGACGGTTCGTGACGGAGCTTCGCAGCCAAACCTGGCATGTCGCGCATGGCCGCAGCCTCGAGCTTGGCAAAGAGAGTGCCATCATGGCGATCGTCAATGTGACGCCGGATTCCTTTTCCGACGGTGGGCATTACGAGGCCGTCGATGCCGCTGTTGCGCACGCATTGGCTTGCGTCCAGGAGGGGGCCGGTATCATCGACATCGGCGGCGAATCGACGAAGCCTGGTGCCGCCGCCGTCAGCGCCAGCGAGGAGCAGGGGCGGGTGCTGCCCGTCATCGAAGCCCTGCGCGGTAAGACCGACGCCTTGATCTCGGTCGATACCTATCGTGCCGATACGGCGCGGCTGGCGGTCGGGGCCGGCGCGCATATCGTCAACGACGTCTTCGGCCTGCAGCGCGAACCGGATATCGCCGTCGTGGCGGCGCAAACGGGCGCCGGGCTTTGCATCATGCATACCGGTCGTGACAGGCAGAAGCTGCCTGACGTGATCGATGACCAGATGCTGTTCCTCAGCCGAGCGCTCGATATTGCTGCGGCGGCAGGCGTCGACAGGCGGAATATCGTGCTCGATCCCGGTTTTGGTTTTGCCAAGGGGAGCGCGGACGAGAATCTGGAACTGATGGCGCGGTTCAATGCGCTGCTTCGCTTCGAGCTGCCGCTGTTGGTCGGTACCTCGCGCAAGCGGTTTGTGGGTACCATCACGGGCCGCGATGCGCCCGATCGCGATGTCGGAACGGCCGCGACCAGCGCGATCCTGCGCTTGCAGGGCGCTGCGCTATTTCGCGTACACAATGTCGCAATCAACAGGGACGCGCTGGCGGTTGCGGATGCTATTCTCAGAACGCGCGCGAGACTTAAACATGATCCTTGAAGGTAGGGAGCGTTTTTCGGACGCCGTCGTGCCTGTTCGAAACGGAGGGACGCCATGAGCGCCGTGACATATACCATTACTCTGCAGAATTGCGCTTTCTTTGCCCGCCACGGCGTGCATGACGAGGAGGAATTCCTTGGCCAGCGCTTCTTCGTCGATGCCGAGCTCGATGTCGAAGCGGGCGATGCGCTGGAGCGCGATTCGATTGACGATACCGTCAACTATGGCGTCGCATTCACCGTCATCGAGGAGATCGTGACCGGACGCCGTCGCTATCTGATCGAAGCGCTGGCACTCGATGTGGCGAAGGAGCTGTGCCGGCGCTTTCCCAGCATTCGCCGGGCCAAGATCACGGTGCGCAAGCCCAATGCCCCGGTTCCGGGCGTCCTCGATTACGTGCAGGTGAGCATTGAGCATTTTGCCTGAAAACCTGGCGATTCGGACGACGCTCGGTTTGGGCGGCAATCTGGACAATCCCGTCCGTGCCATGGCGCTCGCCCTTCGCACACTGGATCAGCGCGCCGATTGCCAGGTGGTTTCGGTGTCGCGGCTTTACCGCACGCCGCCGTGGGGCAAGACGGACCAGTCCTTCTTCTACAATTCCTGCGCCGCCATCGATACTACCCTGGCGCCGGAAGCCTTGCTCGACGTGTGCCTCGATATAGAGCGACAGATGAAGCGGGTGAGGATCGAACGTTGGGGGCCGCGGACGATCGATATCGATGTGCTGACTTATGGCGATCTGCGGCAGGCGGAGCCGCTGCTGACCATTCCCCATCCGCGGATGGTCGAGCGTGGTTTCGTGCTGATGCCGCTTGCCGATTTTGCAGCCGATCTTGTCGTCAACGGCCGCAAGATCGGCGACTGGTTGCGGGAGGTCGACGTCGAGGGCATCGAAGTCGCGGATGAAAACCGCGACTGGTGGCGAACAGCCTGAATCGCAATATGAAAACAGCAAAAGGCCGGCGAGTTTGCCGGCCTTTTGCTGTTTGGGCATTGATATCCGAAACTTACTGGATCGATCCGACCGCCATCTGGTCGACGTCGGCCCGCTTCAGGGTGACACCGATGACGGGCACCATCTGTTCGCCGACCTTCACCGAGATGGTGACATTCATCGACTTGCTGTCCGAAACGCGAGCGATCATGGCACCGTTCAGTTTCTGACGTATCAGTCCGAGGACGACGGTATTGTCATTGACCGTACCCGAGGTGACGTCGAGGCCTTTGCCGGCGGCGCCATCGAGAAATTTTCCGCTGTAGGAGCCGCCGCTTTGCGTGATCTCGGCCGACATCGGCTGCTGGAAGACCCCGACGCGGCAGGTGCCGTCGAGCTTGACGCCGGCATTGCCGCCATCGGACGGCTTGCCCGTGAGGTTGCAGGTGAATTTCGTGCCCTTGTACTTGCCGGCAACGATTTCGCCAGGGCCGCTCCAGGTGCCGGAGATCGACTGGAAGAAGGCCTTGTCGCGGGGCGCCGCGTTGGCTGATTGCACCCCAGCGCCGGTGGAGAGGGCTGCGGCGGCAAAGCTGCTTACAAGAAGAAATCGACGCGAAAACATGGATATTTCCTAGCGAGGCGGAACCGTAAAACTGGTTCTCACTTTTGCCGCAGAATGGTTAATGCTTGGTTTCCGTGATGCTAAAACGCCTGATTTTCAGGTCATCAGGTCGTGCTTCGGCCGGTAATGTTCGGCGTGAGGTCGCCGACGAAATCGGCGATGCCGGGTCGCTTGAGTGCCTTGAAGGCAAGCGGGCGGCAAAGATCCATCGCCGCTATTCCAATCCTCGCCGTCATCATGCCATTGACGACGCCTTCGCCAAGTCGTGCGGAAAGCTTCGACGCCAGCCCGTGGCCGATCAGTTGCTGGACGATGCTGTCGCCGACCGCGATGGAGCCCGTGACGGCGAGATGGGCGAGCACATCGCGCATCAGCCTGATCATGCCAAGCGTGCCCGGCCTGCCGCCATAGAGTTCGGCCATGGCGCGGACCAGTTTCGCTGCCTCGTAAAGAACGTAGAGGATATCGACGAGGGCGCGCGGACTGACGGCTGTTACGACAGATACCCGTTTCGAAGCGCCAAGGATCAGCGCTCGCGCCCGGCGGTCGAGCGGGCCGAGGAGCTCGCGCTCCGCGAGGTCGATCAGCTGCGGCGCATCGATGATGTCATCCTCCGCCGCCTTTAGCGTCGCGCGGCCTCTGGCCGTATCCGGGTTGGCTTCCAGCAGCGTGCAGAGACGGTTCACTAGCGCTTTGGCGCGGGCCGGCCGGGTCTCGACAATCGCGGCTTCCGCTTCGGCCTTGATGGTCTGCACAGCGGCCAGCCGCATCATGCCGGCCGTTTCGCGGATAATGATGGCGAGCACGGCCAGAATGCCGATGGCGACGACCGCTAGCGCGGTATAGCCCAACCAGTCGGCGCGGCTGAACAGGTCGCGAATCAGTTGGTCGGTCCACAGGCCGAAGGCGAGCGACGCCAGAATTCCGAGCGCGCCCAGCGCTACCTTGCCGAAGGAAAACCGCTCGCGGCGCGGCGTGGCAATGGCGGTTCCGCCCGAACCGGCATTGAGGGCCGGATTGATGAAGGGATCTTCGTCGTCCGGAGTTAGGATGACATCGGTATCGAAGCTTTGCGGCATGCGTACCGCCGGCGGGATGGACCTGATATCCGCATCTTTTCTGGAGATGTCCGGTTCCAGCGTAAAGGCGGCGGGGCGGCGGTTGCCGTTGGGCTCGTTTTCGGTCGGCTTCGTCATGCGAGACGGTCTCCGAACAGGAACTGCATGGCGCGGTCGAGGCGGATGTGCGGCACCGAAAGCTTGATGCCGCCGCCGGTTTCGTCCAGCTCAGGCGGGCGGAACCGCACCACGTTCACCTCGGGCAGATGGACCTTTGCTCCATCCGATTCAAGAGCTTCGAACAGCCAGCGCGGATTTTCCGGCAGGTCGCCGGGAAAGATCGCGGTCTTGCGATTGCCGTCGAACAGTTCGCCGGCGATGGTTTCCTTGTCCATCGGCGTGCCGACGATGACCGGGAGCGCCTGTCCGTCGCGGGTCACGGTCGCCTCTCGCGTCGCACGTATCGAGGCGATGGCCATGACCTCGATGCCGGCACCCGCCATGCCGATGCGCTCTACTGCTCGTTCGACGAGACGGCGCGTCAAGGCCTCCAGCCGGTCATGGCTTTCATGATGGAGGTGGTCGGCCTTGGTGGCGGCGACCAGCACGCGATCGATGCGGCGGCCGAGCAGCGAGGAAAGAAGGGAGTTCGTGCCGGGACGGAAGCATGCCAGCACGTCGGTCAGCGCGCGCTCCAGATCCTGCACCGCTTCCGGGCCGCGATTGATGGCCTGCAGGGCATCGACAAGGACGATCTGCCGATCGAGACGGGCGAAATGCTCGCGAAAGAAGGGTTTGACGACAACGGCCTTGTAGGCCTCGTAGCGGCGCTCCATCATCGCCCATAGCGACCCCTTCGGAGCAGTCCCTTCGGTGGGCAGCTTCAGTGGCGCGAAGGTGAGCGCGGGCGAGCCGTCGAGATCGCCAGGCAGAAGGAAACGGCCGGGCGGCAGCGTGGAGAGCGAGCGTTCGTCGGATTTGCAGGCCTTCAGATAATCGGCGAAAGCGGTTGCAAGGTCGCGCGCCTTCATTTCGTCCGCGGTTTCAGCGATATCGGCCTTCTCGGTCGTCTCCAGCCAATGACGTGACAGTTCGGCGCGAATGCCGGTTTTCGCCAGAGCCAGGGTTTCCTCGCTAAAGGTACGGAAATCCTTGGCGAGCAGCGGCAGGTCCAGCAGCCATTCGCCCGGATAATCGACGATATCGATGGAGAGACGGCCTGGCGAGAACAGGCGGTTCCAGCCGCTGGCGCTTTGATAATCCAGCGTGATGCGCAGCTCGGAGATGGCGCGCGTTGAATCCGGCCAGATGCGGTCTTTGACGAGCGCGCGAATATGATCCTCATATTGAAAGCGCGGCACTGCATCATCCGGCTGCGGCTCGAGGCGAACGGCGGAAACGCGGCCGGACTGCACCGGCTCGAACAGCGGCAGGCGGCCGCCATTCAGGAGGTTGTGCACCAGGGAGGAGATGAAGACGGTCTTGCCCGAACGGGAGAGGCCCGTGACCCCCAGACGAATTGTGGGATTGACGAGGCCGGCCGCGCGATCGGCAAGATTGTCAAAGGCAATGAGGGCGTCGTCGGTAAAAGAGGTCAGGCTTGGGGGCAAGGCGGGATCCCTGATGACAGCGTGACCGTGAATATAGGGATCGAAACTTGCCCCGAAAAGATGAATGCGTAAAGGTCTGCAATCAGGGGCAGGGGACGTTTTCGGACCATTGTTCGAGACAGGCGTCTCGGCGAATATCCCTATTCGGTGACGAAGTCGGTCAGGCTCCAGCCTGACGCCGTCGAATCGACGACGGCAAGACCCGCCGTCGGAAAGCCGCGTGGGAGCGCGCCGGCCACGGCTTCGCGCCCGATCAGCGAGGCGAGCGTCTGCTCGATGATCGGATTGTGCGCGACCAGCATGACCGAATCCTGATCGGTTTGCGCCGCGATGAGCGACAGGTAGATTTCCAGCGTGCCGTTATAGATCGCCTCGACGAAGCGGAACTCCGTCGAGGGCGTGACGACGCGGCGCATCGCCTCGGCGGTCTGGCGGCAGCGCAGGGCCGTGGATGAAATGATGAGATCCGGCCTATAGCCCTTGTCGGCGGCTTCGTCCGCGACGATCTCGGCCGCGGCATAGCCGTTGTCGCTCAAAGGACGGTCGAAATCCTTCTGGCCGGGGGCCGCCTGCTGGGCCTGGGCGTGACGCAGGAGATAGATCCTGGAGGGCGGCGGCGAAATGCTGGTCATTACGAAATTCCGGAGCTCGATTTCTTTGATGAGGTAACGTCTGTTTGCATCCGCCGTCAACTGCGGCGCGATCCGCCGGAAGCCGAAATGTCCTACCTTCACGCGAAGGTTACGAGCGACGTGAATCCGGGTTACTGAGAAGAAACGATGAAAAAATAGACCCTTAGCTGAATTTTATGACAAATTTAAAAATCAGTTGACAGCATCTATTTGGCTTGAACCGGCACTATTGGTTGGGATATACAGCCCAGCCATATGAGATGTTCTTCAGGAGAATCGCGTTGAGTGAGAAGATCGATCTTAGGAATTATGTGCCCTCGGAAGACGAGGAGTTCATGAATCTGAATCAGCGAGCCTATTTTCGAGCGAAGCTGGTAGCATGGAAAAACGATATCCTTAGAGAAGCGCGCGAGACCCTGGATCATCTGGCGGAAGAAAGCGCAAATCATCCTGACCTGGCCGATCGGGCTTCCTCGGAAACGGATAGAGCCATCGAGCTTCGGGCCCGCGACCGTCAGCGTAAACTCATCTCCAAGATCGATGCCGCATTGCAGCGTATTGAAGACGGTACTTACGGCTATTGCGAGGAGACCGGCGAGCCGATCGGCCTGAAGCGCCTGGACGCTCGTCCGATCGCGACCCTGTCGATCGAGGCGCAGGAACGCCACGAGCGCCGCGAAAAGGTTTATCGCGACGAATAATCGAGCTATCGGCTCGACTGGCTATCAAATGGAAGCACGAGGGATACGTTCCTCGTGCTTTTTCGTTTCCGACATTTCAGGCCGCGTATTATTTGTCGCGGCTGACGCTCATTTCACCGAAGATGCGCGCCACTTCCTGCTGGAGAGCATTGTCGGCCCCGGTCAGCGGCACGAGCTCGGGTTCGATCCTCTGTGCCGGGCTTGGTGCTGGCGATGGAGTGGGCTGCTGTTGCACCTGGCGCGGCGTCGGTGCATGGGGAATGATCCGTTCGTCAGTCAGATTCTTCGACATTTCGGCTTCGAGTATGCGCTGGAAATCGTTGCCGGGCTCGGTGGCGCGCGGAGGCGCGACGACGGGCTCCACGGGCGCTGGGCGAATGGGAGCTGACTGTTGCTGCGGCAGGACGACATGGCGGGCGGCGTCCAGTATGTCGGCGGCCTCGGCTTCGCTGATGGCCGAAGCGGTTTGAGGAGCCGGTTGCGGCGGCCTGACAGGAGCCGGTTGGGGACGTTCGGCAGCCACGTGCGGCGTCGGCGCCAGTTCCAGAGCCGGGGCAGCGGGCGTTTCGGAGCGCAGATAGGCTTCGATCCTGTCCCCGGTGGATTGCAGACGCTGAGGAAGCGCCGCGGGAGGGGTATCGAGCTCGGCAGCCTTTTCCGGCTGTTGCTGCCGGCTTTCATATGCCGGGGGGATTTCGACCGGTGTCGCTGCCACGCCGGCGCGCGCGGGATCGGAAATGCCCGACTCGATGACGATATCAGTCGGACCGCCGATCATGATCAGATGTTCGATGCCGTCGCGCCTGACGAGCACCAGACGGCGGCGGGCATCGACGGCAGCGGCATCCAGCACCTGCAGGCGCGGCTGGCGGTTCTTGCCGCCACGCACGAAGGGAGAAGGCGCTCGATTGCGCAAGATCCACAGAATGCCGATCAGTACGATCAGGGCAACGCCAACCCCGCCGGCTGCGAGGAAGAAACGGCTGCCATAGGCTCCGGCGATGTCGTCCAACATGTCGAGATACTCCCGTATTTTCCCCGACGTCGCGGCCTATTATGCAGCTACGGCAGGGTAGATGCCTTGAACTTGGCCTTCCTATGCGGCGATCATATGAGCAGGATCGCGGCCGAGACAAGATGCGATTGATACGTCTTGTGCTCTATTGCCTGTGAATTCAAGCCTTTCTGGCTCGGCAAAGCTTTTTGCCGATGACGCAAATTGGTAAAGAAGATTCGAAAGGTCCGACTCCGGCGATCCTTAACGTGTATGACATGTCGCGGGGAGAACGGCGGAGACGAGGGGTTTATGACGAAGCAGCGTCCGTCCGACGAGTATAGCGTGCCGCTGGTGGATCGCGGGGTTCGTTCTGGAACCGTGCTACGCATCATCCTGCTGGCGCTCGTCCTCGTGGCCGCCGCCGCGGCCTTCGTCGTCTTCAAGAGCCAGCTCGACAATGAAGCGGTTCTCGGCGGTCTCGGCATTCTTGCCATGGTCGGCATCTTCTTCCTCGTTTCCTCGATCATCGGCTTCGTCGAGGTGATGCCGCAGCCGCAGTCCGACAGCCTGGCGCGTTCGTTTCTCAACAGCCATCCGGACGGGACGCTGATTACCGACGAGAAGGGGCGCATCGTCTATGCCAATGCCGCCTATGGCCGGCTGACCGGCGCCAGCAAGGCGACGGAGGTACAGTCGCTGGAGATGCTGCTGTCGCGAAACCGCGAATCCAACGAGGCTTTGTACCGTCTCGCCAATGGTCTGCGTGACGGCAAGGAGGGATCGGAGGAGTTCCGCCTGCTGAAGCCGCTCGGTCCCTTCAACGGGATCGGCCAGGGAGCCCATTGGTATCGCCTGAAAGCACGGGTGCTGCCGCCGGAACAGGATAGCAACAAAGCGCTGCATATTTGGCAGATCACCGACATCACCTCCGAACGCGACGACCAGGAGCGCTTCTTCAAGGAATTGCAGAACGCGATCGACTATCTCGACCATGCGCCGGCCGGCTTCTTTTCCGCCGGCCGCAAGGGCGAGATCTTCTATCTCAACGCGACGCTGGCCGAATGGCTGGGCTTCGACCTGACGAAGTTCGTGCCGGGTTCGATGACGATCGGCGATCTGGTGGCCGGCGAGGGGCTGGCGCTGATCCAGTCCGTTCAGGCGGAGCCGGGCTTGAAGAAGACGGTGACGCTCGATCTCGATCTGCGTCGCGCCAATGGCCAGAGCCTGCCGGTGCAGATCGTCCACAGCGTCACCTCGATGCGCGACGGTGCTCCCGGCGAGAGCCGCACCATCGTCCTCACCCGGCAGAACGGCGCGGACACCGAGCAGTCTGCTTCCGCAGCCGCGATGCGTTTCAGCCGCTTCTTCAACAACACACCGATGGCGATCGTTTCCGTCGATGGCAACGGGCGTATTCTGCGGACGAATGCGCCGTTCCTGAAGCTCTTCTCGGATCTCGTCTCGCGCGACGATATCGAGCGCGGCGCCGCATTGGAGAGCGTCGTCAATGAAAGCGACCGGCAGCAGCTGCAGCAGGCGCTGGCAGCCGCCAAGGATCGGCAGGGCGATATTCCGCCGATCGACTCCCGCAATCCGAAGGATGAGACACGGCATTTCCGCTTCTATATCAATGCGGTGATCGACCAGACCGACGAGGCGCCGGAAGAGGCCGCCATCGTCTATGCCGTTGAGGTGACCGAGCAGAGGGCGCTCGAGACGCAGATGGCGCAGACGCAGAAGCTCAATGCCGTCGGCACGCTCGCGGGCGGCATCGCCCACGATTTCAACAACGTGCTGACCGCGATCCTCCTGTCCTCCGACCATCTGCTGCTGCAGGCACGGCCTTCGGATGCGAGCTTTGCGGATCTGATGGAAATCAAGCGCAACGCCAATCGCGCCGCCGTGCTGGTGCGGCAATTGCTTGCCTTCTCGCGCAAGCAGACCATGCGGCCGACGGTGCTGAACCTGACCGACGTGATCGGCGACTTGCGCATGCTGGTGGATCGGCTTCTGTCCGGCACGAACGTCAAGCTTGATGTCGATTACGGCCGCGATCTCTGGCCTGTCAAAACCGATCTCTCGCAGTTCGAACAGGTGGTTATCAATCTTTGCGTCAACGCCCGCGATGCCATGCCCGGCGGCGGCGCGCTGACGCTGCGCACCCGAAATCTGCTTGCGGCCGATGTCAGCGCTTTCAATTATCCTTATCTGCCGCATGAGGACATGGTGCTCATCGAGGTCAGCGATACCGGAACGGGTATCGCGCCCGAGATCATGGACAAGATTTTCGAGCCCTTCTTCACGACGAAGGAAGTGGGCAAGGGCACCGGCCTTGGTCTTGCGATGGTCTACGGCATCATCAAGCAGTCCGGCGGCTACATCCAGCCGGAATCGGAAGTGGGCAAGGGAACGACCTTCCGCATCTTCCTGCCGCGCCATGTCGTCGAAATGCCGGCGGTAACGGACGCCAAGGCGCCGGAGAGCCGCGATGTCGCGGCCATGGATCAGAGCGTCGGCATCGTGTCTCCACCGGAAGAGCCGGCGGATCTTACCGGAAAATCCGCAGTCGTGCTGCTGGTCGAGGACGAGGAGGCTGTGCGGCGCGGCGGCAAGCGCATGCTCGAGACGCGCGGCTATACCGTCTACGAGGCCGGCTCCGGCGTCGAGGCGCTCGACATCATGGACGAGCTCGACGGCCAGGTCGATGTTGTTGTGTCGGACGTCGTCATGCCCGAGATGGACGGACCGTCGCTGCTGCGGGAACTGCGCAAGAAATATCCGGACATGAAGTTCATCTTCGTCTCCGGTTACGCCGAGGATGCCTTTGCCCGCAATCTGCCGGCCGATGCGCAGTTCGGCTTCCTGCCGAAGCCTTTCTCGCTGAAGCAGCTTGCCGTCGTCGTGCGCGAGACGCTCGATAAGCCCTAGGTCAGAGGCGATTTTCGCCTCGCCATGTTGCCGATAGCGGCATAAAGATGCTATCACCCCGCGCATGATCGATCTTGCCAAGCCCATCTACCGTTTGTGGTGGCGCTCCTTCTAGGAGCGGCAGTCGTCATGTCTTGAAATCGACCCTGCCGCCGTGATCCGGCAGGCATGGTCAATTTCCGTTTTCCCTTCCCGATTGCGGCGGCTCCTTTTGCGGAGCAACGAATGCATTCCCCTACCGACACCCGCCCCGTCATCCTGACAGGCGACCGGACCACGGGTCCACTCCATCTCGGCCATTATGCCGGATCGTTGAAGAGCCGCGTCACGCGTCAGCACAGCCATCGGCAATTCCTGCTGCTGGCGGATACGCAGGCGCTGACCGACAATGCCCATGATCCCGGCAAGGTCCGTCGCAACGTTCTCGAAGTTGCCATCGATTACCTCGCCGTCGGCATCGATCCGGCGCTGACGACGATCTGCGTTCAATCAGCCCTGCCGGCGCTGGCGGAGCTGACGCTGCTCTATCTGAATTTCGTCACGGTCCGCCGTCTGGAGCGTAATCCGACGATCAAGACCGAGATCCAGCTGCGCGGCTTCGAACGCGACGTGCCGGCCGGCTTTCTCTGCTACCCGGTGGCGCAGGCCGCCGACATCACCGCCTTCAAGGCGACGGTCGTTCCCGTCGGCGAGGATCAGGCGCCTTTGATCGAACAAACCAATGAGATCGTTCGCCGCCTCAACCGGCAGATCGGGTATGACGTTCTCGTGGAAGCCACGGCGATGGTGCCGAGCGTGGGGCGTCTGCCAGGTGTCGACGGCAAGGCGAAGATGAGCAAATCCCAGGGCAACGCCATCCCGCTCTCGGCATCACCGGATGCTATCAGTGATGCGGTCCGGCGGATGTATACCGATCCGGATCATCTGCGCATCGGCGATCCCGGCAGGGTCGAGGGAAACGTCGTCTTCACCTATCTGGATGCGTTCTGCGAGGATCGGCACTTGGTCGACGACATGAAGGCGCATTATCGCCGTGGCGGTCTCGGTGATGTCACCCTGAAGGGACATCTCGAGGACATTCTTCAGGCGCTGCTTGCACCGATCCGCGAGCGCCGTGCACGCTTTGCCGCAGAGCCGGACCATGTCCTTGAGATAGTGCGGGAGGGGACGAGAAAGGCAAGGGAGCGGACGGAGGCGACGCTTGCCGAATTGCGGGCCGCGCTAGGCCTGTTCTCATTGACCTGAAACAAGAAAGGCCGGACGATCTTTTGAAGCGCCCGACCGTTCCTTTATTCATTACAGCTCTAACTATTCCGCCAGAGCGACCGCGATTTCAGCGGCCAGGCGCGCATTGTTTTCGACAAGCGCGATATTGGTCTTGAGGCTGCGGCCTTCGGTGATGTCGAAGATGGTGCTGAGCAGATAAGGCGTGACGGCCTTGCCGGTGATCTCGTCGCGGTCGGCGCTGTCGAGGGCGCGCTCGATATAGATTTCCATTTCCTCGCGCGGAATTTCGTCCGCTTCCGGGACCGGGTTGGCGATCAGCATGCCGCCATCGATGCCGAGCTGTTCGCGCGTGGACTGGAAGTTGGCGATGGCCGCTGGGCTGTTCAGCGTCAGCGGACTCGCCAAGCCGGAAGAGCGCGACCAGAAGGCCGGGAATTCGGCGCTGTCGTAGGTGACGACCGGGACGCCGCGCGTTTCCAGCACTTCGAGCGTCTTCGGAATATCGAGGATCGCCTTGGCGCCGGCGCAGACGACGATGACGCCGGTGCGGGAAAGCTCTTCAAGATCGGCCGAGATGTCGAAGCTTTCCTCCGCGCCGCGATGCACGCCGCCGATGCCGCCAGTGGCGAAAACCTTGATGCCGGCGCGGGCGGCGGCAATCATCGTGGCGGCGACGGTGGTCGCGCCGGTGCGGCGCTCGGCGATCGCAAAAGCGATGTCGGCGCGCGAGACCTTCATCGCGCCTTCCGTCTTGGCGAGGGTTTCCAGCTCTTCCGGCTCAAGACCGATATGCAGTGTGCCATGGATGACGGCGATGGTCGCCGGGACCGCGCCTTCCTGCCGGATGATCGCCTCGACGCTGCGGGCCATCTCGATATTGCCGGGATAGGGCATGCCGTGGGTGATGATGGTCGATTCCAGTGCCACGAGCGGTGCGCCGCGCAGCTTGGCGGCGGCGACTTCCTTCGAATAGGAGATCGGAAGCAGTGGCGAGATGGGCTGGGTCATTGTCGTTTCCAATTCGCTGAAACAATATATGCGTTTTGAGCAGGCTTCATGACAGAATTTCGGCCTTGGGAACAAGGGCCAACATCGTCTTCAAAAGCTCCGGAGACAGATTTTCGGCGGTGGCCAAGGATGATTGCACGGTGATCGCTGCGGCTGCCGCACCGTGGCGGACAGCTTCCGCGAGGTCGTGGCCGGCAAGCAAGGCTGAGAGAACGCCTGCGGCAAGAGAATCTCCCGCCCCGGTGACATCGGCGACATCGTCGACGACGGGCGGCTGCAGGCTGACGACGAGATCGCGGGAAAATGCGATCAGCGGGCGCCCGCCGCGGGTGATGACGCCATTGCGCAGGCCGAGGGCGCGCAATCCGTTCACCCATTCGAGCGGGTCTTCCGGGCGATTTTCGGTCAGCGCGGCGGCCTCGGCTTCGTTGAGGAACAGGTGGTCGATGCCGGCAAGGCTTGGCTTGAGCCGCACGACTTTCGCCGGCGAGATCGCGATTGCCGCGACGGGCTTGCCGCATGCGGCCGCTCTTGCCGCGATCGCGGCTAATGTTTCGGCCGGCAGATTGGCGTCGCAGAGAACGAGATCGGTCTCTTCAAAGGCATCGCGAACGGCGCGAATCGCCAGACGTCTCGGGACGAACAGCTTGTAGAGTTCCATGTCGGCAAGCGCGATGACCAGATTGCCGTCGCGTTCGAGGATCGCCGTATAGCTCGGCGTCTTGCGATCGAGGAAAACGAAGGGCCGGTCGTCGATGCCGGCGTGGCTGGCCGCTTCCGCCACGATCTCGCCGGAGGGATCGCCGCCGCGGGGCGAGATCAACCGCACGTCGAAGCCCAGGCGGGCTAGATTTCTGGCCGCATTGAAGCCGCCGCCGCCGGGCTCTTCGAACCATGCGCCGGGATTGCTGGCGCCGGGTGCGGTCTCGCCGAATATGCGGCCGCGCCGGTCGATATGGGCGCCGCCGAGAACGAGAATCTTCTTCGCCATATGGTTTTCCTCAGCAATCGAAAAGACGAATCGGACGGGTCGATAACATCTCGCAATTCACCGTCCCGGCCATGCAAGTGCCTGGGAAGAAAGAAGAAAACAAAAATAGAACGGAATTCATTTTACCTTTTTCTTTCAATTGCTTGTTGTGCTCTTGCGATAAGAGAACAAATAGAGTACAGAATTCTCATCGGCGGCGACATTGCTAGAGCGGCTTCAATAACCTAAAGGTGGATCGGATGTCTCAGAATTCTTTGCGGCTTGTAGAGGACAAATCGGTGGATAAAAGCAAGGCACTTGAAGCGGCGCTCTCTCAAATTGAGCGGTCGTTCGGCAAGGGCTCGATCATGAAGCTCGGCTCTAACGAGAACGTGGTCGAAATCGAAACGGTTTCCACCGGCTCGCTGAGCCTCGATATTGCCCTCGGAATCGGCGGTTTGCCGAAGGGCCGCATTGTCGAAATCTATGGGCCGGAAAGCTCGGGTAAGACGACGCTGGCTCTGCAGACCATTGCAGAGGCCCAGAAGAAGGGCGGCATCTGCGCTTTCGTGGACGCGGAACATGCGCTCGATCCGGTCTATGCCCGCAAGCTCGGCGTCGACCTGCAGAACCTTCTGATCTCGCAGCCCGATACCGGCGAACAGGCGCTTGAAATCACCGATACGCTGGTTCGCTCCGGCGCGATCGACGTCCTCGTCGTCGACTCCGTTGCGGCATTGACGCCGCGCGCCGAAATCGAGGGCGAGATGGGCGACAGTCTTCCCGGTCTGCAGGCTCGTTTGATGAGCCAGGCGCTGCGCAAGCTCACGGCTTCGATCTCGAAGTCCAAGACCATGGTGATCTTCATCAACCAGATCCGCATGAAGATCGGCGTCATGTTCGGCTCGCCGGAAACGACGACGGGCGGTAACGCGCTGAAGTTCTATGCCTCGGTTCGCCTCGATATCCGCCGCATCGGCGCCGTCAAGGAGCGTGAAGAGGTGATCGGCAACCAGACCCGCGTGAAGGTCGTCAAGAACAAGATGGCGCCTCCCTTCAAGCAGGTCGAGTTCGACATCATGTATGGCGAGGGCGTTTCCAAGACTGGCGAGCTGGTCGATCTCGGGGTCAAGGCCGGCATCGTCGAGAAGTCGGGTGCCTGGTTCTCCTATAACAGCCAGCGCCTTGGCCAGGGCCGCGAGAATGCGAAAATCTTCCTGCGCGACAATCCGGATCTCTCGCGCGAAATCGAATTGTCGCTGCGCCAGAATGCCGGCTTGATCGCCGATCGCTTCTTGCAAAATGGCGGTCCGGATGCCGATGATGGCGACGCTTCCGGGGAATAATGATTTCCGGGAGCAATTCCTGGCTTGATATGACACTAAAATTTGAGACCGGCCGCATTGTCCAAGGGATGTGCGGCCGGTTTTGTTCGTGCGGCTGGACAGCGCCCGGAGCGAACGATAAAAGCCACTGACTTTGACGCAAGTTGCTGAGCGCAGTACTGAAGGGCCCAATATGAGCGGTGTGAATGAAATCCGGTCGACCTTCCTCGACTATTTTAAGAAAAACGGCCACGAGATCGTGCCGTCGAGCCCACTCGTACCGCGCAACGATCCGACATTGATGTTCACCAATGCCGGCATGGTGCAGTTCAAGAACGTTTTCACCGGTCTGGAGCAGCGCTCGTACAAGACGGCTTCGACGGCGCAGAAATGCGTGCGTGCCGGCGGCAAGCACAACGACCTCGACAATGTCGGCTACACCGCGCGCCACCACACCTTCTTCGAGATGCTCGGCAATTTCTCCTTTGGCGACTATTTCAAGGAGCAGGCCATCGAGCTTGCCTGGAACCTGATCACCAAGGAATTCGGGATCGACGCCAAGCGTCTGCTGGTGACGGTCTATCACACCGATGACGACGCCTTTAATCTCTGGAAGAAGATCGCTGGGCTTTCGGACGACAAGATTATCCGCATCCCCACCAGCGACAATTTCTGGGCGATGGGCGATACCGGCCCCTGTGGTCCCTGTTCAGAAATCTTCTACGATCATGGCGATCATATCTGGGGCGGCCCTCCGGGTTCTCCGGAAGAGGACGGCGACCGGTTCATCGAGATCTGGAATCTCGTGTTCATGCAGTTCGAGCAGATTAGCAAGCAGGAGCGCGTCGACCTGCCGCGTCCGTCAATCGACACCGGCATGGGTCTCGAGCGCGTTGCCGCCTTGCTGCAAGGCAAACATGACAATTACGATATCGATCTCTTTCGCGCGCTGATCGAAGCTTCCGAAGAGGCAACCGGCGTGAAGGCCGAGGGCGAGCATCGCGCCAGTCATCGCGTCATCGCCGACCACCTGCGTTCCTCCGCTTTCCTGATTGCCGATGGCGTGCTGCCGTCGAATGAAGGCCGAGGCTATGTGCTTCGCCGCATCATGCGCCGCGCCATGCGCCATGCGCAGCTGCTCGGTGCCAAGGAACCCTTGATGTGGCGGCTGCTGCCGGCGTTGATCCAGCAGATGGGTCGCGCCTATCCCGAGCTGGTGCGCGCCGAGGCGCTGACCTCCGAGACACTGAAGCTCGAGGAAACCCGTTTCCGCAAGACGCTGGAACGCGGCCTGTCGTTGCTGAACGATGCCACCTCGGACCTGCACAAGGGCGACAGCCTGGACGGCGAAACGGCTTTCAAGCTCTACGACACCTATGGCTTCCCGCTGGATCTGACGCAGGACGCACTGCGCGCCCGCGGCATCGGCGTCGATATTTCCAGCTTCGCCGATGCCATGGAGCGGCAGAAGGCCGAGGCGCGTTCGCATTGGACCGGATCCGGCGACAAGGCAACCGAAACCATCTGGTTCGAGCTCAAGGAAAAGAATGGTGCGACTGAATTCCTCGGCTATGACACGGAATCTGCCGAAGGCGTGATCCAGGCAATCGTCAGGGATGGCGTTGCCGTCGACAGCGCCTCTGCCGGCGAAAAGGTACAGATCATCGTCAACCAGACGCCGTTCTATGGCGAATCCGGCGGCCAGATGGGCGATACGGGCGCCATCTCCGGCGACAACGGCAAGCTGACGGTGGGCGACACTCAGAAAAAGGGCGAAGGCCTTTTCGTTCACCTAGCCGAGGTTTCGGAAGGAACGATCAAGGTGGGCGATGCCGTCGTGCTGACGGTCGATCACGCCAGACGCTCGCGCCTGCGCGCCAACCATTCCGCCACCCACCTGCTGCATGAGGCACTGCGCGAAGTGCTGGGCACGCATGTCGCCCAGAAGGGCTCGCTGGTTGCGCCCGAGCGCCTGCGCTTCGACGTGTCGCATCCGAAGCCGATGTCGGCTGAGGAGCTGAAGGTCGTCGAGGAGATGGCGAACGAGATCATCCTGCAGAATTCGCCGGTGACGACCCGCCTGATGAGCGTCGACGATGCGATCGCGGAAGGCGCGATGGCGCTGTTCGGCGAGAAGTACGGCGATGAAGTCCGCGTCGTATCGATGGGGCAGGGCGTGCGTGGCGCCAAGACCGGCAAGCCCTATTCCATCGAGCTTTGCGGCGGTACGCATGTGTCGGCCACGGGCCAGATCGGTCTCGTGCGCATCCTCGGCGATAGCGCCGTCGGGGCCGGTGTGCGCCGTATCGAAGCTGTCACTGGCGAATCCGCGCTTGCCTATCTCGCGGAGCAGGACGAGCGCGTGAAAAACCTCGCCTCGACGCTGAAGGTTCAGCCTGGTGAGGTCGTTTCGCGCGTCGAAACTCTGATGGACGAGCGCCGCAAGCTGGAGCGCGAATTGGCCGATGCCAAGCGCAAGCTTGCCATGGGCGGCGGCCAGGGTAGTTCCGCTGACGCCGTTCGCGAAGTCAACGGCGTCAAGTTCCTCGGCAAGGCCATTTCCGGCGTCGATCCCAAGGACCTAAAGGGTCTGGCGGATGAGGCCAAGGCAGGCCTTGGCTCGGGCGTGGTCGCGCTGATCGGCGTTTCCGAAGATGGCAAGGCTAGCGCCGTTGTCGCCGTCACCGAAGACCTGATCGGCCGCATCAGCGCCGTCGATCTCGTCCGCGTCGCGTCAGCCGCCCTCGGCGGCAAGGGCGGCGGCGGCCGTCCCGACATGGCGCAGGCCGGCGGCCCGGATGGCGCCAAGGCTGATGAGGCGATCGAGGCGATTGCCGCTGCACTCGCCGGCTAACGGCTCTATTTTCTTACGATAGCGAAAATGGCGGATGCTGCGGCATTCGCCATTTTTCTTTGTGCATCCAACTCCGCAGGATTTGTCAAATCGGGTTATGCTCTTGTCGGGCCGATCGATTTGCAAGGGGTTTGACATGACAGGCGGAACGGCGTGGACGCTTTACGAGACCCGGCTGCGGCGGGTTTCTGCCTATATCCACGAGCATCTGGATGACGAGCTCGACATGGAAAAGCTGGCGGAGATCGCCTGCATGTCCAGCTATCACTGGCACAGGATCTATCGGGCGATCTATGGCGAGACGGCGGCGGCAACCGTCAAGCGGCTGCGGCTGCACCGTGCCGCCGGCGATCTCGTCAACACCCGTCTATCCGTCAGCGACATTGCAAAGCGGTCGGGCTATCCCAACCTCCAGTCATTCAACCGCATCTTCAGATCCGTCTACGGCATGCCGCCGGCGCGATATCGGAATGAGGGAAGCCATACGATCTTCGAACCCAGTACCTAAGGAAGGATTACGGTCATGTTCGACGTTACGCTTCGCACCATCTCCCCGATGTCACTCGTCGGTGTCGCTCATCGCGGCTCCTATATGCAGATCGGCCAGGCTTTCGAAACCTTGTTCGGCACCATCTTTGCTCGCCGCCTCGCTGGGCCGGATATGCGCATGATCGGCGTCTATCTCGACGATCCCGATGTCGTGGAGACGGACAAGCTGCGTTCCTTTGCCTGCGTCACCGCTGGCCAAGGAATGACCCTAGATATGCCGTTGGAGCGTCGCTCTCTCGATGGCGGCGAGTACGCCGTGTTGCGCCACAAGGGTCCCTATGCCGACATGCACAAGGCCTATCAATGGCTGTACGCGCAATGGCTGCCGGCCTCGGGACGGCAGCTCCGCGATGCCGTCATGTTCGAGGAATATATCAACAACCCGCGCGACGTCCCGCCGACGGAGCTATTGACCGATATTTATATGCCGCTGCAATAGCGGCATATGACCTCGATTGAAAGTTTCCTCTTAATACCTTGTATTTTCAGAGATTAGCCGGCTTTGGCATGGCGGCATTGTCAATCTCGTTGCCACGGCGATAGGCGTCGCGGTCGCTGACCCGGCCCCAATAGTCGATGAAAGCCTGGCGCTTTTCGATGGTGCCGAAGTTGAGGCCCCAGCCGACATGAGAACCGACATAGACGTCGGCGGCCGTGAAGCGGTCGCCGGCGATGAAGGGTGAGGCGGTAACGGCCAGTTCCAGCGCGTCGAAAACGTGGTCGAGGCTGCCGCAGCCCGCCATGCGCAGGCGTTCGGCGGGAATTTCGAAGCCGAGGGCGCGGTTGGTCACCGCCATCTCCATCGGGCCGGCCGCGAAGAACATCCAGCGGAAGTAGTTGCCGCGTTCGGATGCGGTCGGCGCAAGGCCGGCTTGCGGGAATGTTTCCGCCAGATAGGCGCAGATGGCGGCACCTTCGGTAACGACGGTATCGCCATGCTTGATGGCCGGCACCTTGCCCATGGGGTTGACCGCAAGATATTCCGGCGCCTTCATCGTCGTGCCGTAGTCGAGATATTCGGTGCGGTAGGGCTGGCCGGTCTCCTCGAGCATCCAGCGGGCAATGCGTCCGCGCGACATCGGGTTGGTATAGAAAACGAGTTCTTCAGCCATCTCTCTCTCCCTTTTGTTGCGCGCATTCTTGCCATCGGTTGGCCGCGGCGGCAAGATTCCGGGCAAAAGAAAACCCGGCGTTGAGGCCGGGTTCTCTCTGGTTCCGATGTCGGCGAGGCTTAGGCAGCCATCGCCTTCTGGAGGTTCTCGTCGATCTTGTCGAGGAAGGCGGTGGTCGACAGCCACGGCTGATCCGGGCCGATGAGCAGTGCCAGATCCTTGGTCATGAAGCCGGCTTCGACGGTATCGACGCAGACCTTCTCAAGCGTTACGGCGAACTTCGCAAGTTCGGCATTATCGTCGAGCTTGGCGCGGTGGGCGAGACCACGGGTCCAGGCGAAGATCGAGGCGATCGAGTTCGTGGACGTTTCCTGGCCCTTCTGGTGCTGGCGGTAGTGACGGGTCACCGTGCCGTGCGCGGCTTCGGCTTCGACCGTCTTGCCATCCGGCGTCAAGAGAACCGAGGTCATCAGGCCGAGCGAGCCGAAGCCCTGGGCGACCGTGTCGGACTGGACGTCGCCGTCGTAGTTCTTGCAGGCCCAGACATAGCCGCCGGACCACTTCAGGGCGGAGGCGACCATGTCGTCGATCAGGCGGTGTTCGTAGGTGATGCCGGCTTCGTCGAACTGAGCCTTGAATTCGGCCTGGTAGACTTCTTCGAAGATGTCCTTGAAGCGGCCGTCATAGGCCTTGAGGATGGTGTTCTTGGTCGAGAGGTAGACCGGCCACTTGCGCATCAGGCCGTACATCATCGAGGCGCGGGCGAATTCGCGGATCGACTCGTCGAGGTTGTACATGGCCATGGCAACGCCGGCGCCAGGAGCGTTGAAGACTTCCTTCTCGATGACCGTGCCGTCTTCGCCGACGAACTTGATGGTCAGCTTGCCCTTGCCGGGGAACTTGAAGTCAGTGGCGCGGTACTGGTCGCCGAAAGCGTGGCGGCCGACGACGATCGGCTGGGTCCAGCCCGGAACCAGGCGCGGAACGTTCTTGCAGATGATCGGCTCGCGGAAGATGACGCCGCCGAGGATGTTGCGGATCGTGCCGTTCGGGCTCTTCCACATTTCCTTGAGGTTGAATTCCTTCACGCGGGCTTCATCCGGCGTGATCGTCGCGCACTTGATGCCGACGCCGTACTTCTTGATGGCATTGGCGGCATCGACGGTCACCTGGTCGTTGGTGGCGTCGCGGTTTTCGACCGAGAGGTCGTAGTAATCGATATCGATGTCGAGGTAGGGGAAGATCAGTTTTTCTTTGATGAGCTGCCAGATGATGCGAGTCATTTCGTCGCCATCGAGATCGGCAACGGGGTTAGCGACCTTGATCTTCTTCATGCTTCTGCCTCGTTTAAGCTGATGGGACCGGATGGTCCTGTGGGTAATGTGAAGTCCCGAGGGCTATAGCACCGCAAGTGCGGAACGCAAAGCCGATAGAGCCTCAGGCATGGCGTTTTTGATCATTCGTGACACCACCGGCTTTTTGCGATCCGGCCATTGCCAAAGCGGTCGATGGGACTAATGTCGCGCATGTTTTGCCTGTTATTACGGAATCATGTCATGCAGAAATTTGCCGCATCCGCGCTTGCCTTCACCCTCTTTCAGTTCTCCCTGGGCGCGCATATGGCGCTCGCCGCCGATGCCACGACGCCGGTCAAGGCCATCATGGACGCGACCGTTTCGAACTGGGCGGGCGGCGACAGCGACTGGCAGGATATCTTCGACGACGACAAGCTCAAGGATCTCTACAGCAAGGATTTTGCAGTGAAATATAAGGCGGCCGCGCAGTTTCCCGCCGCCGACGAGGATGGCATTTCGCCTTTCGACTATGACGTCATCGTCAATGCGCAGGATGCCTGTCCGTTGGAGGACATGAAGATCGCCGCCCAGCCGCCCAAGAACAATGCGACCGAAGTGCTGGCGACCTTCAAGAAATCCACCTGCATGGGGTCCGATGCCGACTACCAGAAGGTGACGACCGTGCGCTTCGAGGTCGTCGAGGAGGGCGGCAGGCCCGTCGTGGACGATATTGTCACCAACGACGACAATGGCAATCCGAGCTCGCTCAAGAGCGTGATGCAGGATCTCGTCAAGCAACAGCAGCAACAGCCGTCCGATCCGCAACAACAGTCCACGGACCAGCAGAAGCCGGCCAATCCGCAATAGCCGGGTGCGGTTCGCTGAGCCAGTGATGCGCAAAAACCTTGCCGATCGGCTGGTGTCTCGTTATTGCGACCCATGATTTGCGCGAGAAGGTTCGCGCGCGGAGAGCAAGACATCATGGCAGGCACGAACAGCGAGCGTACACTTCTGGCCGAAGGGCCGGCCATCATTCTGGTCGAGCCGCAGATGGGCGAGAATATCGGCATGGTGGCGCGCGCGATGGCGAATTTCGGGCTTGTCGAGCTGCGTCTCGTCAATCCGCGCGATGGCTGGCCGAACGAGAGGGCGCAGGCCACCGCCTCGAAGGCGGATCACATCATCGAGGCGACCAAGGTCTACGAGACGCTGGAGCAGGCAATTGCTGATCTCAATTTCATCTATGCGACGACAGCTCGGGAACGGGACGGCTACAAGCCGGTGCGTTCGCCTGTCGTTGCGGCAGAGACGCTTCGTGCGCGGTTCAAGGCCGGCGAGGGTACCGGCATCCTCTTTGGGCGCGAGCGTTGGGGCCTGACGAATGAGGAGGTGGCACTCGCCGACGAGATCGTGACCTTCCCCGTCAATCCCGCTTTCGCTTCCCTGAACATCGCCCAGGCCGTGCTGCTGATGTCCTATGAATGGATGAAGTCGGGCATGGAAGATCTCGGCGCCGTGCCTTTCCAGGCGATCGAGCAGCGGCCTTCGACGAAGGATCAGCTCTTTGGGCTCTTCGACCAGCTCGAAGAGGCGTTGGATGCCCGCAATTATTTCCATCCTGCCGCAAAAAAGCGAACAATGGTCGACAATCTCCGCGCCGTCCTGTCGCGCCGGGCGTTTACCGAACAGGAAATCAGCGTTTTGCGCGGCGTCATCTCGTCTCTCGACCGCTTCACGCGGAAATCTCCTCGCGGCAGCGGCTCGCATCCCAGATCGTCCAGTCCATCGAAGAAAGCCACAAACGATGACAGCAGCGGCGAATGAGCTGAAGCCGGTCCTGGTGTTCGATTCAGGGATCGGTGGTTTGACCGTGCTGCGCGAAGCGCGCGTGCTGATGCCGGAGCGCGGTTTCATCTATATCGCCGACGATGCCGGTTTTCCCTATGGCAGCTGGGAGGAACAGGCACTGAAGGAGCGCATCGTCGATCTCTTTGCGAAGCTGCTTGCCCAATATGATCCGGAAGTCTGCGTCATCGCGTGCAACACGGCTTTCACGCTTGCCGGCGCCGACCTGCGCGCGACCTTCCCACGGATGACGTTTGTCGGCACCGTACCGGCGATCAAGCCGGCGGCCGAGCGGACCCGCTCCGGTCTCGTCTCGGTGCTGGCGACGCCGGGCACGGTCAAGCGCGCCTATACGCGCGACCTCATCCAGTCCTTCGCCACCCAATGCCATGTCCGGCTTGTCGGGTCGCAGAACCTGGCTCGCCTGGCGGAAGCCTATATTCGCGGCGATGTGATTGCCGACGAAGCCATCATGACGGAGATCGAGCAGTGCTTTGTCGAGATTGATGGCCGCAAGACCGATATCGTCGTGCTGGCCTGCACGCATTATCCTTTCATGGCCAATATCTTCCGCAGGCTCGCGCCATGGCCGGTCGACTGGCTCGATCCGGCCGAGGCGATCGCAAGGCGTGCCCGCAGCCTGATACCGCAGGTAGCCGATGCCGTCCATCCCGACAATTTCGACTTTGCTGTCTTCACTTCGGGGACGCCGGATTTTCCAACACGACGGCTGATGCAAGGTTTTGGGCTCAAGGTTTGATGATGACTGACAAGGTTTCGTTGCGTAAACTCGATCTCACGGACATGCCGGCTGCTGCGGCCGTCCATCGCGCTTCCTTCAACGAGCGCCTGCCGACGCTTGCCGGCCTTCATATGCCGGAAGAGGATGTTGGCTTCTGGAGCGCCGTTGTTTTCAAAGACTGCCAGATCTGGGGCGCGGAAGAGGGCGGTCGCCTGGTCGGCGTCATCGCCTTTCTCGAGGATTGGATCGACCAGCTCTATGTTTTGCCCGAGGCGCAAGGGCACGGCATCGGCAGCCGCCTGCTCGATATCGCCAAGTCGGCCTATCCGGTGCTCTCGCTCTGGACATTCCAGAGAAATGAGCCTGCGCGCCGCTTTTACGAGAAACACGGCTTCTTCGTGGTTGACGAGTCTGATGGAGCAGGCAATGAGGAAAAGGAGCCGGATGTGCTTTACAAGTGGGAAGCGCGCTTGCACCGGCTGTAGTTCAAGATCGGACTGAGCGGCGGGATATTGGGAGGTCGATATTTGATGTCTTTTGAGAATGATTGCAGTGTTGTCGAGGCAAGCCATGCGTCTGCGTGAGTGCCACAATTTCCATGATTTTCGCCTCCTCGCGAAAAAGCGTCTTCCCGGCCCGATCTTCAACTATATCGACGGCGCGGCCGACGACGAGGTGACGCTGCGGCGAAACACGTCGAGCTTCGAAAGCTGCGATCTCGTTCCCAATGTCCTGCGTGGGGTCAGCGAGATCGACATGTCTGTCACCGTCATGGGACAAAGGCTCGCTACGCCCTTCTATTGCTCGCCGACGGCCCTGCAGCGGCTGTTTCACCACCAGGGCGAGAACGCGGTCGCTGCCGCAGCTTCCTCGCTTGGCACCATGTTCGGCGTCTCCTCACTCGGCACCGTCAGCCTCGAGGAAATCCGCAGGAAGTACCCGGGGCCGCAGGTCTACCAGTTCTATTTCCATAAGGATCGCGGGCTGAACCGGACGATGATGGAGCGGGCGAAGGAAGCCGGCGTCAACGTGATGATGCTGACGGTCGACAGTATCACCGGCGGCAACCGCGAGCGCGACCTTCGCACCGGGTTCTCCATTCCGTTCAAGCTCAATCTGGCGGGTCTGACCCAGTTTGCCATCAAGCCGGCCTGGGCGCTGAACTATGTCACCCACGAGAAATTCCGCCTGCCGCAGCTCGATGAACATGTGGATATGAGCGGCGGCGCCATGTCGATCGGCAAGTATTTTACCGAGATGCTCGATCCGTCGATGAACTGGAACGATGTCGCCGAAATGGTGAAGCACTGGAACGGACAGTTCTGCCTGAAGGGCATCATGTCGGTCGAGGATGCCAAGCGGGCGGTCGATATCGGATGTACCGGCATCGTGCTGTCGAACCATGGCGGCCGGCAGCTGGACGGCTCGCGCTCCGCATTCGATCAGCTGGCGGAGATCGTCGATGCCGTCGGTCACCGCATCGATGTCATGATGGATGGCGGCGTCCAGCGCGGTACGCATGTGCTGAAGGCCCTGTCGCTCGGCGCCAAGGCCGTGGGTCTCGGGCGCTTCTATCTCTATCCGCTGGCCGCTGCCGGGCAGGCTGGCGTCGAGCGCGCGCTCAGGCATCTGCGCATCGAGGTCGAGCGCGACATGAAGCTGATGGGCTGCACCTCGGTCAGCCAGCTATCACGGGCCAATCTGCGGTTCAGATAGGTCTCGCAATCGCCTGTGGGTTTTTTCAATCCACGGGCGCGAAGCTTGGAAATCTTTGCTAGACGAGGGCGCGTCCTTTCAGAAAGATGGGACGCATCCGCGTTTGATTCTTGCTCATAGGGGAAGTGCATTGCAGGTCGGCATCGACATGGGAACGGCGTCCGGCGGGACCAGCGCCCAGCTCGATATCGAGGAGCTGCTGGCGACGCGTCTTCTGGTACAGGGCAACTCCGGTTCCGGAAAATCGCATCTGCTGCGACGACTGCTGGAGCAATCGGCGCAATGGGTGCAGCAGGTCATCATCGATCCCGAAGGCGATTTCGTCACGCTGGCCGATAAGTTCGGGCATGTGGTCGTGGATGGCGAGCGCACGGAAGCCGAACTCGCCGGTATCGCCAATCGCATCCGCCAGCATCGCGTCTCCTGCGTGCTGACGCTCGAAGGGCTCGATATCGAGCAGCAGATGCGCGCCGCCGCCGCTTTCCTGAACGGCATGTTCGATGCCGATCGCGAATTCTGGTATCCGGTGCTTGTCGTGGTCGACGAGGCGCAGATGTTTGCGCCCTCGGTCGGCGGCGATGTCTCGGAAGATGCGCGTAAGATGTCGCTCGGGGCCATGACCAATTTGATGTGCCGCGGACGAAAGCGCGGCCTTGCCGGCGTCATCGCGACGCAGCGCCTGGCGAAGCTCGCCAAGAACGTTGCGGCGGAAGCCTCGAATTTCCTGATGGGCCGTACCTTCCTCGATATCGACATGGCCCGCGCCGCCGACCTTCTCGGCATGGATCGCAGGCAGGCGGAAATGTTCCGCGATCTGAAGCGCGGCAATTTCGTGGCCCTCGGTCCGGCTCTGTCACGCCGGCCGTTACCGATCGCCATCGGCACGGTGGAAACATCGGCGCGTTCTTCCAGCCCGAAGCTGATGCCGCTGCCGGATGCGCCGCAGGATGTGGAAGACCTGATCTTCACGCCGGATCCGGAAGAGTTCACGCGGCCCGTTGTCCGCCGCGCGACGCCGGCGCCGCGGCCGACGACCGACATTTTGGCCGAGCTTTCCCGTTCCGTGCCGGCGGCAGGCCCAGCTCCGGCTGAGCCGAAGGTCAGCCAGCCTGAAATATCGAGCGAAGACCGCGAGGCGAGGGTAAGCGCCGTGCTGTCGGAAATCCTCGACGACCCGGCCTCGGGATTCCGAACGGATTCAGTGCTCTATCAGGAGTTTCTCGTTCGCTTGCGCATGCGCCGCGTGCCCGGTGCGCCCATGAGCCTGTCGGAATTCCGCCGCCGCGTGGCGATCGCGCGCTCCGGCGCGGATGAGGAGGTCATGGCGACCGACCAGTGGGCAACGGCACTCTCGCTTTCCTCCAGCGTCACCGACGACCTGCAGGGCGTCTTCCTGATGCTGGCGAAAGCCGCCATCGGTGGCGAGCCGTGCCCATCCGATGCCCGCATCGCCCGTGCCTACGGCACCCATTCGGCGCGCCGCGCGCGCCGTCTCCTCAGCTATTTCGAGGAGCAGGGCAGCGTCGTCGTTCACACGGATTTTTCGGGCAAGCGTATTGTCGCCTTTCCGGATATGGGGTCGCAGACCGCGCCGGGTGACGCCAATGCGCCCGATCTGAATAGCGGCGAGCAGGCGGCGGCGGAATAGCTGCTTATGCGGCGCTCTTGATCCGTATCCGGGATACGCTTATATTTTGTCTCTGCAGGAGATGAATTCATGGCCGCGCGTGACAGGATCCAGCGATATCGGGAAAGTGGTGGAGCATCCGACCTTGTAAGGGTGGAGGTTCTGGTGCCTGCAGCGCGCCGCAGCGATATCCTATCGCAAGCGGCGGAGATGCGTGTAGAACATCGGCAGAGAAAAGAACGCCTCCGTGAGGATATCGAAGAAGCGCTCGACCGCTACGGCACTCGCCTTCTTGACAATATTGATCTGGATCGACTGCCGGATTTGGCGCAAAAGGCGAAGGTGATAGCCAATGCCCTGATGGAGCGCGGCGATGCACGCGCCTTTGCCATAGGGCGTCGCATGCTTGACGAGATGGGGCGGTAAGCGATGGCGCTGACGAAGCTGCAAAAAGAGATTATGGCTTCCATCGCGAAAAATCGCTCGGAAACCAGCTATGTCGCAGGTGGGCTTGTCCTCAATATGAACTGGCCTCGCCTGTCCGACGATATCGACATCTTTCAAGATACTGACGAGGAAATCGGTCCTGTCGCCGAGCGGGACATGGAAACGCTCAGGAATGACGGTTTCCGTGTTTATGTCGAGGTAAATGTCTATGGCTGCGTCGAGGCGGAAGTCTTCAAAGCGCAAGAGAATACGCTCATCCAATGGATGAGCGAATCTCGAACCCGTTTTTTCCCGCTTATCCGAGACGAGGAATGGGGTGCGAGGCTTCACCCTGCAGATCTTGCCGTGAACAAGGTTCTAGCGGCATCAACCCGGACAAAGCCGCGGGATTTCGTCGATTTGTTGATGATCGACGAAAGGTTGTCTCCGCTTGGTGCGATCGTTGCTGCAGCCTCAGGAAAACCGCCGCATTATTCTCCAATCAAGATAATCGATGAAATTAGGCGAAGAGGACTATCGGTTTCGACTGATGATTATGATTCCGTGAAAGGTCTTCCGATCGACTTAACGGCAAGTGTCATTCGCGAGAGGCTTGTCGAAGTGCTGGAGAGAGCGGAGCGCTATATTCGATCGGCGCCGCCGGACATAGTCGGTCTGCTTGCGGTCAACGCCAGCGGCATTCCCATTCAGATATCCGCTTTGACCGAAGACGGCGTGCAGTTTCGAAAGGCGACATCCGAGCCGGATTTGATGCCGGCGTTATCGGATGTGCCGGAGGAATGGCGCGGCATCGGGCATGTGGAATGAAACTGCGCTTCTCGCCGATCCTGCTGTTGACATTTTCATGACGACCCCTTACAGACCGCGCCAACGCCGGGCAGAAATGTCCGGTGTTTCATTTGACATGTCCCGTGGCTTCGTCCGTTCGCTAACGCGAGAAGCCTGTCAGAGCTCGAAAATGGAGTTCAGAGGAGGGCGTGTTTCCTTCGCGGTTCGGTAACGAGCCGCCATAACATTTGAAAGGAAATGCGATGAGCAAGCGCGAATCGTCCAAGTATAAAATTGACCGCCGTATGGGCGAAAATATCTGGGGCCGTCCGAAGTCCCCGGTAAACCGCCGCGAATACGGCCCGGGCCAGCATGGCCAGCGCCGCAAGGGCAAGCTTTCCGACTTCGGCGTGCAGCTGCGCGCCAAGCAGAAGCTGAAGGGTTACTACGGCGACCTGCGTGAAAAGCAGTTCCGCGCCACCTTCGACGAAGCCAACCGCCGCAAGGGCGACACCTCGGAAAACCTGATCGGCCTGCTCGAATCGCGCCTCGACGCGATCGTCTACCGCGCCAAGTTCGTTCCGACCGTCTTCGCAGCCCGTCAGTTCGTCAACCATGGCCACGTCACGGTCAACGGCGTTCGCGTCAACATCGGTTCGTACCGCTGCAAGGCTGGCGACGTCATCGAAGTTCGCGAAAAGTCCAAGCAGCTCGTGATCGTCCTGGAATCGGTAGGTCTCGCTGAGCGTGACGTTCCGGACTACATCGAAGCCGACCACAACAAGATGGTAGCGACTTTCGCTCGCATTCCGACCCTTGCCGATGTGCCGTACGCCGTCGTCATGGAGCCGCAGCTGGTCGTCGAATTCTATTCGCGTTAATAAGCGGATAACTTTCTTGATGAATGAAAAAGCCGCTCGATTCGAGCGGCTTTTTTGTCTTTGGAGCGCCTCATGACGGATTTGCAGGCCATTCTCGACGGCATTCATGCGGAGCTTTCGCCGCGCATCGGCGAGGGCAAGGTTGCCGATTACATTCCGGAACTGGCAAAGATCGATCCGAAGCAGTTCGGCATGGCGATCGCCACGGTCAACGGCGATGTCTACAGCATCGGCGACGCCGCCGTTCCCTTCTCCATCCAGAGTATCTCCAAGGTCTTCATGCTGACCCTGGCGCTGGGCAAAGTCGGCGAGAGCTTGTGGAATCGTGTGGGACGCGAACCGTCCGGCACGGCCTTCAATTCCATCGTTCAGCTCGAGCGGGAGGAGGGCATTCCTCGCAATCCCTTCATCAACGCGGGTGCTATCGCCATCAGCGATATCGTGCTGGCGGGACATGAGCCGCGGGAAGCGATCGGCGAACTCTTGCGCTTCGTGCGCTATGTGGCGGACGACGAAGCGATCAGCATCGACGACAGGGTGGCGCGCTCTGAGACACAGACGGGCTATCGCAATTTCGCGCTCGCGAATTTCATGCGCGCCTATGGCAATCTCCATCATCCGGTCGAGCATGTGCTCGGCGTCTATTTCCATCAATGCGCTCTTTCGATGAGCTGTCAGCAGCTTGCCAAGGCCGGGCTCTATCTTGCCGCGCGCGGCAGCAATCCGATAACGGGCCATTCCGTCGTCTCGCCGAAACGGGCGCGGCGCATCAATGCGCTGATGCTGACCTGCGGCCATTATGACGGCTCCGGCGATTTCGCCTATCATGTCGGTCTTCCCGGCAAGAGCGGCGTCGGCGGCGGCATATTGGCCGTGGCGCCCGGTATCGGTTCGATCGCCGTCTGGTCGCCGGGTCTGAACAAGGTCGGCAATTCGCAACTCGGCGCGGTGGCGTTGGAAATGCTGGCGGCCCGTACCGGCTGGTCCGTCTTTGGTGATTGATACTCATGTCTTCTCGTGCCGCTTTCTGCTATCAGCGTGGCGAGATATGACTGTGCCGCGTTGGGGATGACGGAATGAATATCGCGACTGTTGTCACGGACGAAATCGATATTGAGGCTGAGGACGGCGGCTCCGCCGTGCATCCGATGTTCCTCGATGCGCCCCGGTCTGTTTCCTTCAACAAGCTTCGCAAGCGACTGTTGCGGCAGGTGCGTCAGGCTCTGGAGGATTTCCAGATGCTGAAGGGACAGAAGCGCTGGCTGATCGGCCTTTCCGGCGGCAAGGATTCCTATGGCCTGCTGTCCCTCCTGCTCGACCTCAAATGGCGCGGCCTGCTGCCGGTGGAGCTGATCGCCTGCAATCTCGACCAGGGCCAGCCGAATTTCCCGAAGCATATTCTGCCCGAATACCTGACGAAGATCGGCGTTCCGCATCGCATTGAGTATCGCGACACCTATTCGATCGTGAAGGAGAAGGTGCCCGAGGGCGCAACCTATTGCTCGCTCTGTTCGCGCCTGCGTCGCGGCAATCTCTATCGTATCGCCCGTGAGGAGGGTTGCGACGCGCTGGTGCTCGGCCATCATCGCGAGGATATTCTCGAAACCTTCTTCATGAACTTTTTCCATGGCGGCCGCCTGGCCTCCATGCCGGCAAAGCTGCTCAATGACGAAGGCGATCTGATACTGCTGCGTCCGCTGGCCTATGCGGCGGAGGACGATCTCGCCAAGTTTGCCGCGGCCATGCAGTTTCCGATCATTCCTTGTGATCTCTGCGGTTCGCAGGACGGGCTGCAGCGCAACGCCATGAAGGACATGCTGGCGGATATCGAGCGGCGCATGCCGGGGCGCAAGGACACGATGCTGCGCGCGCTGGCGCATGTGAATCCCTCGCATCTGCTCGACCCGAAACTCTTTGATTTCGCTGGATTGATGACCGACGGATCCTCTGCAGGACGAACCGACTGAGATTAGTTGGTTTTGCCACACCATCGTCATCGAATCGGGCATAAGAGGGGGCCCTTCCAAAGCAAAGGCCTCCGATGACTTTCTCCGATACAGATTTCGATTTCCTGATGACGATTGTCGCCGAAGCCGCGGCACAGGAAATCCTCCCGCGCTTCCGCAATTTGGCCGCTGGCGACATATCGGAAAAGACCTCGGCCATCGATCTGGTGACAGAGGCCGATCTGCTGGCCGAAAAGCATATCACTGCGGCGCTGAGGGCGCGTTTCCCGGATGCCCTCATCGTTGGCGAAGAGGCCTATGAGGCCGACAAATCGGTCGTACCCGCGCTGGCGCATGCGGGGCTGGCCTTTACCATCGATCCTGTCGACGGCACGTTCAATTTCGCGGCCGGCCTGCCGGTATTCGGCACGATTGTGGCGGTGGTCGCCAATGGCGAGACGATCGCCAGCGTCATTCATGATCCCGTTCTCGGCGACACCGTAACTGCGATGAAGGGTTCGGGTACTTTCCTGTGCCGGCGAACGGGGCAGGAAAGGCGGCTTTCCGTTGCCGCCCCCGCTCCACTGAGCGCAATGACGGGCGCCATATCCTGGGCGCATATGGAGGAGCCGGATAGGTCCCGCATCAGCGCCAATCTGTCGAAGACCCGAATGGCATTCTCGCTGAATTGCTCGGCTTACGAATATTGGATGGCGGCATCAGGCAAATGGCATTTCATCGGCCATTCCAAGCTGATGCCTTGGGATCATCTTGCCGGCGTGCTGGCGCATCAGGAAGCCGGCGGCTTTACCGCCAAATTCGATGGCACGCCCTACAGACCCGGTGAAACTGTGGGCGGCATTATTTCCGCGCCGGATGAGGAAAGCTGGCGGATGATTCGTCGCAACATCATCGGCGCCTGACGGGAAAGGACAAAGCATGACATCGCGCGTTGACGTTACGACCCTTGCTCACGTGCTGCGCCGCGCGGCACAGACGGAGATCCTGCCGCGTTTCCGCCGGCTTGGCAGCGACGATGTCCGCGCCAAGAGCGAGGCGACCGATCTGGTGACGGAAGCCGACGAGCGTGCGGAGCGCATGGTAAAGGCCGAGGTTTCGCGGCTGTGGCCCGAGGCGCTTTTCATCGGCGAGGAATCGGTCGCGGCGGATCCGGCGCTGCTAGGGAAGCTGGCGGACGCTGACCTTGCCATCATCGTCGATCCCGTCGACGGCACGTTCAATTTCGCAGCCGGCATTCCAGCTTTCGGCGTCATGGCTTCGGTGATCTCCAAAGGGGAAACGGTTGCCGGTATCATCTTCGATCCGATGGGCGACGACTGGGTGCTGGCGGAGCGCGGCAGCGGCGCATGGTTGCGCCGGCCCGATGGCGAGATGCTGCGTCTGAACACGGCTCCGCCGGTCGCGCTGGAAGAGCTGGTCGGCATGGCAGCCACCGGCTATCTGCCCAAGGAAAAGCGCGCCGAGATCATGGGCAATCTTGCCAAGGTGCGCTACGCGACCAGTTATCGATGCGCGGCCCATGAATACCGCACGCTTGCCGGCGGCTATGTGCACTATCTCATGTACAACAAGCTGATGCCCTGGGATCATCTGGCGGGATCGCTGATCTCTGCCGAAGCGGGCGCCTACGTCCGCCGTTTCGACGGTTCGCCCTATTTGCCGCATCACCTCGACGGCGGGCTGCTGATTGCGGTGGACAAGGACACCTGGGAATTGCTGCGGCGCGAGGTCTTCACCGTTTAGGCGGGTTTTGCGATTGGATTGCCGGGGGTGCCCCACTTGGAAAATGGTACCTGGAAGGCTATCTTTGCTCTAACAGGCAAGAGCCTTGGTCGGTGCTTGCCGCGAGGATGAAGACAAATGTCCGAGACGAGCCGCAAGCTGACCACCATTTTCTGCGCCGACGTGCAGGATTATTCGCGCCTCATGGGGAAAGACGAGGAGGGGACGCTTTCGACCCTTCGCCGCTACCGCGAGGCGATGAAACGGCTGATCGAGGCGCATGGCGGCCGGGTCATCAATACCTGGGGCGATGGCGTGTTTGCCGAATTTCCAAGTGTCGTCGAAGCCGTGCGCGCGGCAATCGACACGCAAAACGAGATTGCCGGTTATAATTCCGGCAGCGATCCCGACAAGCAGATGCTCTTCCGCATCGGTCTCAATCTTGGAGATGTGATCGCCGACGGCGACGATCTCTATGGCGATGGCGTCAATATTGCCGCGCGGCTGCAGTCACGCGCGGTGCCGGGTGGTATCGTCATTTCCAACACGGTCTACGACCAGGTCCGTAACAAGGTGGCGGTCGGCTTCGATTTCCTCGGCCAGCTCGATGTCAAGAATATCGACGGCGGCGTGCCGAGCTACGCGGTGCGGATCGGCCGCGTGCAGGTGGTCGATGCCACCACCTCAGACTATCGATCCAGCCCGGAGCCAGCTCCGGCACGGGCGCCCGAGGTGGTGGCGAGGGGATCTGTGCTGCAGGACTGGCGGCTTAATTACGGTACCCCGTTGATCGTCTGTATCGGCCTTGCCGTACTCAATGGGCTGACGTGGGACGGCGAGTTCTGGGCGAAATGGCCCATACTCATCATTTTGTGGGTCACGGCGTATCGCGTCCTTCGTGGCAGCAAGCAGGTCGATATGGCGATTGCCAGCCTTGTCGTCACCAGCATCGGCATCGTCGCGATCAATCTCTTCACCTGGCACGGTACGCCGTGGGCGGTCTGGCCGCTGTTCGGGCTCGCGATCGCCGCGGCGGTGCGCTGGGTCAGTCGTCCGCGCCGCGGCGTGTGAGGACGCGACATCGATCAGACGTGGCCCATGCCCGGCTCTAGGGTCGGCGCATCGCCCGGATGAGTGAAGAGCTTGCCGCGTTCCGCCCAGAGCGTCGCCAGGATCGATAGCGCACCGAAGACGGTGAAGCCGGCAAGCAGCGGCTGCGCCGTACCATCGAACATCTGGCCGACAACGCCGCCGATGAGAACGCCGACTGTCGTGGAGATCGAGCTTGTGATGGCGGCTGCCGTGCCCGCCAGATGCCCCATCGGCTCCAGGCTGATCGCCATGCAGTTGGTGGTGATGACGGCGAACATCATCAGCATTACGGAAATCAGGATATAGATGAAGGTGAAGCTTGGCTGACCGAACATGCCGACGATATAGCCGACAGCACCAAGGACGGTGAAAACGATCATGGCGGCATGAGAAATACGGCGCATGCCGAAGCTGCGGACGAAATAGCCGTTGGCGAACTGCGCCACGGCAGTGCCGGCTGCCGTTGCCGCAAAGGCGATCGGGAACGTGTCTCCAAGGCCGTAGACTTCGCCAAAAACCTGCTGCACGGAGACGATGTAGGCGCAAATGACGCCGGTATAGAGCGTCAGGCCGATCATGTAGCCGCAGGTGATGCGGTTGGTCAGCACCGTCTTGAAGCCGGAAAGGACGGAGGCGACCGAAAGCGGCAGGCGCTCCTCGGCGGGAAGCGTTTCCTTCATGCGGAAGAAGGCGACCAGGAAAAGGCCGGCGCTGGCGATCCCGATCAGGATGAAGATCCATTGCCAGTTGGAATAGGCAACGATCACCTGGCCGACGAAAGGCGCAACCATCGGCATGATCATGAAGACGATCATCACATAGGACATGACGCGAGCCATTTCGCGCCCGCCGAAGCAGTCGCGCACGATGGCAAGCGTCGTGATGCGCACGGCCGCGGCGCCGACACCCTGGGCGAAGCGCAGGACGAGCAGCGCGAAGAGATTGCCGCTCCAGGCAGCAGCAAACAGCGTCACCGTGTAGAAGGCGAGGCCGCCGAGCAGGATGCGGCGGCGGCCATAGGTGTCCGACAGGCTGCCGAAGAAGAGCTGGCAGATGCCGAAGCCCAGGAAGTAGACGCCGATGACGAGCTGCGTGTCATTCGGGTTGGCGACATGAAGCGATTGGCCGATGTTCGGCAGCGCCGGGAGCATGCTGTCGATGCCCATGGAGATGCTGGCCGTCATCAGGGCGATCATGAGGATGAATTCCACGATGCCGAGACCGATGCGGTTGGAGCCGGACTGTTCCGGCGACTGGGATTGAGGCGAAGTGGTCATTGGAATATGCCTGTCAATGCAAAGCGAGGGACTGATCAGCCGGAGGCGGCGCGTTGTGCGGGCGGAAGAGGCGGCCCTTTTCGGCAATCAGCACGAACATCAAACCGATCAGCGAGACGGTGAAATAGCCGATCACCATCGGCGTCGCGGTGCCGTTGAAATACTGGCCGATGCTGGCGCCGATCGATGCGCCGCCGACAGTGCTCATGAAGCCAAGCACCGAGGAGGCGGTCCCGGCGACGTGGCCGAGCGGCTCCATGGCGAGCGAGTTGAAATTGGAGCCGATCCAGCCGAACTGGAACATCGCCAGTGCGAAAAAGATCATGAAGAGCGGGAAGGGCATCGGCGCTGGGCCGTAAAGCTGCACGATCATCCAGATGAAGGTCACGACGGAGAAGCCGAGCAGCGCCGCATGCGACAGCCGCCGCATGCCGAAGCGGCCGACGAGCTGCGAATTGATGAAGGATGACAGGGCCATGAACAGCGCTACGCCGCCGAAGGCGACGGGCGTATAGACGCCGAGCCCGTAAATGCCGCTGTAGATCTGCTGGGCCGAGTTGATGAAGCCGAACAGCGCCCCGAACAGGAACGTGCTGGCAAGGGTGTAACAGAGCGCCACCCGGTTCGTCAGGACGATGCGGAAGCCCGCCGCGACGGATTTGACCGTCAGGGGTCGGATGTTTTCCGGTTTCAGCGTTTCGGGAAGACGGAAGTACATCCAGAGACCGACAAGTGTCGCCATGGTGCCGATGAAGACGAAGATCATGTGCCAGGTGCTGATCAGCAAGATGATCTGGCCGCTTCCAGGCGCTATAACAGGCACGATCATGAAGACCATCATGATCAGCGACATGACTTCGGCCATCAACCGGCCGCCGAAGACGTCGCGGACGATCGAAATGGTGATAACGCGTGTTGCCGCCGATCCGAGACCCTGGATGAAGCGCAGGGCGAGCAGGCCGGCAAAGGACGGAATAAGGGCAATGCCGAAGGCGGAGACGACGTAGACGGTAATGCCGATCAGCAAAGGCAAGCGGCGGCCGAAGCGATCCGATAAGGGGCCGTAAACGAGCTGAGCCGAGCCGAAGCCGATCAGATAGGCCGTCACCACATACTGGCGGTGATTCTCGTTCATCACGCCGAGGCTGGAGCCGATCTGCTGCAAGGCGGGCAGCATGATGTCGATCGCGAGCGAGTTGATCGCCATCAGGAAGGCCGCGAGCGCAATGAACTCGCGTTTGCCCATGGGCAGCTGCCCATGGGACATAACCTTGGATGTAGTCGTCACGGTTTTGTTCCCATAAACATGTCAAGGCGCCGCCCGGCGGCAGCGCCTTTTCGATCAAATTGAACTATGGAAACCGGACGAGGTGCCCGGTGCCCGGTCAGGCGGCGCCGCGAACGCTGATGCCGTGTTCCTGAAGGTGTTGCTGCAACTCGCCCGCCTGGAACATTTCGCGTACGATATCACAGCCGCCGATGAACTCGCCCTTTACATAGAGCTGCGGAATGGTCGGCCAGTTGGAATAGTCCTTGATGCCCTGACGGATCTCGGCATCGGCAAGGACATTGATGCCCTTGTAGTCGACGCCGACATAATCGAGAATCTGGACTATCTGGCCGGAGAAGCCACACTGCGGGAACTGGGGCGTGCCCTTCATGAAGAGAACGACGTCGTTGTTCTTGACTTCGCTGTCGATGAATTCGTGAATGCCGCTCATTGTCCAGTTCCTTTCACATGCGGGGTCAAGGTCCGCAGCGTTAAATCTGTTCCTTAAATAGCAAGCGACCGGCGCGATTTCCAGCGGCAAAACGTACGCGCCGTCTTTTTCATCGCATGAATAGTTTTCCGGCATCAGCGATTAAGAAAGATGGCTGAAACCGCGCATTGGCAATCTTTTCTGAACAGTGCGTTTTGAAAATGCCTCTTCAACTCCGAGCCTGAACAACACACATGAAATTCGAAGCAAGGGACGAGTAATATTAGGCTGCTATTTAATTTACAAACGGACGGTATGTTTGTTAAGGTCTGTTGATTGATGCGATTTGGCGCGTGTCGGTCCCTTGTCGGCATTACATTCGCACTTTGAGGGAGCGGAACACCATGAGCCACCATCACTATTCTGACGGGCAGGTTGGTGAAGAGCGGGAATTTTACAGTTCGGAGGGAGCGAGCGCGGGCGAGCGGGAATATTATGAGCATGTGCGCACGCCAAGGGCTTCCATTCTGAACAGTGCCGTGACCGTTTGTGCCATCGTGCTCGTTTTGAGCATTGCCTTCGGCTATCGCGCATCGACTGCTCCGACGCCGCAACCGGCCGTGCCTCAGATCGTTCAAAAAATCATGATCGCGCCACCGGCGGACCCTTGTGCCGACAGCTCTCCCTATCCCGGCCGCGAATGCTGACGTATCGCCTTCTTGGCACCGTGTGGTGCGGCGATAAGTCGATGACACCTATAAGCGTTTCCCTTCCCGCCGACGAGCACGATCGTAAACACTTGATTTCAATCTTTTTTATGTTCAGATGAATTCTGGTGCGCCGCCATGAAAAAGCCCGCAGCCCGTGGTCTTGGCGATTTCCAGTATTTCGATGCCGCTCGTGTGCCCAGGGACAGCCTGCCAGATGAATAATATCAAGAAGAGGGTGGTTCTCCACTTCCCCGGTTTCGAGCCGTTGGACGCGGCGGCGCATCGGGCTCGTTACGAGCGTTCGGCACGGCAGAGCGCTGCTGTCTGGGATTTTTCGGTCTCGGTCGACGAGCTGAAGAATTTCGGTCGGGCACCCTATTTCGATGTAACCGCGACGGCCGCGGATTGGCAAACGCAGAGCCGCATTCATATCGTCGATCACAACGACCTGGTCTCGGCCTTGAATGGCAGGCCATTCTTTACGCGGCTCATGCAAGGCTATCTTGCCGCCGCAAAGGTTGCCGCTTCGGGCGGGATGGTCGGCTATTTCCGTCACGCCTGGCGTTTCGGCCTGTTCTTCGTCTTTCCCTTTCTGCTGATGCTTGCGGGGCTGCTGATCAGCCTTTCGATCGCCTTTACGCCGTTCGTGCTCGGGCTGCCGGGCTGGAGCCATATCGGCAGCATTGCGCTGGCCGTCGCTTTCCTCGTCTATGTATTTCTGCCACAGGCGGAGAAGTTGCACACCATGCATCTTTTCTCCGACTGGGAAATGGCCGTGGCGATGGCGGGGCTGAACGGGCTCGGTGCCAAACAATGGCTGGAGGCGGGCGCAATCAGCGTACGTCAGGCCCTGGATGAGCCTGATATCGACGAATTCGTCATTTCCTCACATAGCATGGGCTCGTCCGTCGCGGCTCATGTGATCGGCCTGCTGCTCGAGCGCGAACCGGAATTGCTGGAGGGCAAGCGCGTGGTGTTCATGACGCTCGGCAGCGCCATCCTGCAATGCGCCCTCATGCGTCCGGCAACCGTGCTGCGCTCTCGTGTCGGATTGATCGCGCGCTGTAAGGAGATTTTCTGGCTCGACGTTCACTGTCTGACCGACGCGATTCACTTTTACAAGGTGAAGGTCGCCGCTGTTTGCGGGCATCCGGATGCCGAACAGGCTTCGATCCTTTTCGTTCGGTTCAAGCAGATGCTGTCGACGCAGCACTACGCCAAGATCAAGCGCGATTTCCTGCGGGTTCACCGGCAATATGTGCTCGGTCCCGACGTGAAGGCCTTCTTCGATTTCACGCTGATATCAGCCGGTCCGCTGCCGGCCTCGCATTTCGCGGAATTTTCCTCGAAGAAACTGCCGGAGCTGGCGTTCAACTCCGGCGAAGAAGCGCAGGCGCTCTCAATCGGGCGCTGACGTCTGCAGCGCGAGAGCGTGCAGCACACCGCCCATATTGCCCTTCAGGGCATCATAGACCATCTGGTGCTGCTGCACGCGGCTCTTGCCGCGGAAGGCTTCCGCGACAACTTCGGCGGCATAGTGATCGCCATCCCCGGCCAGGTCGCGAATCGTCACCTTGGCGCCGGGAATGCCGGCCTTGATCATGTCTTCGATGTCGCCGGGGTTCATGGGCATGAGTGGTACCTCGATTTATTCAGCAGCGGCGAGCGAGCCGCCATCCATGAAGGCAGGAAACCACGATTCATGCGCCTCGCGCAACTGTTCAACCTGAAGCGTTAACAGGCCATCGATGGCAAGGGCATCGCCGCCGACGGTTCCGAGGCGGCGGAAGGGCACGCCGGCGCTTTCCGCGTTGATGCAGACGAAATCAGCGACATCGGCCGGTACGGCGATGACGTAGCGGGCCTGATCCTCCCCGAAAAGCGCTGCATGCGGCAGGGTCTTGAATTCGCCAAGGTCGATGCGCAGCCCTTTGCGGGATGCCATCGCCATTTCGGCAAGAGCGAGTGCCAAGCCGCCGGACGAGATGTCGTGGCAGGCCGTGACCTGGTCGTTGCGGATGGCGGAGCGGACGAAATCGCCGTTGCGGCGTTCGGCGAAGAGATCGACTTCCGGAGCCGGGCCATCGGTCGAGCCAATGATATTGCGGAGATAGATCGAGGAGCCGAGATGGCTGCCGTCGACACCGATCATCAGCACGCGGTCGCCTTCGGAAGCGGAGCCGATGCGGGCCATCGCCTTCCAGTCCGGCAGCAGGCCGACGCCGGCGATGGTGGGGGTCGGCAGGATCGCGACGCCATTGGTCTCGTTGTAGAGCGAGACGTTGCCCGAGACGATCGGAAAATCAAGCGCGCGGCAGGCTTCGCCGATGCCTTTGATCGCGCCGACGAGCTGGCCCATGATCTCGGGCTTTTCCGGATTGCCGAAATTCAGGTTGTCTGTCGCGGCCAGCGGTTCGGCGCCGGTCGCCGTGATGTTGCGCCAGCATTCGGCCACGGCCTGCTTGCCGCCTTCGAACGGATCGGCTTCGACATAGCGCGGGGTGACGTCGGAGGAGAAGGCCAGCGCCTTGCTCGGATGACCCTCGACGCGGACGACGCCGGCGTCACCGCCGGGAAGCTGCAGCGAATTGCCCTGGATCAGAGTGTCATACTGCTCATAGACCCAGCGACGGCTGGACTGGTTGGCGGAGCCGACGAGCGTCAGCAGCGCCTGGCCGTAATCTTCCGGAGCTGCGACGAGATCGGCGGGCAGGGCGGCGCGCTTGTCGGATTCCCGCCAGGGGCGGTCATATTCCGGAGCCTGATCGCCGAGATCCTTGATCGGCAGGTTGGCGACTTCCTCGCCCTGATGGATGACGCGGAAACGCAGGTCGTCCGTCGTCTTGCCGACGATGGCGAAATCCAGACCCCATTTGACGAAGATCGCCTTGGCGACGGCTTCTTTTTCCGGCTGCAGCACCATGAGCATGCGCTCCTGGCTTTCCGACAGCATCATTTCATAGGCGGTCATATGTTCTTCGCGCACCGGCACCTTGTCGAGTTCGAGCTCGATGCCAAGGTCGCCCTTGGCGCCCATTTCGACAGCGGAGCAGGTAAGACCGGCGGCACCCATGTCCTGGATGGCGATGACAGCGCCCGTCTGCATCAGTTCCAGGCAGGCTTCCAGCAGGCATTTTTCGGTGAAGGGGTCGCCGACCTGAACGGTCGGGCGCTTTTCCTCGATCGATTCGTCGAATTCCGCCGAAGCCATGGTCGCGCCGCCGACGCCGTCACGGCCGGTCTTGGCGCCGAGATAGACGACGGGCAGGCCGACGCCCTTGGCTTCCGACAGGAAGATGGCATTGGACTTGGCAAGGCCGGCCGCAAAGGCGTTGACCAGGATATTGCCGTTGTAGCGCGCGTCGAACTCGACTTCGCCGCCGACAGTCGGAACGCCGAAGGAATTGCCATAGCCGCCGACGCCGGCAACGACGCCGGAGACGAGGTGACGGGTCTTTGGATGATCCGGCTCACCGAAGCGCAGGGCGTTCATGGCAGCGACCGGACGAGCGCCCATGGTGAAGACGTCGCGCAGAATGCCGCCGACGCCGGTCGCCGCACCCTGATAAGGCTCGATGTAGGACGGGTGGTTGTGGCTTTCCATCTTGAAGACGACGCAGTCGCCATCATCGATATCGACCACGCCGGCATTTTCGCCCGGACCCTGGATGACGCGCGGCCCCTTGGTCGGGAGAGTGCGAAGCCACTTCTTGGAGGACTTATATGAGCAGTGCTCGTTCCACATGGCCGAAAAGATGCCGAGCTCGGTGAAGGTGGGCTCGCGGCCGATCAGATCCAGAATACGCTGATACTCATCCGGCTTCAGGCCGTGGGCGGCAATCAGTTCGGGGGTGATCTGGATCGAATTGGAAATGGTCATGGGCGCTCGAGTGTCCTTGCCTGTAAAGGGTTTGAAGGCCGGTCAGGGATCGGGGTCTCTTTAGCGCAAGTCTCCCTGTCGTGCGACAGGAAAATCACCGGCGTTCACAACACGCCGGCATTCATGACGCTCCATTGGCAGGAATACTCCCGCAGGGCGCCCTCTCATCGATGTTTCGATACATAATCTACAAATCGGCTCAAAAGGGGCGTTGCTTGCTTCCTATGCCAGCAAAGTCCGACGGGCCAAGTGGATTCTATGCCGGAAAGAGGTTGCTGGTGGGTGCGGCCGGCTAGAGCATTGACGCCGTGCCAAGGTAAAAGCGCCGCTCCCAATCCGGCGGCCACCACGGCATGCACGGTCAGGATATCTTCCGCATGTTGAACGATACGCGGCTTGAAACCGTTCGCCGCGCACCAGCGGCTGAGCTGTTTATCCAATCCCGGCCCGCTGGACGGTGAAAGCGCCACGAAGCCAAGCTGGTTCAAGGTCGACATTTGATCCGGAGCAGGGAACTCCACCTCTTGCGGCAGCACCAACGCCAGTTGCTCCTCGATAAGCGGCATGAAAGACAATTCGTCACCTTCCTCCGGCGCACGGCAAATACCGATATCGAGCCGGCCGCTCAGCAGGCGCTCATGTTGTGTTCGCGACGGCAAGTCATTGAGCGTGATCTGGCTGTCCGGCGTCACCGCGCGAAATCCAGCGATGAGTTTCGGCGCGATGACGAGCGTCGAAATGCCAAAACCAATATCCAGCTGCCCGGTCAGCCCGGCATTGGCGCGACGCATCTTGACATCGATATCCTCGCTGAGGCGCAGGAGCGCCCGCGCTTCCCGCTTCAGCAGCATGCCCAATGGCGTCAGTATCGCGCCATGCCGTCCGCGCTCGAAGAGCGCTCCTCCGACGCTCTCTTCCAATGCCTGTATCTGCTTCGACAGCGTCGATTGCGTGATGAACAGCTTCGCCGCGGTCTTGCCGTAGTGACCCGCATCGGCAAGCTCGATGAACGATCGCAGCAGTTTAAGTTCCATTCTATTTCCGAATATTTTTGATCTAAAGTTTCATTTTACAAAAGGATGTCGGCGCAGTCAAATCATAAGCAAGCACTCAATCGCCACAGCTCATCGGAGGCATCGGTCATGACATTCAAAGTTTCTTCCGTGCAGTTTCAGCACAAGGCCAGCGACAAGGCCTACAATCTGGCTCGGATCGCGCATTTCACCAATGAGGCCGTTCTCGAGGGCAGCCAGTTCGTCGCGTTCCCCGAGATGTGCATCACCGGATATTGGCATGTCCCCAAGATGGATCGAGATGGCCTATATGCGCTTGCCGAACCGCTTTCCGGCCCGTCGATTTCCTATGTCGCTACCTTGGCACGCGAGAAGGGGATTGCGATCGGCGCGGGATTCCTGGAGCTGGCCGAGGATCAATCCTTGTACAACAGCTATGCCGTCTGCATGCCGGATGGGCAGATTCATTGCCATCGCAAACTCCATGCCTGGGAGCATCGTCTCATTTCCAGCGGCAATAGCTACACGGTCTTCGATACGCCTTGGGGTGTTCGCGCCGGCATTCTGATCTGCTGGGACAATAATCTCATCGAAAACGCGCGAGCAAACGCCCTACTTGGTGCGGAAATGCTGATAGCGCCGCATCAAGCGGGCGGCGGCTACTCCGTCAGCCCACATGGAATGAAGCGAATTCCGGTCGAGAAATGGACCCGCCGCCACGAAGAGCCGGAAGCGATCGAAGCCGAAATTCGTGGTCCCAATGGTCGCGAATGGTTTATGCGGTGGCTGCCGTCTCGCGCGCACGACAACGGCATGTTTCTGATCTTTAGCAATGGCGTCGGCCAGGACGAGGATGAGGTGCGCACAGGCAATGCCATGATCCTCGATCCCTATGGCCGGATCCTGGTTGAGACCTGGCAGGCGGCCGACGCAATGGTGAGTACTGAGATCGATCTTGGTTTGCTCGACAAATGCACGGGGCAACGCTGGATTCGCGGCCGCCGCCCGGAGCTTTACGGTTGCCTGACGGAGCCCAATCCGCAAGGTCTTTCGCCGATGGACGCGCGGTTTTCCGATACCTCAACCCGCAAGCTCCCCTGCGCAGACGAGACCCTGTGAGCGCCATATAAGCGGCCATTCGCGGCCGCTCTCCGAGCGTCAGAATTTGTAGCCGACCATGACGCCTGCGCGCGTCATGCCGCCATTGGGGCCATCGCAGAGATTGGCGTGCGACGAATGCGCAATCTGCGCCATCACGTTCCAATGGTTGTCGAAATTGTAGCCGAGGCCGGCATATTCGTGGAACAGGAGGCGACAGCCGAGCATCGGGCCATGATCCTGCCAATTGTCGAGATTGCCGGTGTGCACCGTGCCGCCGAAGCCGACTTCCGTGAAGATGCCGTTGCTGTGCGTGAGCGTCCAGGAGAGGCCGCCATAGACCTGCGTCGCCGAACCGCCCGTGCCGATCGAGGTTCCCAGATGGATACGCGGATGGGTCAGCTGATCCTTCCAATCGGCGGTCGGATTGTAGCCGAACGGATTGAAGAGCACCTGGACATCCGGAAAGACGCCATTCTCGTGATCATATCCGCTCTGAACCGATCCACTCGCGCCGAAGCGCAATTCGTCGAAGATCTTGGCTTGAGGGGCAACCGCTACGGTGTCCGCGGCGGCGGCTGTGGACTGACCTGCTATGAATACGGAACTGACTACCAGAAAACTCGTAACTAAACGCTTGCTTAAATAGCCTGCAATAGCCATGCACTCCCCCTAGTGTGGCGGGCGAATCCTGACTTATTGATAGAATGGTAGGATGCTAAGAGTCGAGACGACGCAATCGTATTTCCGCAAGATGCTTGTCGATAAATTGATAAGGCTTGCTTAAATGTGACTATCATATGTCGATGAGCCGTTTTCCAACAACCTGCGTAACGTCATGAAGCCGGCCAGGACATCTTCTCGCTGTGCCGGCGAGGAAAAGGCGACGCGGACCCTGTGGAAAACCCGTTCGATTCGCGCTGCCTTGAACTCGTCCTCGTCATCGACCAGCACCCCCTCGGCGAGGGCGGCGTTCTTGAATGTGCCCGAGAGCCAGGGCTCGGGCAGCTTCAGCCACAGGAACGGCAGATGCGGATGCGAGTTGAACTCGAAACCAGCCAGCGCCCCGCGCGCGATCAGTTCGCGGGCCTTGATCTCCTCCACCGACCTGCGGCGCAATTCCAGTGCGTGACCGCCGAGTACGAGCCGGGCGCAGGTTTCGGCCAGAATGAAGGGCAGGCCGCCGGTCGTCATCTTGTGGGTGACCTTGATGCGCTGGGCAAAATGCGGCGGACAGGCGACCCAGCCGCCGCGTACGCCCGCGGTAACCGACTTCGACAGGCTGCTGACCACGAAAGTTCGTTCCGGCGCGATGGCGGCCATGAGCGGATTTGGGTCGCCGGTCATGCCGCCGTAGAGGTCGTCCTCGATCAGCCAGACGCTGTGCCGGCGCGCGATGGCGGCGATTGCCCGGCGTCTGGATTCCGGCATTGTCACCAGTGTGGGATTGTGAGCCGTCGGCATCAGGAAGGCGAGGCGCGGATGCTGCTGCTGGCACAGGCGCTCGAAATCCTCCGGGATCATGCCATGCTCGTCTGAATCCACCAGGATCGAGCGGCGTCCAAGGAGGCGTGCGGCGCGGCTGATCTGCGTATAGGTGAGGTTCTCGAAGACGATCTTGTCGCCCGGTGAGGTGACAGCCGAAATGACCGCGATGGCGGCGGCATGGGCGCCAAGCGTCGGCACGATTGTATCGATTGCCGGCTGCCAGCCGTTGCGGGCGAGCCAGATCTGTCCCGCTTGAAACCAGCTTGCCGGGAAATTCCGAGAATAGGATGAAATTTCCGTCTGATGCTCGCTGCTGATGTCGGCAAAGAGCCTGCCGATGATTTCGCCCTGGCCAATGTCGGGGGCGGCGGTCGTGTCGAAGCGGATCCTGGCTTCCGGCGTATTCAGGCCGCGGGTGCCGGCGAGTGCCTGCGTGATCGGATCGACGAGCTCGATCTGCTTGCCGTTCGAGCGTTCCAGCACATAGGTGCCGCGGCCGACTTCGCCCGCCACCAGGCCGCGTTCATGCACAAGGGCATAGGCCCTGCTTACCGTGCCGATGGTGACACCGATGTCATAGGCAAGATTGCGCTGCGGCGGCAGCTTGGTGCCGGGCGGCAGGACGCCATGCGTGATCGCATTCTCGATGCTGTCGGCGACGCGAATGTAGACCGGACCGGTCCCGCTTGAAATGTCAGGAAGCCAATTTGTCATAATGACAATTTCCTAGATTGTATCTGTCATCGAGTCAAGATTATGAGTCAATTTGTATCGTTTGGCTCGATGCGCGAAAATTGTCACCATGATGTGAGAATGAAGATGAGTACAATAGATGCAATCTGCTCGACCGAGGCGCAAGATGCGTCTTCAGCAGGCGTAAAAGTCCGGACGGCACAGCCAAAGCCGCATCCGGTGCTTCGGCTTTGGGCCGTCTATCTGCATTGGCTGGAGAAGCGCGAGAGCCGCTGGGTCCTGCGGGGCCTGACGGACGATCAGCTGATCGACATCGGCCTGACGCGTCGCGAGGCGGCGACGGAGGCCAAGAGGTCGTTCTTCTGGGATTGAGGGGCGGCCGGTCTATTAGAGCGGTTCAGCTTTTCACGGAATCTCTGAACCGCTCTATCTCTTTGCCGCAATTCCGGACGGAAAACCGCTGCGCACTTTTCCTGGAATTGCCTTAGGTCACATACCCATAAAATAGTTTTGGATTTGAATGATTTGTGATTCTCTGTCTGTCAGGCTTGGAGGCAGAGATGGCGCGCTTTGATTTGACGGATTTCGAATGGTCGGTGATCGAACCCCTTCTGCCGACAAAGGTTCGTGGTAAGGCCCGCGTTGATGACCGACGCGTATTGAATGGGATCTTCTGGCGGCTGAGAACTGGTGCGCCGTGGGCGGATATTCCCGCGCGCTATGGCCCTTATACGACCTGTGTCAACCGCTTTAACCGATGGCGTCATGCGGGGCATTGGGCACGTATTCTCGATGCAATATCAGAAGCTTACGATGGCGACATCCAGATGATCGACAGCTCGTCGATCCGCGTTCACCAACATGCTGCCAACGGTCAAAAAAAGACGAGCGATCCGGTTGCATGGGTCGCTCGCGCGGCGGGCTGACAACCAAAATCCATGCTCTTGTCGATGCCGATGGCCGACCGATCCGCTTAAAGCTGACAGCCGGACAGGCCCATGACGGACGCTCGGCGACCGATATGTTTGCGACCATCGGGCCCGGTCAAATACTTCTGGCTGATCGCGCTTATGATAGCGACAGGCTGCGACAAGACCTCAAAGCACGTGGAGCATGGGGCTGTATCCGTCCCATGCCAAACAGGGTCAATATTCCTGCCTTCAGCTCACGGCTCTACAAACAACGCAACGCTGTCGAGCGGTTCTTCAACAAACTCAAACACTTCCGGGCCATCGCAACACGATATGACAAACGCGACGACAACTTCCTCGCATCTATCCAGCTCGCCTCAATTCGTATCTGGCTACGATCTTATGAGTCGGTGACCTAGAGCCCCAGAACGGAATGAACGAAATCCGCGCGTTCCTCGACGCCGATTTTCGGCAGCACATGGGCTTCGTAGCCGAGCGCGGGATAGACGGCGCTTAGCCGTTCGTATTCGGCGACCGCCGCTGCATAATCGTGCCGCCGTTCGCGGTCGCCGGCATATATCTCCGGCCAGGGCGGGGTCAGGAAGACGTGGCTGTTGTAGCGATGCAATTGGCTGAGCGAAGTCAGCACGGGCTCATTCGTCAAATGCTCGAGCGCCGATGCGGCGTCGATCAATCCCCTGTCGAAGAAGACGGTGCCTGGAATCGCCGCCGCTTCCTTGCGATCGGCGAGCGACATGGCGATCGCGCGGCGCGCAAATGCCGATGCGTCGACCCAGGGCAAAGCAGAGCCGTCGCCTGCTAGTTCCTCAACGACGATGCGTCGCCCCGGCTCTTCGACGACGTGGTGACCACGACGCCTGAGCGCCTCCAGCAAGGTGGATTTTCCGCCGCCGGAGCAGCCTGAAAGAATGACAAACCTGTCCATGGCAATGATCCCTGAGAGTGTGGGAACGTCATGCGGCGGCGCAGGATGTCGCTAAGGCGGAAAAAAGCCTCAGGCCATCGGCCTAATTGCAGGCCTTCGAGCCACCAGACCAGCGATTGACGTCGCCCGTGATACGGCCGCCGGAGGCGCCGTTCATCATCGGACCGAAGGCCTGCAGCTGTGCGGGATTGCCTTCCGCTTGCACAACGAGCGACGGCCGGCCGGTCGGATGTTTCTTGTCGACCACGAGGATGCGCGGACGACCGGTAAAGGAGTTGAGTTCCGGAGAGAGCTGGTAACCGGTGAAGGCCGGGTCGGACGACTTGAACCAGCAGGCACTGGCATTGAGCATGACGCGCTCCATCGTCGACAGGGCGCTGCGATCCGTCGCATTGATGCTCGGCGGGCGCGGGCCGCACGAAGTGACCAGCAGCGCAAGCGTCGCAATGGCAGCGGCGGAGTAAAGTCCTGTCAGGAGGCGAGGGCGCATCGATCTCTTTCCAATGAGGCGGTTAGGCTGTTCGTCCGAGGGGTGCCGGAACACTATTCGGCGCCCTGCTGCTTTACGCAAAGGCGCCGATCTTACGATTTCAATATCGGGTCGGCCTGGTGTCAGGCTGCGATGACGCCGAGTGCGGAGGCGAAGAGGCCGCGTCCATCGTTGCCGCCATGGGCTGCCTCGATCAGATTTTCCGGATGCGGCATCATGCCAAGCACATTGCCCTTGGTGTTGATCAGGCCGGCGATGTCGTTGACGGAGCCGTTCGGGTTGGTACCTTCCGCATAGCGGAAGACCACCTGGCCATTGTCCTCGATCGTCTTCAGCGTTGCGGCGTCGGCGAAATAGTTGCCGTCGTGGTGGGCTACCGGGCTGCGGATGACCTGGCCCTTGGCGTAGGCAGCCGTGAAATCCGTCTCGGCGTTGACGACTTCCAACTTCACTTCGCGGCAGACGAATTTCAGCGAGGCGTTGCGCATCAGCGCGCCGGGCAGCATGCCGGCTTCCAGCAGGATCTGGAAACCGTTGCAGACGCCGAGAACCTTGACGCCCTTGTCGGCCTTGTCCTTGATCGCCTGCATGATCGGCATGCGGGCGGCGATCGCGCCGCAGCGCAGGTAATCACCATAGGAGAAGCCGCCGGGAATGACGATCAGGTCGACATCCGGGATCGCGGTCTCGGTCTGCCACACCGTCACCGGCGCATGACCGGAGATCTTGGTCAGTGCCGCGATCATGTCGCGATCACGATTGAGGCCGGGGAGTTGGACGACTGCTGATTTCATGATGCTGGTCCCGAGAGAGGCGAAAGATACTGGCTTGGAACGTGATCGGTGAGCCATACTCCATTGTCACTGACAAAGAAAGAATGACCTTCCGCGTGCATACGGGTCGCATCGATTTCAAGGATGATGTAGTTACCCTTGCGTCTCGTCGCGACGACTTTGGCCGTTTCGATATCGGGGGAGAGGTGAACGTGATGACGTTGCATCTTCTTCAGCCCCGAACTTTGGATCGTCGGCCAGCTTTCGAGCGATGTTCCGTGAAACAGCTTCGATGGCGGCGTTGCCGGGCTCAACGCCAGATCAACCACGACACTATGGCCCTGCGCTGCACGGATACGGTGATCCAACAAAGTGAAGCGTTTCTTCGGATTGGACTCGATCACTTCGAGAATATCGGCTTCGGTGACATCGAAGCGATCAAGGACCGCCTTTCTTAGATCGTTGAAAGGCACCCATCCTTCCGAATCCAGGACCAATCCAGCCTCGTGCGGTGCATGCCTCAGCACGTAGCTCATAAATTTGGATACTTCGGTCTGAAGTTTGGTGGATACCATCAACGCTCTCAGTCGATCGAAATGCTGAAGTTCTCGATCACCGTATTGGCGAGAAGCTTTTCGCACATGGCCTTGAGGTCTGCCTCCGCCTTGGCCTTGTCGGTGCCTTCCAGCTCGAGATCGAAGACCTTGCCCTGGCGAACCTGATGGACGCCGTCAAAGCCGAGTGCGCCGAGCGCGCCTTCGATTGCCTTGCCCTGCGGATCGAGAACGCCGTTCTTCAGCGTGACGGTTACACGAGCCTTGATCACGATTGTCCTTTCTGAACTTACTTGACGAGAACCGGGCCCGTGCCGCGCACGGGTTCGTTTTCATTGATGATGCCGAGGCGGCGCGCCACTTCGGAATAGGCTTCCAGCAAGCCGCCCAAGTCGCGGCGGAAACGATCCTTGTCCATCTTCTCGCGGGTTTCGATGTCCCAGAGGCGGCAGCTATCCGGCGAGATTTCGTCCGCGAGGATGATGCGCATCATGTCGCCTTCGAAGAGGCGGCCGCATTCGATCTTGAAATCGACGAGCTGGATGCCGACGCCGAGGAAAAGGCCGGTCATGAAGTCGTTGACGCGGATGGCAAGCGCCATGATGTCGTCGAGTTCGGCCGGATTGGCCCAGCCGAAAGCCGTAATGTGCTCCTCGGAGACCATCGGGTCTTCGAGCGAGTCGGACTTGTAATAGAACTCGATGATCGAGCGCGGCAGCACCACGCCTTCCTCGATACCGAGGCGCTTGGAGAGCGAGCCGGCGGCGACGTTGCGCACGACGATCTCGAGCGGGATCATCTCCACTTCCTTGATCAGCTGCTCGCGCATGTTGAGGCGGCGGATGAAGTGCGTGGGAATGCCGATCTTGTTCAGATGGCTGAAAATGTACTCGCAGATGCGATTGTTCAGAACACCCTTGCCATCGATGACTTCGTGCTTCTTCTTGTTGAAGGCAGTGGCGTCGTCCTTGAAGAACTGGATCAGCGTGCCAGGCTCAGGCCCTTCGTAAAGGATCTTGGCCTTGCCCTCGTAAATACGGCGGCGACGGTTCATTGGTATTGTTCTCTGTCTTTGGCGCTCTCGGGCAGCGCAAGTGGATCATGTGGGCGTCCCCATAACGGATAAGAAGCGAATTCACAATCCGCCTGCGCCTCCTTCCTCGGAATTCCGGCCTTGACGGGGTGCCAATGCTGGGAATCGGGATCCTTTGCTAGCCTGTTTTACAGGCTTTTATCTAACGATGGAATGAAGGTGCCCGCTACTTCACAGGCTAGTGAGGCGAGCGCACTACTATCCACCGTTGTTTCCGGCGCAATCAAGGCTTCAGCTGGCTGAGGAACTTGGCGAAGACCATCGTGCCTTCAGGCCATGGGCCGTGCCCGGATTCGGTATTGATATGGCCGGCTTCGCCGGCATCGATCAGCAGCGAGCCCCAGCTGTTGGCGACATCATCCGCATGCTCGTAACTGCCGAAGGGGTCGTTGCGGCTTGCGATGGTGACGGATGGAAACGGCAGGGGATCGCGAGGATAGGGGCCGAAGGTCATCAGATGCTTGGGCCGGATGCCGGAATTGGCGACATCCGGCGGCGCCACCAGGAAAGCGCCGGCAACCTTGTTGCGGAAATGCGGGATCGCATGGATCATAGAGGGGACGCCCAGCGAATGTGCGACAAGCACCACGGGCTTATCCGAAGCGTTCACTTCCTCGGCAATGCGGGCGATCCAGTCATCGCGCACCGGCTTCGACCATTCCGCCTGCTCCACGCGCCGCGCTGTCGAGAGCTTCTGCTCCCAGCGCGTCTGCCAATGGTCAGGACCGGAATTCGTATAACCGGGGATAATGAGAATGTTTGCGTCGGAGGCTTTCATGATTGCGCCGATGTGGAAAAGGGGAGCCCAACTGTCAAGTGAGAAAGGCGACAATTGCGGCAAAATTTGCTAATATCGCCGCTGCCGGTAGCGAATGAGAATGTCGGCAGCCATTTTTGCCGTCATTTTGCGCCGCCAGCCGAGCACATCGAGGTTGAGGAGGAGAGCATTATGACGGCCTTTCACGTCATGGTCGGAGCGGACCATACATTTACCCGCCCCGCCATCCGCAAGATCGGCATTGCTGACCTCGTCGATGCCCTGAAACTGGGGCTGGACGACTTCAGCGAAAAGCCATCGCACTA